>JBGVDK010000112.1:0-7074 GCA_045119355.1 Faecousia sp.
CGCCAAGGTCATGGACCAGATCCTGGCCCTGGAAGAGGAAACCGACCGGTACGAGGACGCCCTGGGGACTTATCTCGTCAAGCTCTCCAACATGAATTTGTCTGTGTCCGACAACCGGACTCTGAACACGCTACTCTACACCGTCGCCGACATTGAGCGGATCGCGGACCATGCCGTGGCCGTTGGCAAGGCCGCTCTGGAAATGGAAGGGAAGAAGATCAACTTCTCCACCCAGGCCAAGGCAGAGCTGGAGGTGCTGGAACGGGCCATCAATGACATCCTGGACCGGACCGTGGCGGCCTACGGCAGCTTCGACCGGGAGCTGGCGGTGAAGATCGAGCCCCAGGAGCAGGTGGTGGACGCTCTGGTCCGGGAGGTCAAGAGCCGCCATATCCGCCGCCTCCGGGACGGCCTGTGTACCGTGGAATACGGCTTCGTGCTGGATGACCTGCTCACCGCCTTCGAGCGGACCGCCGACCACTGCTCCAATGTGGCGGTGGAGATGCTTCAGGTGGCCGAGGGTAAGCTGGAAGCCCACGAGTACCTGAACGCCCTGAAAGCCGGCGAGCTGGAAGAATCCGCAGCCTTCAACCAGCGCTTCGCCCGGTATAAGGCCCAGTATTCCTTCCCCGAGGAGCAGTAATTGTAGAAAAGAAGCGGTGCATCCGGTTTGGGTGCACCGCTGTTTTTATGTAAAGTCTTCCAAGTCAGTCATCCTGAGCGAGCGCAGCGAGTCGAAGGATCTTCGCACCGATTTTACCACGGTTGTTCCTGAAAGTGCGAAGATCCTTCGGCTCCGGGCTTTGCCCTCCGCTCAGGATGACAGAATTGCTGGCATATTTGATAAAAACGAAATAAAAGCGGTGCATCCATCCGGATGCACCGCCATTTTCCTATTCGTTACACATCCACACCCAGGAACTTCTTGGCCAGGATGCCCACCACGAAGGACACCACAGCCACGCCCACGCTGATCAGCGCCATCTCCAGGAACCGTGACTTAAACGGCTGATCCTGGGCCACACTGGTGTAGTAGGTGAAGCCCGCGATGATCAGGATGACCACAACCAGCATACACACCAGGGCGGCAATGTGCTGCTCCGTGGGGAAGATCAGATACGGCGCGATCAGCGCCACCACGGTGAGAAGGTACGCGATGCCGGTGTAGGAGCAGGATTTCAGGGCGTCGTCCCGGCCCTCGCTCCGGGCGGCCAGGAACTCCGAGGACGCCATGGAGAAGGTGGCGGAAATGCCCACGATCAGACCGGACAGGGCCACCAGCCGGTTGTTCTGCAGCGCGAACACGAAGCCCGCCAGGGAACCGGTCAGCTCTACCAGGGCGTCGTTGAGGCCCAGCACCATGCTGCCCACGTACTGCAGCCGCTCCTCGTCGAGCATACCGAGCAATGCCTCTTCGTGCTCCTCCTCCTGCATCCGGATGGCGACGCTCTCGGGCACCTCGCCGGACAGCTGCTCGTACTCAGACTGGGCGTTCTCCTCGCCCCGCTCCATCAGCTTCACGGCGAAGGTGAAGCCCAGCACCCGGGCGAGCAAGGTGTATTTGAAGATTTTGCCCTTCTCGGGCTTCATCTCGACGCCGGTGTACTTTTTCCAGATCTCGTAGTGCGCCTTTTCTTCCTTAGCCAGCCGCAGGAGGGTGGCCTTGTTTTCTTCGCCCTTGGCAAACTGGGCGATTTTTTCGTAGATCACGCTTTCGGTCAGCTCGCTCTGCTGCATCCGCTTGACGATGGCAAGCGCGTTGGGGGACAGCGTTGTTGTCATGGGAACGACCTCCTTATTTGGTAAATTGTACCTTTATTATAGCGCTGTTTCCGGAAAAAACAATAGGCTGTTTTGTGACAAAATCACAGAAGATCGAGGAAACATTTGGTAAGATACAGGCACAAAGAGAGAACGACCTCCCCAAGCGGGGATCTCTTAAAACCGGGCGGTTAGTTAAAACAAACCTCCGGAATAAAAATCAAAAAACAAGAAAAACTATCCTATTACAATGAAAAGGAGAAACGACTATGTCTATGATCAACAAGGAAATCGCTGCTTTCACCGCTCAGGCCTACGCCGACAACGCCTTCAAGACCGTCACCAAGGAGGACATCCTGGGTTCTTGGAGCGTGTTCTTCTTCTATCCCGCGGACTTCACCTTCGTCTGCCCCACCGAGCTGGAAGACCTCGCCAACATCTATGACAAGTTCGTCGCCGCGGGCTGCGAGATCTACTCCGTGTCCACCGACACCCACTTCGTCCACAAGGCCTGGCACGACGCCTCCGACCGGATCAAGAAGATCCGCTACCCCATGCTGGCCGACCCCACCCACGCCATCTGCAAGGACTTCGAGGTCCTGATCGAGGCCGACGGTCTGGCCGAGCGGGGCACCTTCATCATCAACCCCGAGGGCAAGATCGTGTCCTACGAGGTCAACGCCGGTAACGTGGGCCGGAACGCCGACGAGCTGCTGCGTAAGCTTCAGGCCTGCCAGTTCGTCCATGAGCACGGCGACGAGGTCTGCCCCGCCAAGTGGCAGCCCGGTGCCGAGACCCTGAAGCCCAGCCTGGATCTGGTTGGTATGCTTTGATCCCCCCTTTGGGACAGCGCGGGGGAACCTGCGCTGCCCCTCCCCAGGGAGGGGTTCAGTGCTTAGTGCAAAGTGCTGAGTGCTGAGTTTTATGGTGGATCATTCAGCACTCAGCACTGTGCATTCAGCACTTTTTATATGAAAGGAGCAACTGCTATGCAGAACTTATATGACGTGATCGTGATCGGCGGAGGTCCCGCCGGACTGACTGCCGCGCTTTACCTGGCCCGGGCAAAATACCGGGTGGTGGTTCTGGAAAAGGAGAAATTCGGCGGCCAGATCACCATTACCCACGAAGTTGTGAACTACCCCGGCGTTGCCAAAACCAGCGGCGCGGAGCTGACGGAAACCATGCGCCGTCAGGCGGAATCCTTCGGCGCGGAATTTATGCTGGCCGAGGTGGAGGGCCTGGACATGACCGGGAACATCAAGACCGTGAAGACCTCCCGGGGAGAGCTGAAGGCCTTCGGCGTACTGCTGGCTACCGGCGCCCATCCCAGAATGGTGGGCTTCCAGGGCGAGGCGGACTTCCGGGGACGGGGCGTTGCCTACTGCGCCACCTGCGATGGTGAGTTCTTCACCGGAAAAGAGGTCTTCGTGGTGGGCGGCGGCTTTGCCGCGGCGGAGGAGGCGGTGTTCCTGACCAAATACGCCCGGCACGTCACCATCCTCATCCGTAAGGACGATTTCTCCTGCGCCCAGAGCGTGGCGGACCAGGCCCGGAACCATCCCAAGATCACGGTCCTGACCAATACCGAGGTGGAGCAGGTCCTGGGCGATACCACCCTCCGGGCCATCCGTTACAAGAACAACCGCACCGGCGAGGTCACCGAGTACCGGGATCCCAAGGGCGACAACATCGGCGTCTTCGTCTTTGCGGGCTATGCCCCGGCCACGGGCCTGGTGAAGGGCATCGCCGAGCTGAACGAGCAGGGCTACGTCGTCACCGACCGGTCCATGAAGACCAGCGTGGACGGTCTCTATGCCGCGGGCGACGTCTGCGTCAAGGCCCTGCGCCAGGTGGTAACGGCAGTGGGAGACGGAGCGCTGGCGGCCACCGAGCTGGAAAAGTACGCCGCCTCCATGCACCGGAAGACCGGCCTCCATCCCGAGGCTCCCAAGCAGGAGGAGCCCAAGGTCGCTCCCACCCCTGCGGCAAAGGACAGTGCCCTCTTCGACGGGGCAATGCTGGCCCAGCTGAACACGGTTTTCGGCCGGATGGCGAATAAGCTGATTTTGAAGCTGGAACTGGACGACCGTCCCGTCTCCGCCGAACTGAGGGGCTATATGGAGGAGCTGGCGAAGCTCACCGACAAGCTGACGGTGGAGATCGCCGATGGCGGCGACAACGCTCCCGCGGTGAAGGTTTGCAGAGCCGACGGTTCCTGGACGGGCCTGGCCTTCCACGGCGTTCCCGGCGGCCATGAGTTCACCTCCTTCGTCCTGGGCCTGTACAATGCCGCAGGTCCCGGCCAGCCTCTGGACGAGGACGTGAAGCAGTCCATCGCCGCGCTGGGAAAGAAGAATATCAAGGTCCTGGTTTCCTTAAGCTGCACCATGTGCCCGGAGCTGGTCACCGCCGCCCAGCGGGTGGCGTCCCTGAATGAGAACGTCACCGCCGAGATCTTCGACGTCATCCATTTCCCTGGTCTGCGGGAGCAGTATAACGTGATGAGCGTTCCCTGCCTGGTGGTCAACGACGGCGAGACCGTGACCTTCGGCAAGAAAAACATCCGCCAGCTGCTGGATGTGCTGAAATAATCAGAAATAAAAAAGAGCCTGCCCGAAGGGGCAGGCTCAAATTCATATGTTATGCCAGGATCAAGCCTTTTCCAGAGCCAGGGTCCGGGTGGTCAGGTCGCAGACCTCGGAAGGACCGTAGTACTGGATGGCGCCGGGATAGGTGAAGGCAGTCTCAACAGCCCACTCGTCTCTGTGCTCGGCGAAGAACTTGAAGGGCGCGCCTTCCAGCTCCACCAGAGCCTTGCGGATAACGGGCTTGTCGGCGCCGTGGCGGCGCTCGATGTTCATCATCTTGGTGATGGGCATACCGCCGGCAACCCACTCCTCAGCGGGCTTGCTGAGGTTGGAAACCTTGGACAGGTAACCGGTGTAGCCGTACTGAATCAGCATGAAGGCATTGTAGCCCAGGGAGTAGCAGTAGTCGGCGTCGAAGTTGGAGGGGAATGCGCAGCGGCCCTCGTAGCCCAGGAAGTGATGCAGGGCGGAGAACTTGCCGTTGTAGGTGCCGGCGGCCTTCCGGGCGGCCAGGTTGTCCTTGACCAGAGCGGAGAACAGCTTCTCGGACTCGATCAGGGAAACCTGCACGTTGCCGTGGGGGTCGCGCTCCAGGAACAGCTGCTGCTGAATGTTCTGGGGCAGGATGTCGAAGACACCGAAGGAAGCCTCGGTCAGACCGGCCTTGATGAAGTTGTACTTCTCTTCCCAGGAGGGCAGAGCGTTGAAGGCGTCAGCCTTGGCACCGGCCAGCAGCTCGTTGATCTCGGCGATCAGCACGGAGAACTCGGGAACGAACTCCACGATGCCCTCGGGGATGATGGCAACGCCGAAGTTCCAGCCCTTGGCGGCACGGGCGGCCACGGAGTCGGCGATCTGGTCGGCGACCTGAGCCAGGGACATCTTCTTGGCGGCGACTTCCTCACCGATCAGGCAGATGTTGGGCTGGGTCTCCAGAGCGCATTCCAGAGCCACGTGGGAAGCGGAACGGCCCATGACCTTGACGAAGTGCCAGTACTTCTTGGCGGAGTTGGCGTCACGCTCGATGTTGCCGATGATCTCGGAATAGGTCTTGGTGGCGGTGTCGAAGCCGAAGGAGCACTCGATGTCCTCGTTCTTCAGGTCGCCGTCGATGGTCTTGGGGCAGCCGATGACCTGGATGCCGGTGTTGTGGGCGGCGCAGTACTCAGCCAGAACAGCGGCGTTGGTGTTGGAGTCGTCGCCGCCGATGATGACCAGAGCGGTGATTCCGTGCTTGGCGCAGTTCTCAGCCACAACGGCGAACTGCTCCTCGGTTTCCAGCTTGGTTCTGCCGGAGCCGATGATGTCGAAGCCGCCGGTGTTGCGGTACTGGTTGATGTACTCGTCGTCGAAGATCACATAGTCGTCGTCCAGCAGACCGCTGGGGCCGCCCTTGAAGCCGTACAGGACATTCTCGGGATCGGTAGCCTTCAGGGCGTCGTACAGGCCGCAGACCACGTTGTGGCCGCCGGGGGCCTGGCCGCCGGAGAGGATGACACCGACGACCTGCTTCTTGGCCTCGGAGGTATTCTCACCCTTCTGGAAGGTAATCTCGTTCTTGCCGTAAGTGTTGGGGAAGAGTGCCTTGATCTTCTCCTGATCAGCAATGCTCTCGGTGGGTTCGCCATTCTTCACGCAGATCTCGGAAATGCCGTTTCTCAGCATGCCTGGGAGCTTGGGGTTATACTGGTATCTTGCCACCTGCAGGGGGGACAGTTTCATCTAAAAAACACTCCTTAAAGTTAATTTGGGTAGATGACTACACATGGATTATACCTTAATTTCAGTCAAACGTAAATAGTGATTTCTGCTATTTATCAAAAAAAAACGAACTGGGAAAATGGGAAATTTGATGTTTCTCACAGGAATTTTTCTTTCCAAATATTATCATTGAAAAAAAAGAAGAATGTGTTATAATGAACATGAACTACAGCGGCGTCCCGCCGCCAATTAAGAAAGGATGATTCCAATGCCTCTGGTTACTACTACCGAAATGTTTAAGAAGGCTTACGACGGCGGCTACGCAGTCGGCGCTTTCAACGTCAACAACATGGAAATCGTTCAGGCCATCACCGAGGCCTGCCGCGAGGAGAAGGCTCCTGTCATTCTGCAGGTGTCCAAGGGCGCCCGTGCCTACGCCAACCACACCTACCTGGTGAAGCTGGTCGAGGCCGCTGCCATTGAGTGCCCCGAGATCCCCATCGCTCTGCACCTGGACCACGGCGACTCCTTCGAGACCTGCAAGAGCTGCATCGACGGCGGCTTCACCTCCGTCATGATCGACGCCTCTTCCAAGCCCTTCGACGAGAATGTCGAGATCACCAAGAAGGTCGTTGAGTACGCTCATGACCACGGCGTCGTCGTCGAGGCCGAGCTGGGCGCTCTGGCCGGTGTTGAGGACGAGGTCTCCGTCGAGGCTGACAAGGCTCACTACACCCGTCCCGAGGAAGTCGAGGAGTTCGTTGCCAAGACCGGCTGTGACTCCCTGGCCATTGCCATCGGTACTTCCCACGGCGCTTACAAATTCAAGCCCGGCACCAACCCCCAGCTGCGTTTCGACATCCTGGAGGAGATTATCGCCAAGCTGCCCGGCTTCCCCATCGTTCTGCACGGTTCCTCCTCCGTTCCTCAGGAGTACGTCGAGATGGTCAACACCTACGGCGGCAAGATGCCCGGCGCCATCGGCGTGCCCGAAGAGCAGCTGCGTCACGCTGCTGAGCTG
>JBGVDK010000113.1:0-2863 GCA_045119355.1 Faecousia sp.
CATCAAGGAACAGGTGACAAGCCTGTTGGAGCAGCGGGATGGCCTGATGCTGGGCATCAGCAACGGCTTCCAGGCGCTGATCAAGCTGGGCCTGGTGCCCTACGGCAAGATTCTGGACACCGACGAAACCTGCCCCACCCTGACCTTCAACACCATCGGCCGCCACCAGAGCCGCCTGGTGCGCACCCGGGTGGCCTCCAACCTGAGCCCCTGGCTGTCCGGCGTGGAGGTGGGCGATGTGGTCACGGTACCCATTTCCCACGGCGAAGGGCGGTTCCTGGCCAGCGAGGAGCTGATCCGTCAGCTTGCAGCGGGCGGCCAGATCGCCACCCAGTATGTGGACTTTGAAAACAAGGCCACCGGCGACGTCCACTTCAACCCCAACGGCTCCCTCTACGCCATCGAGGGCATCACCAGCCCCGACGGCCGTGTCCTGGGCAAAATGGGCCACTCCGAGCGCGTCGGCAAGGGCCTGTACAAGAACGTTCCCGGCGAATTTGACCTGAAGCTGTTCCAGTCCGCTGTGAAGTATTTTAGCAAAGGGTAAACCTGACGGCGCATAGAAAAATGCCGACTCTGAGATACCTCGGAGTCGGCATTTTGCGCTCATTCCCAAAAATGGGACGGCGGTGCATCCGAAGATGCACCGCCGTTGGAAGGTGATTATTACTTGGCGAAGACGCGCTTGAGCTGGACGAAGCGGGGCAGGCCGTCTTCCTTGACCATGCCGGTCTCACCCTGGATCAGGGGCAGGCAGTAGTCGATGAAGCCCTGATTCACGCCGTTGTGGGTCTCGTTGATCCACTCCAGGGGCAGCTTCTTCTCGGTGTTGGCCACCAGGCTCAGGTCGAACAGCTTGGGCTCGCACTTGTAGCCATTCTCGTCACGGGTGCAGGCGAAGCCAACCATCTTGTCGGTCTCACCGGCGACAGCGGCTTCCAAAGCGGTCTTGCCGGACAGGAAGGACTCGGCGATGTCGGTGCCGGAGGCGCAGTGGGCAGCGCAGCGCTGCAGCAGGCTCAGCTCGATGGGGCGGACCTTGGCGCCGGTGGCAGCCTTGACCACGTCGGCCAGACGGGCAGCTAGACCGCCCAGCTGGGCATGGCCGAAGCCGTCGGTGCCGGAGGTCTTGGCCTCGGACACAAAGGTGCCGTCAGCATAGTGGATGCCCTCGGAGACAGCCACGATGCAGTTCTTCTTCTCGTTATAAATACGCTTGACATCGGCCAGGAAGGCGTCCATGTCAAAGTCCACCTCGGGGAGGTAGATCAGGTCGGGGCCGTCGCCCTTCACACCGGCCAGAGCGGCAGCGGCGGTCAGCCAGCCAGCGTGACGGCCCATGCACTCAATGATGGTGACCATGCCGGTGTCATACACCTGGCAGTCACGGGAGACTTCCATAACGGAGGTGGCGATATACTTGGCGGCGGAAGCGAAGCCGGGGCAGTGGTCGGTGCCAGCCAGGTCATTGTCGATGGTCTTGGGCACGCCCATAACGCGGCACTCATAGCCAACGCGGTTCATATACTTGGAAATCTTGTTGCAGGTATCCATGGAGTCGTTGCCGCCGTTGTAGAAGAAGTAACGGACGTTGTACTTCTTGAAGATCTCCAGAATGCGCTTGTAGTCGGTGTCGTCCACATCGGGATCGGCAATCTTATAGCGGCAGGAGCCCAGGGCGGAAGAAGGAGTGTGGAGCATGTTGGCCAGCTCAGCGGGATCTTCCTCGTCCATGATCATCAGCTGATCGTTCAGCACGCCCTTGATGCCGTGGAAAGCACCGTAGACGGTGGTGATGTTGGGGTTCTCCAGACCGGCCTTGATGACGCCGTAAGCGGAGCAGTTGATGACGGAAGAGGGGCCACCGGACTGACCGATGATCAGGGAACCAACGAGAGCCTTTTCAGACATAGTATATTTACCTCCAAAAATAATGAATTACTTGGTAAATACGGGCCTGTAAATGATACCCGGCCCATAGACAAGGGTATTATAGCACACTCCGTAAAAAATAGCAAACAAAATCATTGAAAATCTGAAATTATGTGGTATAATGACCTGGTAGGAAAGTAACAGCAGAACAACATGATTACGAAAGGAATGTTTTACTATGCCTCTGGTAACTACTACCGAAATGTTTAAGAAGGCTTATGACGGCGGCTACGCTGTCGGCGCTTTCAACGTCAACAACATGGAGATTGTCCAGGCCATCACCGAAGCCTGCAAGGAGGAGAAGTCCCCCGTCATCCTGCAGGTGTCCAAGGGCGCCCGCGCTTACGCCAACCACACCTACCTGGTGAAGCTGGTGGAGGCCGCTGTCATTGAGTGCCCCGAAATTCCCATCGCTCTGCACCTGGACCATGGCGACAGCTTCGAGACCTGCAAGTCCTGCATTGACGGCGGCTTCACCTCCGTCATGATCGACGCCTCCTCCAAGCCCTTCGCTGAGAACATCGAGATCACCAAGAAGGTCGTTGAGTACGCTCACGATCACGGTGTCGTCGTTGAGGCGGAGCTGGGCGCTCTGGCCGGCGTGGAAGACGAAGTCAGCGTTGAGGCTGACAAGGCCCACTACACCCGTCCCGAGGAAGTCGAAGAGTTCGTTGCCAAGACCGGCTGTGACTCTCTGGCCATCGCCATCGGCACCTCCCACGGCGCTTACAAGTTCAAGCCCGGCACCAACCCCCAGCTGCGCTTTGACATTCTGGAGGAAGTCATCAAGAAGCTGCCCGGCTTCCCCATCGTTCTGCACGGTTCCTCCTCCGTTCCTCAGGAGTACGTCGAGATGGTCAACACCTACGGCGGCAAGATGCCCGGCGCCATCGGCGTGCCCGAAGAGCAGCTGCGTCACGCTGCTGAGCTG
>JBGVDK010000114.1:0-3301 GCA_045119355.1 Faecousia sp.
ACGATGATGTTATGGCTGTCGTGGGCAACGGAGGTGGCAACCGCGCCCTCCTTCAGGCCGTAGCCCCGGAGGTAGCCGATGCCGATGTGCCCGGTGTTCCGGTGGCGCTCCACCACCGCCATTTTCAGGGTGTCGGTGGAAAGGTCCACCTTGTCCGCGTAGCCCAGATCCTGGGTGATGATCTGGCCTGGGATCATGCCGATGACCCCTCTGGGCCGCCATTCGGCAAAGTCCGCCTCGGTGAGCCGCTTCAGGTGGAAGGTATTTTCTGCCTGCTTCGCCAGCCGCTCGGGGATCTCCGGCTCCTTGATCTCCGCCAGGACCCCCTCCCGGTATACCAGCGCGCCCTTCTTATAGACCTCCACCACATTGAAATCCGTCAGATTGTCCACCACCGCGAAATCCGCCAGATACCCCGGCGCGATGGCTCCCCGGTTGTTCAGCAGGAAATACCGGGCCGCGTGGTGGCAGGCCACCTGCACCGTCCGGATGGGATCTGCCCCAAGCCGCACCGCCTCCCGGCAGATGTAGTCGATGTGGCCCTTTTCCAGCAGGTCGGAGGGATGCTTGTCGTCGGTGCAGAACATGCACCGGATGTAACTGATGTCGTCCAGCAAAGGCCGCAGGGCTTCCAGGTTTCGGGCGGCGGTGCCCTCCCGGATCATGATATGCTGGCCCCGGCGGAGCTTTGCCCGGGCGTCGGCAATGTCCGCGCACTCGTGGTCGGAGTAAACGCCTGCGGCGATGTAGGCGTTCAGGTCGCTGCCGCTCAGGCCCGGAGCGTGGCCGTCGATCTTCTTGTGGTGGGACTGGGAGGTGACGATCTTCGCCACCGGCCCGGCGATCCCCTGAATGACCCCGGGGAAATCCATCATCTCCGCAAGGCCCAGCACCCGGGGATGATTAAAAAAGCTGTCAATGTCCCGATAATCCAGATTTGCGCCGCTTTCATCCATGGGAGACGCGGGCACACAGCTGGGGATCATGAACCGGACGTCCAGGGGAAGGCCCTCGCTGGCCGCCAGCATATAGTCAATACCGTCCACGCCCATGACGTTGGTGATCTCGTGGGGGTCGGTGATGACGGTGGTGGTGCCGTGGGGCAGAACGGCCTTGGCGAACTCCACCGGGCTGACCAGACTGGATTCCAGATGGATGTGGGCGTCGATGAAGCCGGGGCAGACGATCTTTCCCGTCATGTCCACTTCCAGGTTTCCCTCGTAGCTGCCCTGGCCCACGATCAGTCCCTCGGCCACGGCGATGTCCTCGGTGGCCAGGGTCCCGGAAAATACGTCCACATAGGTGGCGTTTTTCAGCACCAGGTCTGCCTTTTCCCTCCCGGCGGCCACATCGATGATCCGCTGTTTTTTGATGAGCTTCCGGTTGATCTTTCCGGACCAGCTTTCGGTGTATGCCATAACGATCCATCCTTTCCAGATTATAATTTTTTCCATTGTACCATTTCCCCTCCCCTCCTGTCCAACCCGCATATTGCACAAATTCCCGACCTGTGATATGATATTCCAAACAAAAGCAAACGGAGGAATTCCCATGAAAACCCTGCTCCATACCTGCTGCGCCCCCTGCGCCAACCAGTGCATCGAGGTGCTCCAGGGCGACGGCCTGGAGGTCACCGCCTATTGGTATAATCCCAACATCCATCCCTTCACCGAATACCGCGCCCGGCGGAACTGCCTGCGGGAGTATGTCGAGTCCATCAACGTGCCCCTGATCGAGCGGAACGACTACGGCCTCCGGCCCTTCATCCGGGAGGTGGCCCCCGACATCGCGGGTCGGTGCGTCAAGTGCTACGAGATCCGGCTCTATGACGCCGCCCGTCAGGCCGCCGAGGGCGGCTTCGACAGCTTTACCTCTTCCCTGTTCATCTCTCCCTACCAGAAACACGACCTGATGCGGGAGGTCGCCGAGCGGGCCGCCTTTGAATACGGCGTCAAGTTCGAGTACCGGGATTTCCGTCCCTATTTCCGGGCAGGTCAGGAGCGGGCCCGGGAGCTGGGGATGTACATCCAGAAATACTGCGGCTGCGTCTTCAGCGAGGAGGAGCGGTATCTGAAAGCGAAGAAGATCATCCCCTGAGCGGCGTACGTATTCCGCATCGCTGGTCAAAGGTGTAATTATTTCACAAAAATGGTTGCGCCGTGGAAAAACCTGTTGTATAATTAGTGTGTCAATCTATGGGCCGGAGGCCCACTACATTATTTACAATTACATCTGGAGGTAACGTGTCATGTTCAATGCAATGATTGAGACCCTGAAGGCCAATCCCCGCAGCATCGTTTTCACCGAGGGCCACGACGCCCGTATTCTGGAGGCTACTTCCCGCCTGGTCGAGGGCGGCTTCTTGAAGCCCATCCTGGTCGGCAACGTCGAGGAAGTCAAGGCCAACGCTGCCAAGGGCGGCTTCAACATCGAGGGCGTGGAGATCCTGGATCCCGCTACCTACGAGGGCATGGACGCCATGGTGGAGAAGATGGTCGAGCTGCGCAAGGGCAAGATGTCCGCTGAGGACTGCCGCAAGGCTCTGTCCAAGGGCAACTACTTCGGCACCATGCTGGTGAAGATGGGCTATGCCGACTCCCTGCTGGGCGGCGCCACCTACTCCACCGCCGATACCGTCCGTCCCGCTCTGCAGCTGGTCAAGACCAAGAAGGGCGCTCACCTGGTTTCCTCCTGCTTCATCATGGTCCGCGGCGAAGAGAAGCTGGCTATGGGCGACTGCGCCATCAACCTGAGCTACGAGGATTCCGTGGACAAGGAAGGCAACGTCACTCTGTCCGCCGCTCAGAAGCTGGCTGAGGTTGCCATCGAGACCGCCAACACTGCCAAGGTCTTCGGCATCGACCCCAAGGTCGCTATGCTGAGCTTCTCCACCAACGGCTCTGGCAAGGGTGGCACCGTCAAGCTGTCCCACGACGCCACCGCCGTTGCCAAGGAAATGGCTCCCGATCTGGCCATCGACGGCGAGATGCAGTTCGACGCAGCCGTCGCTCCCGAGGTCGGTCAGCTGAAGTTCCCCGGCTCCCCTGTCGCAGGCTACGCCAACACCTTCATCTTCCCCACCATCGAGGCTGGCAACATCGGCTACAAGATTGCACAGCGTCTGGGCGGCTTCGAGGCTTACGGCCCCATCCTGCAGGGTCTGGCAGCTCCCATCAACGACCTGTCCCGCGGCTGCAACGCTGACGAGGTCTACAAGATGGCCATCAACACCGCCGCTATGGTCTGATTTTAGGGCTCAAGAAAACACAAAATGGCCGGCCGGGTTCTTCCCGGCCGGTTT
>JBGVDK010000115.1:0-8239 GCA_045119355.1 Faecousia sp.
CAGTGGTGCCGACATCCTTGACGCAGGCCTCGAAGGGCTTCAGATAAATCTCACGGATGGCCTGCTCGGTGGACCAGGTGCACAGCATCTCCCAGCGGTTGGTCTCCTGGTCGTTCAGGGCAAAGTGCTTCACATAGGCGAACACACCATACTCCATGACGGTGGCCACGACGGTGGAGGAGAGCTTGCCGGTCAGGAAGCCGTCCTCGGAGTAATACTCGAAGTTCCGGCCGGAGAAGGGCGTACGGTGGATGTTCACGGAGGGCGCGTACCAGCCGGAGACGTTCATCTCGTCTGCCATCTGGCCAATGCCGTCGCCGTAGGCCTCCGCCATGTCCTCATTCCAGGTGCAGGCGATCATCACGTTGCAGGGGAAGCCGATGGAACCAACGCCGGTGAAGTTGTTGTTCAGTGCGGCGGGGCCGTCGCAGTCGGTGGTGGCGACCTTGCCGACGCTGGGCATCGCGGCAGTCTGGTAGCCGCCCAGGGCGATGGCGTTCACCATTTCATCGATGGTCAGATTGTCCAGCAGCTCCTCCCACATGGGATCGTCATAGTCCTTGCCAATCAGATCGTCCACAGTCACGCCGTTGTTGGCGCCGGTGGTGGGCATCACATCGTCGGGATCGGCGGTGGGTTCCCAGTTGTAGTTGTTGACAAAGTTGGCCTTGTCAGACGCGGGCATGCTCATGGAGACGGGAGCGGCGGTGGCGGAAGCGTAGTTGGCAAAGCCGTCGGCACGGGACAGGTATTCCACCTCGCCCTTGGCAATGTCAAACTGGTTGGTTGCTGCCGTCAGGTCGGTGGAACGGGCATTGTCCTCGCCGTAGACCACGGTGGAATCCACGGTGTAGACCTGGGAAGCGATCTCCACATGGGAGTTTTCATTGATGGAGATGATGTAGTCGCCTTCCTCCAGCACGTAGCAGCCATAGCCGTACTCGTCATAGGAGGCCATGTCTTCCACATTGAAGGTAACGGTGATCAGCTCGGAAGCGCCGGGAGCCAGGACCTCGGTCTTGTCGAAGCCGACCAGGTTCGCGGTGGCCTTTTCAATGCCGCCGTTGGTGTAGGGGGGATTGTAGTAAACCTGGACGACCTCCTTGCCGGCTACATCGCCGGTGTTGGTCACGTTGACCTGGACAGAGATGACGCCATTGCTTTCGGTCACGCCAACCAGCTCCTGGGTGAAGGTGGTGTAGCTCAGGCCGTGGCCGAAGGGATACAGGACCTCGTCCTCATAGTTGATCAGGCCCTCGTCAGCGGCGGTCTCGAAGAACTTGTAGCCCACGTAGATGCTCTCCACATAGTTGACGAAGTGGGGCAGCGCGCCGGGAACAAAGGGATCGGTATCCACAATCTGGAACTCTTCCATGTTGTCATAGGTGAAGTCGCCGAAGTTGTTGTAGTAGGGATCGTTCTCCATGCTGATGGGGAAGGTATCGGAGGTTTTGCCGGAGGGGTTCACCGCGCCGCTCAGTACCTCGCCCAGGGCGTTGAAGCCGTTCTGGCCAGGGCCGGGGCACCAGACCACGCTCTTGATCTGGGCATAATCATTGACAAAGCCCAGCTCCATGACGTTGGCGCTGTTGAAGACCAGAACCACGTCATCAAAGTTGGAGCAGACCAGCTCGATCATATCCTTCTCGCTCTGGGACAGCTCCAGATAGTGGGTGCCCGCCGGGAAATCCTCGTAGGCTTCGGAATTGTTGGTGTAGTTGACGGCGGTCACATCCTGGGGCAGGTCGATCTGCTCGCCGCCGGAACGGGAGATGACGATGATCGCCACGTCAGAGAATGCCTGGGCGTTGGAGATCAGCTCAGCGGGATAGGTGCTGGCGGCAGGCTCAGGCAGGGTCCAGTCCTGGGACCACATGCCCACATAGGGTCTGTCTGCCCGATAGGCGGTGTAGAAGTCGGACAGCTCGGTGTTGGTGCTGAAGCCTGCGTTCTGCAGGCCCTCCAGCAGGCTGACGATATGATAGCTGTCGTTCAGGGAGCCGGAACCGGTGCCGCCGTAAACAGGATTGGTGGAAGCCCAGCCAAACACGTTCACGTTGGCGGTATCGCTCAGGGGCAGCAGGCCGCCGTCATTTTGCAGCAGGGTGATGCCGTCCTCTGCGATCTGCAAAGCCAGCTCCTCGGTGGAAGCCGCGGTTTCCGCAGTCAGGGTACCCTCGCCGGATACCAGGGACAGAATGGTGTACATGGGACCGCAGCAGAACAGGTTGAGCACGATGGCAATTGCTACCACCATGGCCACCACAGCCTGGGTGCGGATCAGGTACTTCGCCGCGGCCTTCAGCTTGAAGCACGCGACGATGGCGATGAGACCAACGGCCAGGATCACGCCCAGCGCGATCAGGTAATTCTGATTCTGCTGGATCAGGCTGATCACATCGCTCATGTTAATGTCTAACATTGTTTTTTCCTCCTCGTTTTTTCTGCTTTGTCCGCCGCAGAATACACAAAATCTCTGGGCGGACGTTACGATAATTGTAGCAATCCGACGAACGACCCGGAAGTTCCAATAAGTTGGTATGCTGTATACCCCAGGGTTTCAGCTTATGAATTTTTTGTGAACAAACATTCTTTCTTCTTGACCGGTAGCAGCTACCGGATGCTAATCTATAACCAAAAGGTAAAGACAGAGGTGAACCTTTATGTACAATCCCCAGCTTGAGACCTTTCTCCGTGCGGCGGACCGCGGCAGCTTCAGCAAAGCGGCGGAGGCGGCGTTCATTACCACCACCGCCGTGATCAAACAGATAAACCTTCTGGAGGGAGAGCTGGGCGTCAGGCTGTTCCACCGTTCCCACCGGGGCCTGAAGCTGACCCGGGCAGGGGAATCGCTGTACCGGGACGCCAAATACATCATACAGTTCTCCAAAGAAGCGGTGATCCGGGCACAGAACGCCATGGAGCAAAGCGAGAGCATCGTCCGCATCGGCACCTCCCCCATGACCCCGACTCACACGCTGATGGAGCTGTGGCCCCAGATCCACAGCCGGTGTCCGGAGCTGAAATTCCAGCTGGTATCCTTTGAAAACACGCCGGAAAACGCCCGGGAGATCCTTCGAAACCTCGGCCAGCGGATCGATGTCGTCCCCGGTATCTTTGACGACGCGTTCCTCCGTGACCGTCAGTGCGAAGGCTTTGAGCTGTACCGAAAGCCCCTGACCTGCACCATGAGCCTGGATCACCCGCTGGCAGGCCGGGACAGCCTCACCATTGGGGATCTGTATCACGAAAACGTCATGCTCATTCGTCCCGGCTGGATCGGACACATGGACGAATTGCGCTCGGAGCTCCAGCGCCACCCCCAGATCCGGATCATCAACTTTGATTTCTTCGATTTGGAGGTCTTTAACCGCTGTGAAAACAGCCGGGACCTTCTGATCACCACGCCCACCACCGAAAATCCCCACCCGCTCCTGACCACCGTTCCGGTGGAGTGGGATCATTCCGTTCCCTTTGGCCTGCTCCATTCGCCCCAGCCGTCGGAGCCGGTGCGGCTGCTTCTGGATACCCTCAGCGAGATCCTCGCGGATTCTGCCCGGAACGATAAAAATGAATAAAAACAACCGCTGTCCTTCCCGGCGCAGGGATGGACAGCGGTTTTGTGAATTTTCTGTGAACAAGCGAAACCTCCCTTGACCGGTAGCCGCTACCGGATGATATGGTTAAATCAGATTCAAGGAATGGAGCGTCATCATGGAGATCGTATTTGAGGTCCTGCGCCGGGAGTTTATTTATCTGGCATACTATGCCGAGATCCAGTTAAAGCAAATCGCCCCCTACTGGGTGTTGGGCATGATCATCGGCAGTTTGGTGTCCGTGTTTGCCAAGGATGCCATCCACCGGTGCTTTGCGGGTATCCGGGACAAAAAGTGGGGCCTGTGGGGCGTGATCCCGGCAAGTATGCTGGGCATCGCCAGCCCGCTTTGTATGTACGGCACCATCCCCATCGCCGCTTCCTTCTCCCGGCATGGGATGCGCCACGACTGGCTGGCCGCCTTTATGATGTCAAGCGTCCTGCTGAATCCCCAGCTTCTCATGTACAGCACCGCCCTGGGCACCACCGCCGTGCTGGTGCGGCTGATCTCCTGCACCCTCTGCGGGATCGCCGCCGGACTTGCGGTCCACTTCTACTGCGGAAACGAGCCCTTCTTCGATTTTACCGGCTTTGAGCCGAGGCAGTCGAAGGACACCGACCCCAATCTTCTGATCCGATTTCTGAAAAATCTGGGCCGGAATGTCCGGGCCACGGGTGGGTATTTCCTGCTGGGCGTGCTGCTCTCCACGGCGTTCCAGCGGTATGTGCCTCAAGATGGTTTTGTTTCCCTGTTTGGCGAGAACGAGGGTTTCGGCGTTCTGATGGCCGCAACCATCGGCGTGCCGCTGTATGCCTGCGGCGGCGGGACCATCCCGCTTTTGCAGCAGTGGCTGGCTATGGGCATGAGCATGGGCAGTGCGGCCGCATTTATGATCACCGGCCCGGCCACCAAGATCACCAATCTGGGTGCGCTGAAAATCGTGCTGGGGATGAAACGTTTTATCCTGTATATCGCCTTTGTGATGGTCTTTTCCTTCACCACTGGAATCGTTGTCAATTTGTTTTTATAATAAAGGAGGAACAAAATGAAAAAATCCGTCATCATCTTGCTGCTGGTTCTGAGTCTGCTGCTCACGGCCTGCGGCACCGGTTCCGGCAATTCCGGCACCGTCAACCAGCCCGCTGAGCGGGTCCCCGTGGAGGTGGGCGAGGGCCAGATCGCCACCTTCGGCGGAGCGGCGCTGAACATCTCCGACCTGGAGCATCAGGATGAAACCGCGGAAGCGGTGGTCTACTATACCTCGGACATCTCTCCCGAAGCCCTGACGGCGATCTATCAGGCCCTGGGCGTGGAGCTCACCGGCGAGAACATCGCCGTCAAGGTCCACACCGGCGAATCCGACCAGAGTAACCACCTCCGGCCCGAATTTATCAAGGAGCTGGTCCAGTATGTAAACGGTACCATTGTGGAGTCCAACACCGCCTACGGCGGCTCCCGGGCGGAGACGGCCATGCACTATCAGCTGGCCGAGGACCACGGATTCACCGATATTGCCGATGTGGTCATCATGGACGAGACAGGCTCCCTGTCCCTGCCGGTCAACGGCGGAACCGTGCTGACTGAGAATCTGGTGGGCGCCCGGTTCGGGGAGTTTGACGGGATGCTGGTGCTCAGCCATTTCAAGGGCCATATGCTGGGCGGCTTCGGCGGTGCCATCAAGAACATCTCCATCGGCATCGCCTCCACCGAGGGCAAGTGCCTGATCCACACCGGCGGCCGGAGCAGCACCAGCCCCTGGGGCGGCTCCTCTCCCGTTTTCATGGACGCCATGGCAGAGGCCGGAAAAACCGTGGTGGACGCCCTGGATGGCAATATTCTCTATATCAACGTGATGAACAACCTGTCCATCGACTGCGACTGCACCGCGAATCCCAGCGCGGCGGATATCCACGACATCGGAATCCTGGCATCCACAGACCCTGTGGCGCTGGATCAGGCCTGCGTGGATCTGATCTACATCTCCGAGGGCGCTCAGAGTATGATCCAGCGGATCGAGAGCGTCGGCGGCTCCGACACCCTGGAGCATGGCGAGGAGATTGGCCTGGGCAGCAGAAGCTACCGTCTGGTGGTCATTGACGAGCCTTCTGAATAATCGGCAAAACAGCCCCGCCAAAAAACGGCGGGGCTGTCTGTTATCCATGGAATCATCGTTATTTCCTTGCCGCTTCCTCCCTCTGACGGCAGATCTCCGCCCAGCTGGGGAGCTTACTCAGCTTCTCCGCAAAGTCCTTCATCGCGCCGGGAATGTCAATGCCCTGGGGGCACATCCGGGTACACTGGCCGCAGGCGATGCAGGCAGAGGGTTTCTTGTCCTCTGGCATAAACTCGATCCGCATCGCCACATTGACAGCAGGAGAGAAACGCAGCTCGTTGTAGGTGCTGATGAGACCGGGGATGTCCAGTCCCATGGGGCAGCCGTCGCAGCAATAACGGCAGGCCGTACAGGGAATGGAATCCTTCATCCCCTCGGCAATGTCCAGCAGCAGGGCAGTCTCCTCCACGGACAGGAGCTTCGCCTGGGAGAAGGTCTTCACGTTGTCCTCCATCTGCGCCATATTGGACATACCGCTGAGCACCATCTTCACTTTGGGCAGGCCTTGCAGAAAGCGGAAGCCCCAGGAGGCAATGGAAGCATCGGGACGGTATGCTTTCAGCTTTGCTTCTTCGCCATCGCTGAGCTTCGCCAGTCTGCCGCCCCGGACGGGCTCCATGACCCAGACGGGGATGCCCCGTTCTGTCAGCAGGTCGTATTTGCCCTTAGCATCCTGCAAGGTCCAGTCCAGATAGTTGAGCTGGATTTGGCAGAACTCCATATCTTCGCCGCAGACATCCAGGAACCGCTTCAGTCCCTGAGTCTGGGCATGGCAGGAGAAGCCCAGATGCCTGATCCGGCCGAGTTTCTTCTGTTCCTTGAAGTAATCCACGATCCCCCATCTGGGGTCCAGATAGGTCTCTATGGACTTCTCGTAAACGTTATGGAGAAGATAGTAGTCGAAGTATTCCACGCCGCACTTTTTCAGCTGCTCCTCGAAGATCTCCGCCGGGTTGTAACCGGTACTGAGGATCTGGTGTCCGGGATATTTGGTGGCGAGGAAGTAGCTCTCCCGGGGATACTTGCTCAGAACTCTGCCGATGACCCGCTCGGATTCGCCGCCGTGATAGGGATAGGCGGTGTCGAAATAGTTCACTCCGTGCTCTATGGCGTAGGCTGTCATTTCGGAAACCTGCGTTTCGTCGATGCTGCCGTCCGCCCGGGTGGGCAGACGCATGGTGCCGAAGCCCAGCAGGGACAGTTTTTCCTTCTGAAAATCGCTGTAGATCATGCCTTGACCACCTTATCTGATTATGCTACCATTGTAACATCCGGTAGGAACTACCGGTCAAGCATCAATTTCCACAAAACTGAGGTGTAATATATGTATACCATGAAGGACGCCTGTGAAAAAACCGGGCTTGCTTATGAAACTTTGAAATTTTACTGCAACCAGGGCCTCGTCCCCAATGTGAAGCGGGACAGCCAGAACCGCCGTGTATTCGATGACCGGGACATTGCCTGGATCAACTCCCTGAACTGCCTGCGAAACTGCAATATGAGCATCCAGGAAATGAAGGCGTACATTGACCTTTGCCTTGGGGGCGTGGAAACCATCCCCCAGCGCCGGGTCATCCTGGAGGAAAAACGCAAAAGCCTCCAGGAGGATCTGAAGCGCATCCAGGCCAGCATCGACTACATCGACTGGAAGCATGGCTTCTATAACGATGTGGAAGCCGGAAAGATCCCCTATATCAGCAATCTGATCAACACCGACGAATAAGAGAAGATAAACCACCATCGAACGAGCCGCTTTTGGGTGTCCGATGGTGGTTTTTTCAATCAATATCAGGGCTGGGAATCCAGATCGATGGCCCAGAGGGCGTACTGCTCTTCCATTTCCGCCGGAGGGTTATAGAAGCGCTCGTTCTTATTCAGCGCCCCGATGGAATCCATTTCCTCATCCGTTAAGGTGAAATCGAAGAGCGCCAAGTTCTCCCGGATGTGGTCCGGATTGGTGGAACCGGGAATGACGGCAGTTTCTCTCTGGGTGTGCCAGCGGAGGATGATCTGGGCGGCAGTCTTGCCGTATTTGGATGCCAGAGTCTGAAATACCGGTTCGTTCAGCAGGCCCTGATCTCCGTGGCCCAGAGGATACCAGGCCATCAGACGCACTCCGTAAGGCGCCAGCATATTCAGCGTTTCGGTGTCCGTGTAATAGGGATGCGCCTCAAGCTGGATCACATGGGGTTTGATCTCACAGGCTTCCAGCAGGTGCTCCAGCTTGCGGCCATGGAAGTTGGAAATGCCGATGGCCCGGATCTTTCCCGCTTTGTAGTCCTTTTCCAGCTTCCGGTAGCCTGCCATGTAATTGCCGGAGGGCTGGTGGATGTACAGCAGGTCGATGTAGTCCACGCCAAGGAGCTCCAGGGTCTTCTCCACAGCGTTCTCCTTTTCGTATTCGGACGCCCAGATCTTGGTGGACAGGAAAATATCTTTCCGCGGGACGCCGCTTTTCCGCATGGCACGTCCAACGGCGCGCTCATTCATATAGGCGTTGGCTGTATCGACCATGCTACAGCCCAGCTTC
>JBGVDK010000116.1:0-7263 GCA_045119355.1 Faecousia sp.
GATCCAGCCCAGGCTCTTGCCGCAGCCGTAGGCCACGCAGGAATCCGGGTCGTCGGCGATGGTGCAGGCGATGCCGGTACGTTCACTGAGCATCAGATCCATGCCCCAGATCTGGCAGCCGCCGCCGGTGAGGGTGATGCCGTTCTTGGCGATGTCGCCCACCAGCTCGGGGCTGGTCTCCTCAAGAACATGGAGCACCTCGTCGGCGATCTGCCGGGCGGGACGGCGGAGGACCTCCAGGATCTCGGAGGAATAGACGGTCTGCTTTCTGGGAAGACCTGTTTTGGAGTCCCGGCCCTTGACCTCCATGCCGATGTCCTCGGGACGGGGGTAGACACAGCCCACCTGCATTTTGATATTCTCTGCCGTGACCTGGCCGATGACGATGCCGTGCTTGCGGCGCATATAGCGGGCGATGGCCTCGTCAAAGGCGTCGCCTGCCACCTCCACCGAGGAGGAATTGGCCACACCGTTCAGGCTCAGCACCGCCACGTCGGTGGTGCCGCCGCCGATGTCCACCACCATATGTCCGTTGGCGTCGGCGATGGGGAGATTCGCGCCCAGGGCTGCCGCCAGCGGCTCCTCGATCAGATAGACACGCCGGGCGCCGGCCTCGATGGCGGCGTTGATGACGCTGCGCTCCTCCACCTCGGTGACGCCGCTGGGGACGCAGATGACCACACGGGGCTTGGGGTTGAGCCAGGAGGTCTTGATGGCCCGGCGGAAAAGGATCTGAAGCATCTTGACGGTCATCTCATGGTCAGAGATGACACCGTCCTTCAGAGGCCGCATGGCAACCACGTTGCCAGGGGTCCGGCCCAGCATATTCCGGGCGTCCGCGCCCACCTGCAGGATCTTGCCGGTGTTCTTGTCCACCGCCACCACGCTGGGCTCCCGGACCACAACGCCCTGGCCCTCGGCATAGATCAGCACGTTGGCCGTACCCAGATCCACGCCCAGGTCGCTGGTGAAGAAATTGAAATTGAGTTTGAACTTACGCTTGGATTTTTTCGCCATAGTATTACACCTGCTTTTTGATATTGCAAACTTCGTCCGGAAAACCGGCTCAAAGGAGTGATTCTTTCTTGTGTTTCCGTCCACCGGCCACCACGGCCAGGGACACCTCTTTCGCTCCGGCGGCGCGGAGCATTTTGGCGCACTCACCCGCGGTTGCGCCCGTGGTGAGGATGTCGTCCATGAGCAGGACCCGCTTGTCCCGCACCGCGGCCTCGTCCATAACGGCATAGACGCCCAGGACGTTGGCCTTTCGCTGTTCGGCGTCATCAATGCCGGATTGGGCAGGATTGTCCCGGAGCTTCTTCAGCGTAGGCTTCACCGCCGCGCCCAGCTCCTGGGCCGCCGCCCGGGCCAGCAGCTCCGACTGGTCGAAGCCCCGTTCCCTGCGGCGCTTTTCGCTCACCGGGACCCAGGTAATGAGATCATACTCCGGCTTCTCCCGAAGAATTTTCATCGCCAGCATCCGGCCCAAGGGCTCGGCGTAGTCCGGCCTGTGCTGGAACTTGAACCGCAGCAGGCTCTCCCGCACATTCCCCTCGTAAAACCAGACGGCGGTCACCCGGGAAATGCCGGGGACCCGCTTCACGCCCTCGTACTCCGGCCCGGAGGTCCGGCAGTCATGGCACAGGTCCGTTTCATCCGGGGACAGCACCTTGCCGCAGAAGATACATTTTCTCGGAAACAGCAGTTCCTTGACAAACTCGGTTATGATCATTCGTTCTTCCCCTGAAGGCGGAGCTTCAGGCCGGTGTACCGGCGGTTCCGCTTGGCGTTCTGGGTCATGGTGACGATCACGTCCTCCCGGCCCACGATGATCAGCAGTTCCCGCGCCCGGGTGACGGCGGTGTATAGCACGCTCCGGCTGAGTAAGTACGGCGAGCCGTTCCAGGCCGCCAGAATCACCGCCCGGTATTCACTGCCCTGGCTCTTGTGGACCGTCATGGCATAGGCGGGCTCCAGCTCGTTCATCATGGAGAAGTCGTAGTCCGCTTCCTTATCGTCAAAGACCACGGTGAGGAGCTCGGCATGGGGATCGATGGCGGTGATCACGCCCACGTCGCCGTTGAAGATGCCGCTTCCCACGGCGCTGCCGTCGGTCTTTCTCCACATTATATCATAGTTATTCCGGATTTGCATCACCCGATCGCCCTCCCGGAAAGAAAAATCACCGAACTGTCGCTCTTTTTTCTCGGGGGACGGGGGATTCAGGGTGGCCTGCAGGAGCTTGTTCAGGTTTCCAGTGCCCGCGCCGCCCTTCCGGGTGGGGCTGAGGACCTGGATCTGGTCGGCGGGGATGCCCATGTTCTTGGGCAGACGGGTGGCGCAGAGCTGAGCAATGAGCTGGCACACCGCGTCCTCGGACTGTCGGCGCATGAAGAAGAAGTCCTTGTCCACCCGCCGAAGCTCCGGCAGCTCGCCGGAGTTGATCCGGTGGGCGTTCATGACGATCAGGCTCTCCTGGGCCTGGCGGAAGATCTCCGTCAGCCGCACCGTGGGCAGCATCCCGCTTCTCAGCATATCCCCAAAGGGAAAGCCGGGGCCCACGGGAGGCAGCTGGTCCGGATCGCCCACCAGGATGATCCGCTTCCCCTGGGGGATGGCCTTCAGCAGATTGTGCAGCAGCAGCACGTCCACCATACTCATCTCGTCCACGATCACTGCGTCGGCCCGCAAAGGCAGGTCCTCGTCCCTGCCGAAAACCATCTGCCCGGTGGCCGGGTCAATGCCCACCTCCAAAAGCCGGTGGATGGTGGAAGCCTCCTCGCCAGTGACCTCGGTGAGCCGCTTGGCGGCCCGGCCCGTAGGCGCCGCCAGGACGCATTTCAGCTGCATATTCCCCAGCAGGGACAGAATGCCCTGCAAAATCGTCGTTTTACCAGTACCGGGACCGCCGGTGATCAGCAGCACGCCGTTGGTAGCCGCGGAGCGGATGGCCTGGGCCTGCTGGGCGGAGTAGTGGATCTCGGTCTCCTGCTCCACCTTGCGCATCAGGCTGTTCAGATTCCCGGGCTCCGGGAAGGTGCAGTTGGCAAATTGCAGCAGCCGGTAGGTGCTGTAAAGCTCCGCCTCATACATCTGGGGCAGATAGGCAATGTCGATGCCCGCCAGGCGGCTCCGCTCGATCCGCTCCGCACCTGCAAGCCGTTCCAGGCCTTCCTTGACGGATTCGGCGTCCACGCTGAGAAGCTGCGCCGTGGCCAGAACCAGTTTTTCCTCGGGAAGGAAGGTATGTCCGGCGGACATATTATATGTAAGCTCGAAAAGCAGGCCTGCCTCCACCCGTCTCGGGTCGTCTCCCGCGACGCCCAGCTCAATGGCGAACCGGTCCACCGCCCCGAAGGGCGCGTCCAGGCCGTTGTCCATCAGCAGATAGGGATCGTCGTAGAGAAGCTCCACCGTCTGCTCGCCGTAGAGCTTGTAGGCCCGCACCGCCAGCTCGGTAGGCAGATGGTGCAGGGTGAAAAACTCCATCAGCTGGCGCATTCCTGCCTGAAGCCGGAACTCCTCGCCGAAGGCCCGGGCCTTTTCCCGGGAAATGCCGGGGACGGCGGCCAGCCGCTCCGGCTCCCGTTCCAGAACCAGCAATGTCTGGTCTCCGAAATATTCCACGATCCGTGCCGCCATGACGGGGCCGATGCCCTTGATGGCCCGGCTGGACAGGTACGCCCGGATCTCGTCCGTGGTCTGGGGCAGCAGGCGCTCGAGAAACTCCGCCTCGAACTGCCGTCCGAAGCTGGAATGGTTGCTCCATTTGCCCGTCACCATCAGCCGCTCGCCCACCACGGGCAGGGGGATGGTCCCCACCACCGTCACGGTCTGGTTCCCGCCGCAGCTTAAGCGCAGCACCGAATAGCCGTTGTCATAATTCTGATAGACCACCGCAGCCACGGCGCCCTGAATGATCTCCAATTCCTGTTCACGCAAGTTGATTCCGCTCCAATTCCAGGATTTCCAGCAGCCCCTCCGGGGAGACCAGCCGGAAATCTTCATTTTTCATCCGTTTTTTCATCTGTTCGCTGATACCCATGTCCACAAGCAAAACCGGCCCAGCCAGCAGCCCCAGCCGCTTCAGCATCGCCGCCCGCTCCAAAAAGGGCCCCTCTTTTCCGTCGGGCCCGCACACGCAGACCAGGCATCCGCCGTCCCGGCTCCCCAGAGTCCAGCCCGCCGCCGTCCACAGCAGCGCCGTCAGCCCCAGAATCCCCAGCACAGCCAAAATCATCAAAACCGCCATCTCCACCACCTCGACACAGGATATGCCGGAGGAGGCGGGTGCGTTCTATTGAAAATCTATTTTACAATATCCCGGGATAAATGAAAAGACTTTTTTCTGAATTCTTTTCCATCTGTCGTTTATTTCAGACTTCCGTACACATTTCACAAAGGATTCTCCCTCGCCAAATAACATTATCCAAAAAATGTATAAATACTTCTTGAATCTTGTCATCATTTCGGATATAATATTTTGGAATGAATTAAGGTGGGGCCGAGTTGGCTCCAAGGAGCGACCTATGAAAGACCTGAATATGCTCGTCTGGCTGACCCAGGTCGGCATCTCCGTGGCCGCGCCCCTGGCCGCCTTCGTGTTCTGCGGACTGTGGCTGCGGGACCAGTTCGGTCTGGGAAACTGGATCATTCTGGTCGGGCTGGGGCTCGGCATCATCTGCGCCGTCACCGGCTTCCGCCAGTGCCTTCAGCTGATGGAGCAAATGTCCAAACGAACCAACAAAAACGACCAGGAGCCCCCCCTGAGCTTCAACGAACACATCTGATCCCCCGGAGGAAAACCCATGGATTCCCGAAAAACCGTATTTCACGAGACCGCGATCATCCTGATCGGCCAGCTTATCTGTGTGCCGCTGATGGTCCTGGTCTTCTGGCTGCTGGGCTTTTTTGACAAGACCGTCGTCATCGGCGGCATCGCCGGAACGCTTCTGGCTGTCCTGAACTTCTTCTTCATGGCCCTGAGCGCCTCGGTGGCCGCGGACAAGGCCGAGAGGCAGGACGTCAAGGGCGGTCAGGCCACCCTCCAAATGTCGATGCTCGTGCGGCAGGTGCTGCTGTTCGTGGCCCTGGTCCTCTGCGCCAAGAGCGGAATGATGAACCTCTTTGCCCTGGTGCTCCCGCTGGTCTTCGTCCGGCCCATCATCACAGTCGCAGAATTTTTCCGTAAGAAAGGTGGAAATCAAGCATGAACATGAGCGTTGACGGTGCATTTATCTATTTCACCATCCCGATTTTCGGCGGCATTAACATCACCCAGACCACTGTGTCCTCCCTGCTCGTGACCATTTTCCTGTGCGCGGCCTCTGTCATTCTGGGCCGGAACCTGAAGAAGCGTCCCGACGGGATGCAGGTTCTGGTTGAAAAGGGCGTCATGATGCTGCGCAACATGGTGGTCGAATCCATGGGCAAGCACAATGCCCACTGGACCCCCTTCATCGGCACCATCTTCCTGTCCAGCCTCTGCGGCTCCTTCATCGGCCTGACCGGCTTCCTCCGCTCCACCACCGCGGACCTGAGCTGCACCATCGTCTGGGCCCTGATGGTCAGCGTGATCATCTGGTACAACAACATCAAGAACAACGGCTTCGTCGGCTGGCTGAAGGGCTTCACCGAGCCCATCGTGGTCATGACTCCCATGAACATCGTCTCTGAGATCGCCCAGCCCATCTCCATGGCCTTCCGTCATTTTGGCAACGTGGCCGGCGGCGGTGTCATCACTTCCCTGATCTACACCGCCCTGAGCCTGGGCTCCACCGCTCTGCTGAATGCCATCACTGCTACCGGCTGGCTGGTCAGCGTCATCATGATGGCTGTGGGCGCTGGCCTGATCTTCTACTGGAAGAAGAACCACAAGACCATCGCACTGGTCTTCGGCGTGATTTCCGCGGTTCTGGGCCTGTTTGGCCTGCTGGAAGCCACCGGCATTCTCACCGGCGTGCCCATTTTGGCATTCGGCATCCCCGCGGTGCTGAGCTGCTACTTCGACCTCTTCTCCGGCTTTGTGCAGGCGTATGTCTTTACCCTGCTGACCATGATCTACATTGCCGGATCCCTGCCCGAGCCCCAGGAGGCAGCGGCAGCCTAATATTCGTCAACCATAAAAAATTTATATAAAACATTATTTAGGAGGAACTTTTTATGGAATTAGCTAACGCAATCGCTATCGCCGGTAAGGCTATCGGCGCAGGTCTGTGCATGGGTATCGGCGCTATCGGCCCCGGTGTCGGTGAAGGTACCGCAGTCGCTCACGCTCTGGACGGCATGGCCCGTCAGCCCGAGGCCGTCGGCACCCTTCGCAGCACCATGATCATGGGCTGTGCCATCGCCGAGACCACCGGTATCTACTCCCTGATCATCTCTTTCCTGATCCTGTTCCTGCTGTAATCCCATTTTTGGAATCCACAGAAAGGAGCATCGCAAGTGTTTGAATCATTTCTGGGCGTAAACCCCTGGACTGCGCTGTTCATTCTGATCAACACCCTGACCATCTTCTTTGTGGCAAAGAAGTTCCTGTTCGGTCCCGTGATGAAAATGATCGAGGACCGTCAGAACGAGATCGACGGAATGTACTCCGACGCCGGCAAGGCCAAGCAGGACGCGGAAGCCATGCAGGCTGAGTACGCCGTCAAGCTCTCCGACGCCCATGCCGCCAGCGACCGCATCGTTAAGGAAGCCGTCGCCCGTGCCCAGCATCGGGAAGAGGAGATCATCCGTCAGGCCAACGCCGACGCCAGCGCCATTCTGGAGAAGGCCAGCGCCGACATCGCCCTGGAAAAGAAGAAGGCCATCAACGACGCCAAGGACGAGATCTCCGGCATTTCCATGGCCATCGCAGAGAAGGTCGTGGAGCGCCAGCTGAACGAGGCCGACCAGCAGAAGCTGATCAGCCAGTTCATCGATAACCTGGGTGACGCGTTATGACAGATGCAGCCAATGTTTATGGACAGGCCCTTTACGAGCTTGCCCGGGACGAGGGTCTCTCTGAGCGAATCCTGAAGGAGCTGAATGTTCTGAAGGAGAGCTTCGAGGCGGAGCCTGCCTTTGTGCAGCTGCTCGGCACCCCCTCCATCCCCATGCAGGAGCGCTGCGATGTCCTCGACAGCGCGCTGCGCGATCAGGTCCACCCCTATGTGCTGAATTTCCTGAAAATTCTCACCGAGAAGGGTTATATGCGCCATTTCTCCGGCTGCTGCCAGGCTTTCCGGCAGCATTACAATCGGGACAACGGCATCCTGCCGG
>JBGVDK010000117.1:0-25811 GCA_045119355.1 Faecousia sp.
CTGAACGCGGTCGCCGGTGTCTTCGGCGTGGATTCCGGCTCCATCGTCATCGGCGGCGTGGACGTCACCCACCTGCCGGAGTATAAGCGGGCCAAGTACATCGGCCGTGTGTTCCAGGACCCCATGATGGGCACCGCCGGAACCATGCAGATCGAGGAGAACCTTGCTCTGGCCGCCCGCCGGGGCAAAGGCCGCTCCCTTCGCATCGGCATCACCGCCGCGGAGCGGGAAACCTACCGGGAGCAGCTGAAGATCCTGGACCTGGGTTTGGAGGACCGGATGACCGCCAAGGTGGGCCTGCTCTCCGGCGGCCAGCGTCAGGCCCTGACCCTGCTGATGGCAACCCTCCAGAAGCCGAAGCTGCTGCTTCTGGACGAGCACACCGCGGCCCTGGACCCCAAGACCGCCGCCAAGGTCCTGGACGCCACCGACCGGATTGTGGAGAAGGACCATCTGACCACGGTGATGATCACCCACAATATGCGTGACGCCATCGCCCACGGCAACCGGCTGGTAATGATGTACGAGGGCCGTGTGGTGGTCGACGTCTCCGGCGAGGAGAAGAAGAAGCTGACAGTGGAGCAGCTTCTGAACCTGTTCAGCCAGGCCTCCGGCTCCGACGAGGCGGATGATAAACTTCTTCTCGGTTAAGCGGCGAGCCGCCGCTGGCTCCTCGTGCGCTGGTGCGGTGTGAATCGTTATGCGAGTTGAAACCGCTCGGTAACGTTCCATTGTTCTATATTGAATGATAGATAGGGGCGAGCATTGCTCGCCCCTACATTTTATACAAAAACATTCCCGGCCCAGTCGGGTTTTATCTTGCAATTTCACCGGAAGTGCGCTATGATATACCTGTCAAAATAAAACAATGGGGGTAATTCCAATGAAAGACTGCAACTGCGGCTACTGCATGGGCGGCGAGATCCTGGCCGGCTTCGGCATCAAGATCTGTGACCTGTCCGTCAGCCAGCTGATCCTGTTCAAGGAGCAGAGCCATCCCGGCCGCGTCATCGTGGCTTACAAGGACCACGTTTCCGAGATGGTCAACATCTCCGATGAGGACCGCAATGCCTACTTCGCCGACGTGAACAAGGCTGCCAACGCCCTGCACAAGGCATTCCATCCCGATAAGATCAACTACGGCGCCTACGGCGACGGCGGCTGCCACCTGCACTTCCACCTGGTTCCCAAGTACAAGTCCGACGAGTTCGAGTGGGGCACTCCCTTCGCCATGAACCCCGGCCGGAAGTACCTGACCGAGGAAGCGTACGCCGAGATGATCCAGAAGATCAAGGACAACCTGTAATTCCCTGAATGCGCGGCACCCCGGAGCGAAGGCTCCGGGGTGTTTTTTGCCCCCGGAGCGTTGCCTTTCCGGGGGAATTATTGTATGATAAGGAAAAAGAACGAAACGAGGCGGTAAACAGATGAAGAGAATGTTGGCGCTTTTGCTGGCGGCGGTGCTCCTGCTCACCGGCTGTTCCAGCGGCCTGAGCCTGCCCGGGCTGGAAGAGGAGTATGTGCGTTACCAGGACATGGCCTATGAGCGGCCGGATATGGACGCGCTGCAGGCGACCCTGGCGGAGAGCTGCGAGACCGCCCGGACCTCCAAAAACCTGAACACGGTGATGGAGGCCATCTACGATTATTACGACGCCTACGACTGGTTCTACACCAATTACGACCTGGCCTACATTGAATACTGCCGGGATACCACCTCCGACCAATGGTGGGAGGAGTACGAATACTGCGTCCAGTACGCCGCCGACGTGGAGGCGGGGCTGGAGGAGCTGTATGTGGCCCTGGCGGACTCCCCCATCCGGGATCAGCTGGAAAGCGATGCCTATTTTGGGGCGGGCTACTTCGACTATTACGAGGATGGCTCCACCTGGGACGAGACCTTCCTGGCTCTGATGGAGCGGGAGTCGGACCTGATCGGGGAATACTACGACCTGAGCGCCCAGGCGGAGGAAGCGGGCTACTACACCGATGCCTACTTCGACGGCTATGCTGACGAGCTGTGCCAGAACCTGATTGATCTGGTGAAGCTCCGCCGGGAGATCGCCGCCTATGTGGGCTACGACAGCTATGTCCAGTTTGCCTATGATTTCTATTACTACCGGGACTACACCCCGGACCAGGCCATGGAGTACATGAGTTCCATCCGGGAGGCGCTGAGCGGTCTGTATGGGGAGGTGAACGCCTCCTGCGCCTGGGACGGGGGCTACGGCTATTGCAGCGAGAAGGAGATGTTCTCCTACCTTTCCACTGTGACGGCCAATATGGGCGGCGCGGCGGCGGAGGCCTTCGGCCTGATGGAGCAGGCGGGGCTTTACGACATCGAATACAGCGAAACGAAATACGGCTCTTCCTTCGAGGTTTATCTGACCAGCTACTACGAGCCCTATATCTTTGTGGACCCCACGGGCTATGACCTGGACAAGCTGTCCTTTGCCCATGAGTTCGGCCATTTTCTGGCGGACTACGCCTGCTATGGCAGCTACGCCGGAACCGATATCCAGGAGGTCTTCTCCCAGGGCATGGAGTATCTGAGCCTGTGCTATGACGACGGGGAGGACGGACTGGAACAGTACAAGCTGGCGGACTGCGTCAGCACCTACATCGAGCAGTCGGCTTATGCCTGCTTCGAGCAGGAGCTCTACGGCCTGAGCGAGGAGGAGCTGACGGTGGAGAATGTGTTCGCCCTCTACGAGGAGATCTGCCGGAGCTTCGGCATCGACTTTGAGGCCTTCGGCTGGGACTGCCGGGATTTGGTGACGGTGCCCCATTACTATACCGACCCCATGTACATCATCAGCTACGTGGTCAGCAACGACACCGCTTTCCAGCTCCTGCAGATGGAGCGGGAGGAGGCGGGAAAGGGCCTTGAGAAGCTGGAAGAGATCGTCACCACCGAGTGCTCTTATTTCCTGGAATTCATCGGCGAAGCGGGCCTTGAGAGCCCCTTTGCCCCCGGCAGAGTGGAGCAGGTGGCGGAGGACCTGAAAACACTGTTGCAATAATCGGCTGTAGGGACCGGCATCCTCGACGGACCGTGCCGCGGAAGCGGCAAACGTTGTTTGCCGACGGACCGTCCGGGAGGCCGGTCCCTGCAGGGTCAGAATTTCCGAATGACGCAAAAAACAAAGCCTGCTGCGAAAAACGCAGCAGGCTTTTGATATTGAGTTGCTCAAATCAGGTTGGCGATATAGCGCACCAGCTGCGCCACGGTGAAGACTTTGGACAGGTCATCCGCATCGTAACGGAAGCCCAGCTCGCCGGACATGGCGTCCACCACTTCCTCAAGCTCGGTGTCAGACAGGCCCAGATCCTCTCGCAGCTCGCTCCGGGGAGAAATCTCCTCCTCGGCGCAGCCCAGGGACTCTACCAGCATATCCCGCAGCATTTCAAACACCATCTGATTCACCTCCCGTAATGTATAATGGCGTTGTGCTCAAGAGTATAAACGATACTTACGGAAATAGCAATGGGGAAAGGCGCTTTTTTTCAAATTATTTCCACTTTTCCAGCAGCTCCGGGAAGGCGTCCACCGCGTCGTCCCACGCTTCGGGCTCGCCGAAGCCGTAGCGGCAGAAGACGAAGGGAATCCCCGCCATGCGGCTGGCTTCCAGGTCCCCCTGGGTGTCGCCGATGTAGACGGCGTTCTGGATATGATAGCGGTCCATCAGAATCTGGATGGTCTCCCCCTTGCACACCCCGGTGTCCCCAAAGCAGAGCCAGCCCTCGAAGAGGTCCCGGATGCCGAGCTTGTCCAGCATCAGCTCCGGATAGCCGCACTGGGAGTTGCTGACTACGAACAGCCGGTACTCCTTCGCCAGGGCCCGGAGGGTTTCCACCACCCCGGGGAAGGCAATCTGGCAGGGGTCCTCCTCCAAAAAGCGGTGCTCGCTCTCCATGCAGCCCAGGAGCACGTCATACCGCTCCGGCTTGGGGATGGAGGAGAGCATGATGTCGGCGATCTCCGTCATGGTCTTGCCGAAGAGGCTTTTCAGGTATTCCGCGTCCACCTGAAGGTCCTCCCGCCCAATGGAACGGAGATGGTAATTATAGCCGTCGGCCACGATCTGGCGGGAGTCCCAGATGGTGCCGTCGATGTCGAAAATCAGTGCGGAAGGTTTCATACGGCTGCCTCGATGTGTTTGTTGATCTGGTTCATGATCATGTCCAGGGCCACATAGTTCTTGCCGCCCTCGGGGACGATGATGTGGGCGAATTTCTTGCTGGGCTCCACGTACAGCTCGTGCATGGGCTTGACGGTGTCCTGCCACTGGCTGAGCACGCTTTCCAGGGTCCGGCCCCGCTTGTTCACGTCCCGCTTCACCCGGCGGCAGAGCCGGATGTCCGCGTCGGTGTCCACGAAGATCCGGATGTCCATCAGGTCCCGGAGCTCCTTGTTCTCGAAGATCAGGATGCCTTCCACGATGATGACCTTTCTGGGCTCAATGCGGATGGTCTCGTTGGAACGGTTGTGGACGGTGAAATCATACACCGGGCAGTCGATGGCGACGCCCTGGCGGAGCTGGTCCAGCTGCCGGGCCATGAGATCGGTTTCCAGGGACGCGGGCTCGTCGTAGTTGAGGAGACACCGCTCTTCGTAGGTCAGCTCGTCGTGGCGCTTGTAGTAGTTGTCGTGGCTGAGGACGGTGATGTCGTCGCCGTATTTGGCAACAATGTTCTTCATCAGGGTGGTCTTGCCGGAGCCGGAACCGCCGGCAATGCCGATGACAAGGATGTTTTCCATAGGTACCTCCTGTGGTGGCTGATTCCGATTTGGCAGGATGTTTCATGGGTAGTCGTAGGGACCGGCGTCCTCGACGGTCCGTCGCTAAAATTTGACCTCGATGGGCAAATTTTAACGTATACCATGCCGCCTTACGGCGGAGCGGACCGTCCGGGAGGCCGGTCCCTACAGTCCGCGACGAAACATCTCAGAAAATCGTCATCATCCAATCTATTCTCTCATTCATTCTACCGCACAAACCGCGGTATTGCAACAAAGCAGTCCGGAAAAAACCGGACTGCTTTTTTAGCGGATATGACGGTTACACGCAGAACTCGTCCAGGGCCATCTTGAACGCGCCGTAGGCACCGGCGTCGTTGCCCAGGGTTGCCAGGGTGATCCGGGTGGAACGGCAGGCGTGGAAGGCGTACTTGTGGAAATACTTGGTCACGCCGTCGATCAGGGGCTGACCGGCCTTGCTGACGCCGCCGCCCAGAACGATGACTTCGGGGTCTGCCACGCAGCAGATGGTGGCCAGGAACCGGCCCAGGACCTCGTAGACCTCTTCCAGAATGGCCAGAGCCATCTCGTCACCGGCAGCACCGGCGGCAAAGACGTCCTTGCACTCGAAATCCTTGCCCCGCAGGACGCACTCGCCCTCGTGAGCGCCCAGGTAACGCTTCGCCATCCGGACCACGCCGGTGGCGGAGCCGTACTGCTCGGCGCAGCCCCGCTTGCCGCAGCCGCAGACCTCGGTCTCCTCGGGGTTCATGGTGATGTGGCCGATCTCGCCGCCCGCGCCGTGGTAGCCCGCGATGACCTTGCCGCCGATGACGATGCCGCCGCCGATGCCGGTGCCGAGGGTTGCCATGACCATGTCCTTGGCGCCCTGGCCGCCGCCCTTCCAGCATTCGCCCAGAGCGGCCACGTTGGCGTCGTTGCCGCCCTTGACGCCGAAGCCGGTGAGGACAGACAGATCACCGTGCAGATCGGTGATGCCCCAGCCCAGATTCACGCACTTGTTGACGATGCCCGCGTCGCTGACGGGACCGGGAACGCCGATGCCGATGCCAATGATGTCCTGGTTGGGGATGTTCTCCCGGGACAGGTATTCCTTGATGGACGCGGCGATGTCGGGCAGAACGTTCGCTCCGCCGTTTTCGGTCCGGGTGGGGATCTCCCACTTGTCCTTCATGGTGCCGTCCTTCTCGAAGAAGGCGATCTTGATGGTGGTGCCGCCCACGTCGATGCCAAAGCCGTAACGCATATATATGTACCTCCAATGTAGATGTCAATAATTGGCAGAGCCTGGTCTGCCCATAGTTTTCACCATATTCTATTATACATAACCCACAGAAAAAAGCCATAGGGTTCGGTAAAATTTTTGAAAATTATGCAATGGTCAACCGGTTTGCCCTTGCGTTTATGGGCAAATTGCGGTAACATGAACATAGAAAAGTATGTACTTACGAAAGGATGTGCAATCCAGATTATGATTCGAGTTGATATTTCCAATGTCTGGGGCGAGATGACCCTGATGGACCTGCTGTCCATGGAGCGGGAGGTCTCCGCCGCCCACCAGACCCTGATGGAGGGCTCCGGCGCGGGCAGCGATTACCTGGGCTGGCTGGACCTGCCGGTGAGCGAGCCCACCCGGGAGATCATCCGCATTCAGAAGGCCGCTGAGCGGATCCGGGAGAACTCCGACGCGCTGGTGGTCGTCGGCATCGGCGGCAGTTACTTAGGCCCCCGGGCGGCCATGGAGCTGCTCCAGGGCCCCAACCGGAACCTGGGCCGGGGCAAGGGCGACCCCATGATCTTCTTCGCCGGAAATTCTTTGAGCACCCGGCACTGGAACGAGCTGGAACGGCTCCTGGATGGAAAGGACTTCTCCCTCTGCGTCATCTCCAAATCCGGCACCACCACCGAGCCTGCCATTGCCTTCCGTGGCCTGAAATGGATGCTGGAACGGAAATACGGCACCGACGGCGCCCGGAAGCGGATCTACGCCGTCACCGACAAAACCAAGGGCGCCCTCCGGCAGATGGTCCTGGACGAGGGCTGGGAAAGCTTCGTGATCCCCAATGACGTAGGCGGCCGGTTCTCGGTGCTGTCCCCGGTGGGCCTGCTGCCCATGGCTGTGGCGGGCATCGACATCATGGAGGTGCTCCGGGGCGCGGTGGAGGCCAAGGAGGAATACGACCTCCGGTCCTTTGAAAATCCCGTCTGGCTCTACGCGGGCGTCCGCAACGCCCTGTACCGCAAGGGCAAGAAAATCGAGCTGCTGGAATCCTTCGAGCCCGGCTTCAAGATGATGGGTGCCTGGTGGCAGCAGCTCATGGGCGAGAGCGAGGGCAAGGACGGCAAGGGCCTCTTCCCCGCTACCGCGGAATTCACCGCCGACCTCCACTCCCTGGGCCAGATGATCCAGGACGGCGAGCGGAACCTGTTCGAGACCATGCTCCGCTTCGATCCCCCGGCGGAGAAATACACCATCGGTGACGACGTGAAGAATCTGGACGGACTGAACTATTTGGCCGGAAAGACCCTGGACTACGTGGACGAGAACGCGTATCTCGGCACAGTCCAGGCCCACGCCGACGGCGGCGTGCCCATCATCACCATGGAGATGGGTGAGCTGAACGAGCGAAAGATGGGCGAACTGTTCTATTTCTTCGAGCTGAGCTGCGGCGTGTCGGCGTATCTGCTGGATGTGAACCCCTTCAACCAGCCCGGCGTGGAGCTGTATAAGCGGAATATGTTCCGCCTCCTGGGCAAGCCCGGATATGAAAACTAAGAAAGAAAAGAAAACCAATCGATCAAGGATCTGTAACAAAAGAGCCGCCCCAGCTATCATCTACCTCCACCCCTTAAATGAAGTAAGAGGGATTCTTAAGGGAGAATCAGGCCACGGAGTGGCCCTCCCTTAAGCTGACTTCTTTGGTTACTTTCTTGTTCAGCGACAAGAAAGTGACACCTAACAAGTCTAGCTAGCACCCCCAAACCGTATAGAAATCCATTCCCAGCAAATTCTTTTGAAAAAAACGCCAAAAGAGGTTGCAAAAAAATCCACACGATGGTAGAATATGGACACAGCCATATTCGGCATAAGCAAGGAGGAGTTTCCTATGATTAAAGTTATTATGGGCCTGAAGGGCTCCGGTAAGACCAAGCAGCTCATTTCCGCCATCCAGGAAGCCGTCACCACCGAGGCCGGCGACATCGTCTGCATCGAGTACGGCAAGAAGCTGACCTATGACATCAACTACAAGGTTCGTCTGGTTGACTCCGAAGAGTACGGTGTCAAGAACGTTGATATGCTCAAGGGCCTGATCAGCGGTCTGCACGCCGGCAACTTCGACATCACCCATGTCTTTATCGATAACCTGTACAAGATCATCGGCAACAACCACGACGTGGGCGAGGAGTTCATCTCCTGGGCCGCTGCCTTCTGTGAGGCCAACAGCATGAAGCTGACTCTGTCCGTCTCCGACGACCCTGCCAACGCTTCCGAGGCCATCAAGGCTTACCTGTAATCCGAATAGCGCTACATAAGAGAGCCGTCCCTTTGGGGACGGCTCTTTTTCTGCGCGGAAGGGGCGGCGCGCGAGCCCGCAATAGAGAAGGGAAAGGATTTGTACAACCATAGGTTAACATTTCCTTTTTGCCCTTGACATTTTAATTTTTTGTCAGTATCCTATGAAATAGGATGCAATAAGTAATATCGGCTCTGAAACTGTCTAGAAATAGGTGATATGACTGCAACAGGTGCAGCTCAAATTGCCGCCAAGTTTAGGAGGATGATATTATGAGTAATTCTGTTACCCGCCGTTTCCAGCCCTGGGAGGCCGGAACGGACCTTATTGCAACCGGAAAGCAGCTGCGCAAGTTCAGACTGCGCAATCACTTCACCCAGGAATCCCTGTCTGAGGTGATCTGCAAAGGGTGCGACTACTCCGCATCCAAGAACGCCATCAGCACATGGGAGACGGGCAAGAAATTGCTGTCGATGGCCCATGCGGTGTTCCTGTCCGAGCTGTACGGCTGCCGGATCGATGATCTGGTCATCAGCTACCGGCGCTCCCGTGAGGGCGCCGAGCGGGACCAGATCGTCCCTTTGTTAAATAAGAGATATGATCAGACGAATGTACGTGTTTGCGTACATTCGTCTTTTTTTGTAATCCACAGGTTGGACGACATTTCCGTTTGCAGGACTATAATAGAAGTACAACATCCGAATGGGAGAGCCAGCTTAGATCCGCTGAGAAATGCTTGTAATCCTGTGGTTTCTTCCGTTTTTTGATGGGTTTATGGTATTATTTGTGCACACTGTTAAGGAGGCTTCCGCAATGAACAGAATCAGATATCCCCATGATAACAAGGACCGGATCATCTGTGTCGCCACCGATGGTCACCATGACTTCTATTACCAGCCGGTCGGCACCAAGGACAGACACTGGCTGTCCAAGTACGACTTCGGCGGAAGCGTCTTTGCGCATTTCCGCTCCAAAGGCCGCGGCATGGAGGGCCGGGGCTTCAGCCTCACGATCCGTGAGTTCTACAACTTCCGGAATTGGGGAGATGTAAAGCTTGCGAGCCAGATGGAGCGCATCCCTGGTCAGGTGGATTATGTGATCCAGGAGTACATCCTCGGCGATCAGGCGGCGGAGAAGCCTCCTGTTCCCGCACGTGCCAGATATTGCGGGCGCCGTGACGATTACGAGTACGAGCTCGCCGGTTAAGAGAGGAGGACATTTATGAAAAAGAAAACGCTGAAGCTCAAGGGGCTGAAGACCCCGAAGCTGTTTCTCTTCGTCCATGGCTTTACCAACGGCCGGATGAAGACCGCGGCGGTGGATTCTGAGAGCGGCAATCTCAACTCCGCCTACATCCACGGGAAGATCTACCTGTTCGACAAGCTGTGCCACGACCGTGTGGCCCAGCTGAACCGGGAGCTGTCCGAGACCCGCACCGAGGCGGAGACGCTGACCCTGGAGCTGAACGAGCTGGTGGTTCCCACTCAGTACCGAGCCAATGACCTGGCGGCGCACGGCGCCGGGGAAGCAAAACACCCGGACAGCGTCGCGGCCGCCCAGGCGGGCAGAGCGGCTGCGGCCAGCGCGGAGCGGGCCGCTCAGGCCGCAGACAAGCGCAAGCAGGAGCGTGAGAACATCCTGGCAAGACGGGCGTGGATCATCCGCCGTCTGGTTGCCATCCGGGAGAAGCTGGCGCTGGAGGAGCGTACCTGCTCCGAAGAGCTTGCCGCGACTGCCGACGCTCTCAGAAACTGCTTCTGTGCCTACGGCCATGGCGCGCTGCTGAAGCCCGTCAATCCCAGCTACATCCCCCCTGTGGATTACCGGCCCTATCTGGACGGTTACCGGACGGATCACGAAGCGCTGATGAAGAAAATCACCGGCGTGTTGGAAAAGGAGGCTGCGAATGATGTTTAAGAAGAAAAAGAAGGAAGCCTATAACGCGGTGCTCTCCGAGAAATATGTGCCCGCGACCCTGCCGAAGTATGGCAAGGGGCTGGACACCTTTATCACCGGCACCTATCGGCTCATCTCCCAGAGCTTTATCCAGGACCAGTACGATGCTGCCGAGGAGAAGCTGTCCGACTTGATCAAGACCGGCGACCGGTTCACGGTAGGTACGAGCTGTGATGCCTATGTGGACGCGCAGGTGCCGCATCTGGAAGCGGTTCATCACGAAGATGTGGCTGCCCACGAGCTGCAGATCCATAATATTCGCTCCGGGCTGGAAGTCCGGAAGGGCGCGGTGGAGCGCCGGATCGAACAGCTCGAGCAGTCCCGGAACGAGCTTGCCCAGCGCATGGAACCCCTGAAGGGGCTGAATGCCCAGTTCGAAATGAAGATCGGCCGTTTCCATGTTCCTCTGGGCCTGCCGGTCACCCTTGCGGCCATGGCGGTGGACGCCATGCTGAACTACTCTTACTTAAACACGATCCTGCTGCAGAATGTGTGGCTGCTGATCATCACGGTGGCTTGCCTCAGCGTGATGTCCGACGGTTCCATGTATGCGCTGGGTATGCTGATCTCCAGAAAGGACGAGGAGTTTATGGACAAGCGGCTGTATACCGTCTCTGTGATCGGTCTGCTGGTCATGTTCCTGATCTCCGTAGTGGCGGGCGTTATGATCCGCTTCGGCAGCATGGATGTGACCTACGGGACCATCAATGCGGCCGGTGAATTCGTGGGTAAGGATAACTACTCTCTGGCGGAGTGGGGCATCAGCCTCGTGACTGCCTTCCTGACCACCACCACGGGACTGATCAGCCTGGTGTTCTCCATCGATGAGAAGGCCCATCTGGTGGACCGCCGCCGGGAGCTGGAAGCGGAGCTTTCCGCTCTGGACGCGGAGTACGAGTCGCTGACTGCCGAAAAGGATGCCATCGACCACGCCGTTGATCCCGCGATCCGTGATCTGGAATGCCGCAAGGCCGCTGAGGAAAACCTCAAGGCCCTTCCCGTGGGGCTGAAGCAGCACATGCGCAAGCTCCTGGCCATCCATCAGGGCGAGGCTTCCTACACCGATGCCATGGCAGAGTCCGCCGGGGCCCTTCTCCATCAGGCTTCTGAGAAGAAAGCTCCCGGCGAAGCCGAAAACCGTCCCATTCACACGATCAATACTTTAGAGGAGGCTGTTTGATATGAAAAAGATGATTTGCATTGTGCTGGCGCTGCTGTCCTGCCTGTTCGCGGGCTGCGTGAATTCCAATGATGCCATGGGCGGCGCCGCGCCCCGCAATGTGGCCTGCGTGGTCACCATTGCCAACAACAACCCCAAGGTCGATGCGCGGATGATCGACGAGCTCTCCGGGCTGCCCGGACTCCCCGGCTCCACCTACGCGGTGATCAATGCCGAGGGCCAGCCCCGGGTGGCCTGCGAAGGCGAGATCCCTGATTTCTCTGATCGTGGATACTCCAATGCGATGCTCGAACGGATCCAGGCCTCCGTTTCCGCGGACATCAGCGGGCAGATCGACGCGGCAGCGCCCTGGACGGCTGAGGTGGATATCGCTTCGGCGGCGGCTCTGGCGGTCCGTACCCTCCGGGCACATGAGGCGGAGGGCCGGGAGAACCTGCTGGTGTTCTACTGCTCCGGCATCAGCTCCTCCGGTCTGATCGATATGACCGCGGTGCCTGTGTACCAGATGGATGTGGATGCGTCTGTCGGCACGCTGATCGACGACCTGAACCTGGACCTCAGCGGCATCGATGTGGTCTTCTACGCCTGCGGCGACGTGGCCGGGGAGCAGCCCGCCCTCTCTCTCAGCGAGCAGGCGAAGCTGAAGGAATTCTACCAGAAGCTGTTTTGCGGCATGGGCGCGGACAGTGTGACCTTCATGGCGGATGTCCCCAGCGGCGAGGGCTACGACTTCGACCAGAAGGTTTCCGTGATGAAGACCGAAGGCACTGGTTCCGGCCTTCAGCCCTGCGTGGTCGACTATCAGGAAATGGATGCTGCGGATGATCCCTTTGGAAATGGCGAGGTCCTTTCCTTCGATGAAAAGTCCATCAAGTTCCACTCCGATTCCACCGAGCTGGCAGACCCGGATGCCGCCAGAGAGGTTCTCGGCTATGTGGTTCAGTATATGCTGGACCACCCCGGCTTTGAGCTGCTGATTTGCGGAACCACCACTTCCGCCGGGGAAGAGGCATCCTGCATGGCCTTCTCCGAGGCCCGGGCCCGCGCCGTTCAGGAGCTTCTCGTCAGCGAGGGCGTGGATCGTGACCGGGTCCATGTTGTGGGCTGCGGCTACAGCTCAGTTCTTTACATCCCCGACAGACTGGCGGACGGAACGCTGGACGGGTCTGTCGCCCCCCAGAACCGGTCTGTGAAGCTGGTGGGCTGCGATTCGGATGCCGCGGCGCAGATCCTGCAAAGCCTGAAGGCTTCATAAGGAGGCTGTCATGGTTCAAACGGCGGATATGGAAGGCGCCCTGCGGCGCCTTCATATCAAATACCGCGGCAAGCGCTTCCCGGACAGCGTACTTTATTTGTGCGATGCTCCCGGCCAGATTACCTTCAATCTGGAATGCGGCAAGGAGGATGTCCACCTGTGGCGGTTTCTTCCGGTGGACATCCCCGACGGGCACGCGGGAGAAAAAATAGAGAAAGCGGGCAACGGCGGTGCGGCCGGTCTGGAAATCACGGAGGACAACATTCTGAACTTCTATATTCGAAAAGGGATCCGTTCCCCGGACGCTCGCGGCCGCTCGGAGCTTTTGGGGGAGGCCATCGCCGGTTTCCTCCGGGAAAGCGTCCGGATCCAGGAGCATTTCCGTTCCCTTGTGTATGCGTAGGCAGGTGACGAGCCTTCAGGAGGTATTATGAACATTATCAAAAGGAGCAATTCCGGCTTTCAAACCCTTCCCCTGGCGGGAACGATGCTGGCCCAGCGGAGAATCTTCCTCTCTGACGCCATCACCATGGAGACGGCGAACACGGTCATCCAGCAGCTGCTGTTTCTCGAGGCGGAGGACCCGGCTGGGGAAATCAACATCTACATATCCTCTCCCGGCGGCGAGGTGAACGCCGGTCTGATGATCTATGATCAGCTGAAGGGAATGCCCGACACGCCCATCAATCTGTATTGTACCGGCCTGGCGGCCTCCATGGCGGCCATCCTCCTTTCCTCCGGCCAGAAGGGCCGCAGATTCATTCTGCCCCACTCCAAGGTGATGATCCATTCTCCCTACATCTCCGGCAATGTGGGCGGCAACGCGGAAGCGATCCAGCGGACGGCCGACTCCATCATGGAGACCAAGAAGACCATTGTGCGGCTCCTTGGGGAGAACACGGGCAAGACCCGTGAGGAGATCGAGAGGGCCATCAGCTTCGACAACACGATGGATGCCACGCAGGCGGTGGAGTTTGGCATCTGCGATGAAATCGTCCGCCGGTTCTGAGAAGGAGGCACCATTGAAAAGAGATCCTGTTGTTCTTGGAGAAAACTATATTCTCTCCGGTGATGATGTGGGAAAGACCCGTCCCAATGCGAATGTTCTGATTGACGGAACCACAGGCTGCGGCAAGTCCACCAGCACGCTGTTTCCCACGGTTGCCCGGTCTGAGCACAGCAATCCCGTCCTCTCCTACGCCAAGGAAGCGGACGCGTATAAGATGGCCCGCTATCTGAATACGCTGGGCTACACGTGCAGGATCCTGAATATCGCGGATCCGGAAAAAAGCACCATCAGCTTTGACCCGATGCTGTCGATTGAATCCTACGCGGATATTGATGCCTTTTCCGCGGCGGTTATCGATGCCAGCATCAAAAAGACCGTGGACGACTACTGGAACGCGAAGGCAAAGCCCCTGTGCAGCAGCCTGACCGCGGCAACCTTCATGACCTCGAAAGAGAATACCAATCCGGGCACGGCGGATATGCTGCGGCTTTTTGACAAGCTGCTCCCGGAGGAAAGCAGCTATTCCGTATCCACCTCCCTTGATGGGATGTTCCGGAAGCTGGAAGAGGCTTCGCCGGGATGCTACGCGGTCCGGGAATTCAATGCCTGGAAGTCTCTCCCTTACAGGACGGCCTCCTGCTGCCGTGATACGCTGGCTGCGGCGCTGAGCACGGTTTTTCCTGAGTCGATCCGCAAACTGATGCAGGACAAGCCGCAGCTGGATCTGGTTCATTTTGCCCATAACAAAGAGGCGCTGATCGTGATCACCAACGCGGTGGATACCTCCCAGCAGTACTACGCCAATTTGTTTTACCGTGACCTGATCCGGCAGCTGCTTCGCTATGCAGCGGACCGCCCCAGCGGAGAGCTCCCCCGGGAGGTTCGGTTTCTGTTCGATGATTTTGCCTGCACCTGTCCCATTGAAGGGTTTGAACGGGATATCAGTATGTTCCGCAGCGCGGGCATCTCGGCGATCATGCTGCTCCAGTCCGAATCCCAGCTGGAAGCGATCTACACGAAGGAGGGCGCTGCCATTATCCGGCAGAATTGCGCGGCCTACGTGTATTTCCCCGGGGGCTTTGATGACCGTTCCTGTGAAATTGTCAGCAGACGGATGAATATTCCCTACGAAGAGGTCCTCTATGCGCCTCTTGGCAAGGTGTTCATCATGCAGTCCGGCCGCAAGCCGGTCCATATCCCCCGCTACGATACCCTGAACAGCAAGGAGTATGGAGACTACCTTGAGGCGGCCAAGGGCGCGCCGAAGCGCTCCGGGCGCGGAGCAAAGGAATAATCTCCTGTAACCCAGAGGTTGTTCGACGGAATATGCCTCACCTGATATAGTAGCGGTGAGGCATATTTTGTCTTTTCACAAGGAGGATTCAGATGAAAAGAACAAAGCACGAGAAGTTTCTCCAGGAACTCCGCGCCCCTGTGCTGAAGGCGGAAAGGGCACAGTGTTCCAGAAAAACAAGCGGATTTCATCCGCTGAACGTAAGTGAAGCCCAGAGAAGGCAGTTCTCCAAACGGCCGGACCCGTTTGATGTCAGCCTGGAGGAAGACGGTGACATCCTGGCGGAGTTTGAGGCGCTCTTTGACGGGACCGATGACGACGATGACTGAGGGAGGACCATATGGCGGACAGCAATTACAACACCGTAGACCCCGCGACCGGAAGCAAGACCTATAACGGTCCCAGCGTACTCACCAAGGGCAACCACAACAATATGCCCTCCAGAACCGATGCCTATCTTCCCACCGATGAACGGGGACATATCCAGGCATCCTCCCTGGGGGGCAGCAACAAGGCGGATAACATCGCGCCCCAGGCCAAGAACCTGAATCACGGGGCCTATTACAACATGGAAGGGGCGGAGCGCGACGCGCTTCGCAGCGGCAGCACCATTGCGTCTGAGAAGACCGCCTTTTCCAGCAATCAGCCCGGCAATCGGCCAGACGCGTTCTTGGTAAATGATACCATTACCTTCGAATCTGGCCAAACCCAGGAGGTTCACCTGTCCTTTGCCAATATGCAGAACAGTGAACAGGAAGCAATCAATGAAGAAATCAATGTGCAAACATCTGATATGCTGGATGAATTGCCTAACTCCGGTGATGCGTTCCGGGATTCCATGACTGCCGAGGAATATGCCGACCTGATGGAAAAGACCGAAGCGGATCTGCCCAATATCGCAGACTACTACGCCGAGTGGGACTACGAAGACACTCCCGGCAGTACCGCCGAAACCGGCGAAGCAGCCGCGGACTGGGACGGCGGCGTCTCCGGAGCTTCCGTCGGCGAAGGAACCGGAGAAGGGGTTTCCGCGGGCGATCCGGGCAGTGATCCTGGCGGAGCCAATCCGGATGGCAGTGATTCCGGCGGCGCCGACCCCGATGGCAGCGACGGCGGCGCGGGCGCTTCTTCCGATGATGAAGACTGAGAGGAGGTCAAAGCGTGTTCTACAGCCTGGGAACAAAAGAAGCCCGGCCCAACTGGCCTGAAGCCCCTCATGGGGTAAAGGCCAGACTCCTCCGGGATGACAGCATCGTAACAATTCCCGTCCTGCCGCAGGTGAACACCCTGGTTGTGGGCGTCCCCGGAAACGGCAAGACGGTGCTGACCAAGGAAAAGGTTCAGGCGCTGTTTGAGGAGAAGCCGGATCTGTACGCCGTGTTTTTCCAGATCAAGCCGGACGATTTCACGAAAGCGTTCCTCCGTCCCCAGGACAAGGTGATTTCCTACAGCCCCGGCATCTGCCCGGAGGAGAACCTGTTCAAGTGGTGCATGGTGAAAGAGGTGCGCTGCTGCGACAAAGCCAAATGGGACGCGGTTCTGAAGGAGATCACAACGCTCCTGTTCTCCGACCTTTTGCAGGACAAGCGGAATCTGGTGTGGATCGAGGGCGCGATGACCACCTTTATGGCTTTTGTGAAGGTGCTTCTGTACAACTACAAAAACAACCCTTCCAACTACAAGGTGATCAGCGCCATGAAGACCATGCCCCGAAAGGAGCTGCTCCGTTTCCTGGCGGAATACCCGCCGAACCGCAGTATGCTGATGGACAACTTCGGGTTCGACCCCGATCACTGCGAGAATTACACCATGCCCAGAAAGGGCAGCGATATTCTCTTTTTCCTGCAAAACGTGCTGGACAAGTTTGGCGGAACCTTTCTGTCGGAGGACGGAGATGATACGATCTATGATTACCTCCACGGACGGTATGGGGAGCGCCTTTTCCTGCTCCATGACCACAAGTACCGGGATTCGGCCAAGCTGTTTGAGCGGTTCTTTATGAAATACATCGGCGATGACAAGCTGTCCATCACATCCAGTCATACCGGCAGAATGCTGTGGGTGCTGGATGAGATCGATAAAATTCAAGGAGACTTCGGTTTGACCCAGGCGGTGACCCTGGGCCGTCAATTTGGGCTCCAAGTCATCGTATCCGTCCAGTCCATGGAGTCCCTGTACGCCATCGCGCCGGATTTTTACGGCGAACACCTGACGAACGCGGCCATGTCCGGCTTCAGTGAAATCGCCGCGTTCCATCCCGGAGACGCCCACACCATCCAGACGCTGCAAACCCTGTTCGGCAAACAGCGCAAGCAGACGCTGACCATGCCCCTGTCTCGCTATGACAAGCCCGTCATCACAACAGAGGAGCTTCCCATTGTGGAGGACAGTGATTTCGCGAGCCTGGACATCGGCGAGTGTTATATCAAGATTCGCTCCGCCCCTCCGGAGCGGGTCAGGATCATTCCCAAATAGGAGGAATATACGATGGATTATCTGACGTTTATTGACCGCATTGCCCGGAGGGCTCCGCAGGCTCCTGAAATACAGTACCTGGTATCCGGCAGTGATGCCGCTGTGCGGAAGCGTGTTCTGAGCGGTGTTGTCCGCAAGTGCCGGGAGCGGGGCCGGTCTCTGGTGGTGATCAGCGACTCCGGAGGGACCGAACCGGATGATCTGAATGTGGTCCAGACCTGCGGCTACAAATTGGAGAACGGGATGTCCGGGGATTACTTCCTGTTCAATCCCTTTCAGAGGATCAATGCGGTGGATGGGCTGAGCCAGATCCGCCAGCTGCTGGACATTCTGGAATATGACGAGAAGCGGAAGGGAAAGCTGACCTCCTATTTGAGCTTTATTCGTCATATGGAGCTTCTGGAAAAGGGCGGCGCCGGGCTGGAACTGACGCTGGAAAAGCTGGGTGAATACTGCACGGCCCTCGCGGTGGAGCAGAAGCTTCAGAAGCTGGTGGATGAAAGAAAAATCACGGAAGCGTAGCGGATGACGTATCTGGCAAAGTACACGGAATGCGCCGCGGCCGGTGCGGACTTTGAGGATATGTTCTTCCTGCTGATGCCCTTTACCCGGGAGGATGGGAAAAGGCTGGGGGCGGATCCCAATGAGGCCGTTCTGTTTTCCACCGGTGTGCTGGCGGAGGATGAGCATATGCGGAATCTGATCCTGAAGCTGCTGCAATTCGGCCTGAAGGCACAGTCCGATCAGAGCATCGCGATGATCGTGCTGGACAAGGGATACGGCAGCAGAAAGGGCCTGGTCAATCTGATGCTGGCGCTTCCCGCTCACGTGGAGGCGCATATCTTCTCCGGCGATGTTTTTACATGGTGCGGCGCGAACGAGCTTGCGATGATTCTCAATCGCTTCCCGGCCAGAGTGTTCAGCCGCCATACCGCCATGAGCAGCGCCCAGGCCATCGAGCGGGCCTGCGGCGATATTGAGGTGGTGAAGAAAACCTATAATGTGACATATGACCGGCGATGGAGCGCCAACACCCCCTGGGATATGCTGATGGGAAACAACAAAACCGAAAACTTTGGGCAGATGGCTCCGGTGCGGGAGCCCCGATACCACAAGGAGACGGTCCTTCAGCTTGCTCCCGGAACCGGGATTGTGGAGTTTATGGGCAGCTCGTCCATATTCTCCCTGTGACTGTTTTTTGCAAAGGAGGCAAAATATGAAGCTGAGAGGCTACATCAAAATCGCTGTGTTTCTGCTGGTGTTCTTCACCTTGAGCCGCTGTTTCCTGGGGGTGGAGGCATCCGCGCTTTTGACCCTCGGGGTCGCGCTCTACGCATGGCTTGGGGAATATCTTGCGCTCCTCAAGGACGGCGCGATCCGGATGGAGCATCTCCGGGAGTACGAACGAACCAGGCTTTCCTGTGCTTTGGAAAATCTGGCGGAAGATGTGCGGCGGGTCTCCGGCGGGGACATTTCCGGACTGCGGATGCATGTCATTCCCTCTGACAACATCAACGCCTGCGCCTACGGCTTCCGCAGCATCGGCGTGACCCGGGCCATGCTGAATAACTGCGACGACGCGACGCTCTGCGCGGTGCTTGCCCATGAGGTTTCCCATATCTCCTGCCTGGACGCGGTCTTCTACAGGATGGTGTTCGCGGCGGTTACGATCCTCATCGCGGGCTTGATCTGCGCCTCCTTCGCCAGCGTGTCCGTCATCTGGATCATCTTCGCGGTTCTGTGCGCGCTGGGACTGTGCGGCGGGCTGTTCAGCATGTTCCTGTTTCAGGGCTTCAGCAAGCTGGCGAAGGGCTTCTTCACCCTGCTGCAGCATCTTGTGCTGTTTGTGTATCAGGCTGTGATGGCGTGTGTCAGCAGGCAGTGTGAGTATCGCGCCGACCGCTACAGCTGTGAACTGGGGTATGGATCCCAGCTCAGCTACTTCCTTCAGCGCTTTGTCGAGAGCCAGGAGACGGACCCCAAATCGCTTCAGGAGGTGATCTACGCCTCCCATCCCGCGACCCATAAACGGATCATGCGGATCGAGCAGAATTGTACGGAAATCTGTACAAAATAATGAGGAACAAAGGCGGCAGCCTGAACCAAGCCTTCGGGCGGAGGCGTCCGGGCCGCGGCCCGAAGCAAAATAAAACACCGGCAGCCGATGCGTTGTGCATGGATGCCGGTAATTTTTTATTTTCAAAGCTCTCCCAAAAGCAGCGGCGGCGGGGAATATCAAGCCTGTTCGTCGTGGAGGAACCTGAGGATCTCGTTCTCAAAGAAATTGAGCCGCTCATGGATAAATTTGGGGTAGGTCTTCAAAGTATGGGGGCAGGTCAGACGGTTATAGATTGCGAACTGCCCTTCCGGTTTTGCGACCTCGTCCATGAGGCATACGCCAAACAGGGAAGGACCCTTGATCAGCGGCGCGAAGGAAGCCAGCTCCACGTAATCCAGCATGGCGTACACCGCTTCGTCACGATCCCGGCAAATGCCGCGGATATCTCCGGGGAACGGATTCAGCGCGATACATCTGACGGGCTCCGGCAGCAGCGCGGAAACGGCGATTGCCAGCCCTCCGCCAAAGCCCTCGCCCCAGGCGGCGACGCGCCGGGGATCAATAAAGGGAAGGGTTCTTGCGTAGTTCGCCAGAATAAGCGCATCTGTATAACGCTGGGGGAAACGGATTTCCTCCGGCGATTGCGTCCAGTCGCCGACCCAGGGCTCCGCGTCCAGCGCAATTACACAATAGCCCTGGGCGATAAACCGGGTCATGTGATGCCAGCCCCGGACGCCCCGGTTCAGATCGTGGAACATCAGAATCAGAGGATGGGGCCCTTCCGAAGCGGGACGAATCACCCGGGCGTTTACTTCGCCGCCGTCATAGGAAATGGACAGGTTTTCATAAACGGCGGCATGGTTATGAAATGGCATCCTGGAAGTCGAAACGGAAAGAACGGACCTGGTCATCTGCCGTGTCCAAACCGCTTCAAAATCCTCCGGGGTCCGGATGCTGCCCTGGAAGCGCGCCAGCATCGCTTTGTATTCGGAAATTGTCATAACACCACCTCCTCGCGGCAGAAAAAGTCCAGGATTCTGTCATCAAAAGCCTGAATCTCCTCGTGGGCATAACCCGGGAACAGATAACGCTTCTTCGGGCAATGCAGATTGTTGTACACGGCGCACTGGGTTTGCGGGGGGCAGATGTTATCCGCCAGGCCGGTGCCGAAGAGGATGGGGCAGCGGATCATATGGGCAAAGTTTTTGCTGTCGATATATCCCAGCTTGCCGAACCACTGCTCCTGCTTGGTGTCGTCGGGATCGAACCATCTGGAATAGTACCGGAGGCCTTCGTAGGCGATCTCATCCGCCCCCAGCTCCCATACCATCCGGTAATCGCTGAGGAAGGGATACAGAATCGCGGCGCGGTTGATCAGATCGTTGTTGAGCGCGGCGCAGGCAAGGCCGATGCCGCCGCCCTGGGAACCGCCGTTGACAAAAACGCGGTTCAGATCAATGCCGTTTAGCTCCCGGACGATCCGGCACAGGACCCGGATATTCTGATAGAGCCGCACATAATACAGATTCTCCGGGGGACCGTCCAGTCCGGCCACAATATGTCCGGAAACGGTTGTGCCCAGATAGCCGCCAATGTCGTTGCCGAAGCCGCCCTGTCCGGGACAGTCCATGGCGATGATCGCCATTCCCATGCCCGCGTAGGAGGACTGCTCCAGCCAGCTCCTGGAAGCGCCGGGATAGCCGTGGAACTGAAGCACAAGGGGAACCTTCTCTTCGCTGACGGGCAATAAGTATTTGGCGTAGATTTTTGCCCCTCCTACACCGGTAAACCACAGATCCAAATACCTGCAGGTTTCAAAGGAAGGCACTTCCTTTGCCTGGGTAATGGAATAATCCAGCGGGATCCGGTCAGCCTCCGCCATCCGCAGGGCCCAGAAGGAATCAAAGTCGGCAGGGCATGGGGTGGTGCCCAGATAACCGTCCAGATCGAAAATGTCCTGTTCTGTCATGGGAGTATTACGCCCCTTTCGTAAATTCTGCGTGGATGCCATCGGCATCCAGATGAATGATAATCTGCTTTTCCAGCGTGTCGTCCAGCTGGGGGAAATCGGTTCTGTAATGGGAGCCTCTGCTTTCTCTTCGGAGCAAAGCAGCCTGCAAAACGCTTTCCGCTGTGTTGAGCCTTGCGAGGAGCCGATGGGTCCTGGTCACAGCGGATGGATCCGTGCTGGGTTTCCTGCTTTGGGTTACTTCCCCGTGAAGCTGCCGCACCGCTTCCAGCGCGCTGGAAAGACCGGCCTCGCACCGGGCGATCATGGCGTTTTCAAACATGAGCTGCTGAAGGGCCTTCCGCTTTCCGTCCAGATCCTCTGCGGCGAGGGCGGCAAATTCGTATTCCCCGGGACAGCCGTCAGCCTCGGCGGCATAGGCGGAGGCGCTGCGTCCGGCGATGGTCCCGAAGACCAGGCCGTTCGCGGTGGACAGACCGCCGATCCGGTCCGCGCCGTGCATACCGCCTGTGACTTCACCGGCGGCAAAGAGACCGGCGACACCGGTGGACGCGTCCGGCCGGATCCGGATGCCTCCATTGGCGGCGTGGGCAAAGGCACCGATCTGAATGGGATCCTTGGGGCTCAGTCCCTTCGCCTGAAGGAGCCAGTCGAAATACACCTTCACAAACTCCGGCGGATCGGTCCAAACCGCTTCGGAGTATGAAACGCCGATGCCCGCCTCGTCTTTGCGGAAGGCATCAAACAGTGCCAGGTCAATTGCTTTGGAGGGAAGGCGGCAGGTAAAGGGTCCATGGGTGGAACGAAGCTCCAGCTGCGCGGCCTCCCCGGGATTCAGAAGCGGGGAGCCGTCCGCCTTTTTCAGGCGGGCATAGCGGAAGGTTTTCTCATTAAATACGGTCTTGTAGGCAGGCGCGATATATCCGGGGATCATCTGCATAAACTCCATGTTCACCAGCCGGCAGCCGGCTTCCAGGGCCAGATGCTGACCGATTCCAAGGACATCCTCCGTACAAAGATGATACTTAAAGATGCTTCCGTAGCCTCCCGTCGCCAGGACAACCGCGCCGCATCCCACATAACGGAGCTTTCCTTCCCAGGCCATCACGGCGCCGCAGACCCGGTTCCGATCCTTCACCAATTCCAAAACCTCACATTGGGGCAGGATGCGGATGTGGTGCTCCTTCAGCTTCTGGGAGAAGATCTCCCGGGCGCTGTCAAACTCGATGCCGTTCCAGTCCCGGTGCTTGTGGTCGAAGCAGGGAATGAAAGCGGTCTCTCCGGCGTTTGCCGGGCGGCGGAGCTTCACGCCCATGTTCCGGACCCGGGCAATGGCGGGCTGGATCCCGGAGACGAAGGCTTTTACCATTTCGGGATCCGCCATGCCGCAGCCCACATCCTGGATCGTCCGGGCCAGATCCGCTTCGTCCGCCGGGTCCGCCGGACCGATGAGACCCAGGCCCCAGGTTCCGGGATAAAAGCTGCATCCGGAAAACAGATTTCCTTTGCAGGCCAGAATCACATCGGCACCGGATTCTGCCGCCGTCAAGGCGGCGGAGATGCCCGCAATGCCGGAGCCGACCACGAATACATCGCAGTGATACGCTTTTTGCAACAACATAAATATGCCTCCGAAAGAGCTGATGTCAGTTTTCGGCCAACAGCCACTCCACAGGGAACTTCATGAACCGCTGGGCGAGATCACGGCCCTCATAAAGCAGTCCGATCTGCCCGTCGGGAAGCTGCGCCATGCAGCTGTACGCGAATTCTCCCGGCTCGACCATCCGGCTGACGGGCCAGGTCTCCCCGCCGTCAAAGCTGGCACGAACGACGCCCTGTACCCGGGAGGCGCTGTTCGCGGGATTGGAGAAAAGCCAAAGATCCTGGTTTTTGTGCTTGATTCTCAGAATATGGCTTTGGCACCGGGGGTCGGGGAGGCCGGTGTTGTGAAGCTGCTGCCAGCTTTCTCCCCCGTCATGGCTGTACGCGCAGAGCGTGTGGGGACCGTAGGAATTTCTCAAATAGATCCTGATGGTTCCGCCGGGAAGCTCTGTGACCTGACATTCTCCCAGATTGGCCCGGGGCTCCGCGGCGGACCGGGCGTCGATTCTGTTTTCACCGATGATTCTTCCGTCGTTTACGGAACCGCCCATGTGCCAGGTTTCTCCGTGGTCATCCGAGTAGATGACGCCGCTGGACGCGACCAGGTGCTCATTATGGTAATAAACCGGGAAGAGGAGCCGCCCTTTGTGAATGCCTTCCTGAAGCTGGATGCCGGTTCCCGGACCGGCTCCCACGAACCGCATCCAGTCTGCCTTGACCTGGGGATTTAAGTCCACAGCTTCGGACCAGGTTCTTCCGCCGTCGGTGCTGCGGATCAGCTGCAAAAAGGAGACGTTCGCCTGGCGGAACATCCGCCGGTCGCCGTGGCAGATGCTTCCGCATTCCTGGCCGTGATGGGAAAGCTGTCCCAGGGCGTCTACCGTATAGCCTGTGGGTTCACCATTGAGATGACAGACAGTGCCATTGGACAGAACATATTGGTGATCCCCGGCGTCCCACAGCAGCTTTCTCCCCTGGGAGTCAAAGGCTTTTTCAGAAGAGACGTTAAAAGCGCCGACCCCCTGGGAGGTATGGCTGAACAGCATGAATACGGTCCGGTTATCCTTGTCGTAGAGCAGGGAACCGTCGATGGCGGCGGCGCCTTTGTCCCGTCCCCTGCCGCCGTAGTCGCAGAACAGCGTCGGCTCGCTCCAGGTTTGTCCGCTGTCGGAGCTGAGGCGAAGGGCCCGGCAGATGTGATTGGGATTGTCGCCGGGGGCGTCTATGCGGGCGTCGGCGCTGGCAATCGTCACATCCCCGGCGGTCAGGAGACTGGGGATCCGGTAATTTTCCACGCCGGCGACGCCCTGGGCAAAGAGGGAGACACGGGGAAGCGCGGGAGTTGCTTCCCAGGCAGGCAAGGGAGCGGCTGTTTGAGACAATTGGACAGACAGAATCTCTCCGTCAAAATAGCAGTATTGGTCGGCCCGTGTCCCTCTGCCGATGGTCGCGAAGCCCACATAGCCGAACTCGCACCAGGGGCCGGGAGCATTGTCCTCGATGATCAGGGTGCCATCCATCCAGACTCTGACGGAATTTTCCGTTCCCCGGAAGGAGATGAGGTGGGCGTTTCCGTCGGACACCGCCTCTCCCCCGGCAAATACCTTTTGGGAACCGCCTCGCTTGATCGTCAGCGCTCCCCTGCCCTTGTAGAGGGACAGAGAAAAGTCGGGGAGCAGGCTTTCCTTGAAATAAACAGCCAGCAGGGGCGGGTAATCGGGGCACGTGGTTTTGAACACAATATCCACGCTGAGGGAATCGGTGTTCAAAAAACGATGCAGATGTTCCGATATATCCAGATATTGGCTGATTCCATCCATCTTAAAAGGATCAGATCTTTGAAAAAACATGAAAACACCTCACTTGGAGAAAGCAAAATGCCGCCGGAGAAATACCGGCGGCATTGGATCTTTTTAGCAGTACTTTGCCACAGCGGCCTGGATCATGGCGACGGCCTCGTCCACGATGGGGTAGTCGCTCTCGATCAGCTCGGCCAGAGGAGCCCGGACAGAGCCGCAGTCGGGGCAGCCCATCTTCCGCAGGGCTTCCTTGATCATGCCGTACATATTGCCGTGACCGGAGCAGAGCTTGTAGATGATCCGGCAGGCCTCGTTCTGCATCTCCCGGGCCTTTTCCAGGTTGCCGGCCAGGAACTCTTCCCGCATCTTGATGTACAGCTCGGGCATTGCGCCGTAGGTGCCGCCGATGCCGCCCACAGCGCCCATGGCCAGGCCGCAGATCAGCTGCTCGTCGGGGCCGTTGAACACGATGGCGCCCTCGTCACGCCACATCTGGATGTCCTGGGTGGGCATGGAGGAGTTCTTGACACCGATGACCCGGGGGTTCTTCAGCATCTCCTTCAGCAGAGGCACGGACAGGGAAACGCCCGCCAGCTGGGGGATGTTGTAGATGATGAAATCGGTGTTGGGAGCGGCGGCGCTCATGTCATTCCAATACTTGGCGATGGCATAGGGGGGCAGCTTGAAGTAGATGGGGGGAATGGCGGCGATGGCGTCCACGCCCAGGGATTCGGCGTGCGCGGCCAGCTCGCAGGAGTCAGCGGTGTTGTTGCAGGCGATGTGGGCGATGACGGTGAGCTTGCCCTTGGCCTCGGCCATCACGTTTTCCAGAACGACCTTGCGCTCTTCCTTGCTCTGGTAGATGCACTCGCCGGAGGAGCCGCCGACGTACAGGCCCTTGACGCCCTTCTGGATGAACCAGCGGGTCAGCTCCCG
>JBGVDK010000118.1:0-14198 GCA_045119355.1 Faecousia sp.
CTGGCCCTGTTCCTGCTGCCGCTGTTCGGCGGCCTGTCCGATAAGTGCAAGAGCAAGCTGGGCCGCCGCAGACCCTTCATCCTCTTCGGCACCCTGGCCTCTGTGGCGCTGATGATGGCCCTGCCGCTGCTGACTGACAGCTACCATGCCCAGCCCGAGAGCTGGAAGATCGCGGCTTTCGTGGTCTGCCTGGGCGGACTGCTGGTTGCCATGGGCACTTATCGGAGCCCCGCCGTGGCCCTGATGCCCGACGTGACCCCCAAGCCCCTCCGGTCCAAGGCCAACGCCATCATCAACCTGATGGGCGCTGTGGGCGGTATTCTGTACCTGGTGGTCAGCAGCGTGCTGTATACCTCCGCTCCCGGAGTCTATGCGTCCTACCTGCCGCTGTTCGCCATCGTGGGCGCAGTGATGCTCATTACCCTCGCCATCATCATGTTCTGCGTCAACGAGCCTAAGCTGGTGGCGGAGCAGAAGGCCTACGAGGAGGCCCATCCCGAGGACAACCTCACCGAAGTCACCGAATCCGGCGAGGCCCTGCCCGCTGATGTGAAGAAGAGCCTTTCCTTCCTTTTGGCCTCCATCGCCCTGTGGTTCATCGGCTATAACGGCGTCACCACCTGGTTCTCCGTCTACGCCCAGAACACCTGGGGCATGACCCTGGGCCAGGCCAACACCTGCCTGACCATCGCCACCGCCGGCGCCATCGTCAGCTACATCCCCGTGGGCATCGTGGCCAGCAAGATCGGCCGCCGGAAGACCATCCGTTTTGGCACTCTGCTGTTGTCCGGCTGCTTCTTCCTGGCCTTCGGCTATACCATGATTTCCAATTCCTTCAGCCCGGTGCTGTATGTGCTGTTCATGCTGGTGGGTCTGGCCTGGGCCTCCATCAACGTCAACAGCCTCCCCATGGTGGTGGAGATGTGCAAGGGCAGCGAGGTGGGCAAGTTCACCGGCCTGTATTACACCTTCTCCATGTCCGCCCAGATCATGACCCCCATCGTGGCCGGCTGGCTGTTGGAGAATGTGGACTACAAGGCCCTGTTCCCCTATGCGGCCATCTTCGTCTTCGCTTCCTTTATCACCATGGGCTTTGTCAAGCACGGCGACAACAAGGTGGAGGCAAAGAAGGGCCTGGAAGCCTTCGACGTGGACGACTAAGGAGCGAAAACCATGAAAGCGATCCTCATTACCCTTGCGATCATCATCCTGCTGTACATCCTCTCCCTCCGGGGACGGACGGGCCACCCCGGGCTGGAAGCCCTCCGGGGCTGGAACTACGCCCACCGGGGACTCCACGGCAATGGCCGGGCGGAGAACTCCCTGAGCGCTTTCCGGGCGGCGGTGGACCATGGCTACGGCGCGGAGCTGGACATCCATCTGCTGAAGGACGGAAACCTCGCGGTCATCCACGACTCCAAGCTGAAACGCACCACCGGCGCCGAGGGCCGGGTGGAGGACCTGACCGCCGCCGATCTGAAGAACTATCCTTTGGAGGGCACGGAGGACACCATCCCCACCTTCCGGGAAGTGCTGGACATCTTCGAGGGCAAAGCCCCGCTGATCATCGAGCTGAAGGCGGAGAACAACGCCGCCGCCCTCTGTGAAGCCGCCTGCAAGATGATGGAGGGCTACCACGGCGTCTGGTGCATGGAGTCCTTCGACCCCCGGTGCGTTTACTGGCTGAAGAAACACCGGCCCGACATCATCCGGGGCCAGCTGGCGGAGAACAGCTTCCATTATCCCAACAGCAAGCTGCCCGGCTGGCTGAAGCTGATCCTCAGCTTCCACCTGGAAAATTTCCTGACCCGGCCGGACTTCATCGCTTATGACTTTGCCACCCGGGAAAATCTGAGCAACACCCTCTGCCGGAAGCTCTGGGGCATCCAGGGCGTGAGCTGGACGCTCCGCAGCCAGGCGGACCATGACACCGCCGTCAAAGAGGGCTGGATCCCCATTTTTGAACATTACAAACCCTGATTTTTCGCCGGAAGCGCATTGCGCTTCCGGTGTTTTCATGCATTTCGGAATAAAACGCAAAGGAATGCGCAAACTGTCCCAAGAAGATGATCAAACGTATTTGAGGGAGGTTGTTTCTTTGGGAAATGAGCATCGGGAGGAAGCGGTCCGGCCCTTCGGCTTCCGGGACAAGCTGGGCTATCTCTTCGGGGACTTCGGCAATGATTTCACCTTCATCCTGTCCTCCAGCTTTCTGATGAAATTCTACACCGACGTGATGGGGGTCTCCGGCGCGGTGGTGGGTACGGTGATGATGGTGTCCCGGTTTGTGGACGCCTTCACCGACGTGGCCATGGGCCGGATCTGCGACCGGAGCCGCCTGACCCCGGCGGGGAAGTTCAAGCCCTGGATTCTGCGAATGTGTGTGCCGGTGGCGGTATCCTCCTTCCTGATTTACCAGAGCGGCCTGGCCGGGAGGAGCATGACCTTCAAGATCGGCTGGCTTTTTCTCACCTATATCCTCTGGGGGTCCTTTTTCTATACCTCCATCAACATCCCCTATGGCTCCATGGCCTCCGCCATCTCCCGTTCTCCGGACGACCGGCAGTCCCTGTCCACCTACCGGAGCATGGGCGGCACGTTGGCGGGCCTCGTCATCGGCGGACTGGTGCCGGTGCTGGCCTATGACGATGTGAACGGGTTTGCGGTGATGAACGGTCCACGGTTCACGGTGATCGCCGGGGTGTTTTCCGTCCTCGCGGTGGTGTGCTATCTGCTGTGCTACTGGCTGACCACCGAGCGGGTGAAGCCGAAGCAAGCGGTGGAGCGGCCCCATTACGGCGTTCTGGATATGCTCCGCAACGCGGTGCGCAACCGGGCGCTGATCTCCATCATCGCGGCGTCCATCGTCATGCTGCTGGCCCAGCTGACCATGCAGTCCATGGCGAATTACGTCTATCCCAATTTCTACGGCAATACCTTCGCCCAGTCCGCGTCCACCCTCGCCATGGTGGCGGGGATGATCGTTGCCGCGTCTGCCGCCAAGCCTTTGTCCAGCCGGTTCGGCAAGGCGGAGGTCAGTGTGGCCTCCAACGCCCTGGCGGCGCTGGTGTGTCTGCTGCTGTATTTCCTCCGACCGGAGAATGTGTGGGTGTACGTGCTCCTCAGCGGCCTGAACTGGCTGGGGCTGGGGGTGTTCAGCATGGTGTCCTGGGCGCTGATCACCGACGTCATCGACGACGCGGAACTGCGGAACGGCGTCCGGGAGGACGGCAGCGTCTACGCCCTCTATTCCTTCGCCCGGAAGCTGGGCCAGGCCGCCGCGGCGGGGCTCTCCGGGGCGCTGCTCACCATGATCGGTTACTCCCAGGAGACGGCCTTCGATACCGGGGTGGTCAACGGCATTTACGATATCGCTACCCTGGTTCCGGCGGTGGGCTTTGGCGCGCTGGCGCTGATCCTCTGGTTCTGGTATCCGCTGCATAAGAAGCAGGTGGAGGAGAACGTGGCGGAGCTGAAAAAACGCCACGAGGCATAAAAAGTAAGGCCCCCGCAAGGGTAATGTCACTTAGTTAAGAGGAAAGTCCTCTGTATCACAGAAATGTGATACAGAGGGCTTTTTTCTATAGAAATTTCGAAAAACCACTTGACAAACAAAGAAAAATCGGACAAGCCGCCTTGAAAGCATTTTTAAGGAGGCCTACCGATGAAAAACTATCCGAAGCGCGTTAAAGACACATTGAACTCTGTAATCCGCGATATGGCGAAGCATCCGGAAGATTTCTGCCGCTGTCCGGGAAAAGACTTTACCCGTGATCGAAAGCTGCCATTTGAAATGCTTCTGACCTTGTTAGTGAAAATGGGAGGACACTCCCTGCGGGATGAAATGTTGGATTGCCTTGACTTTAAGGAATTACCGGCATCTGTATCTGCTCTTGTTCAGCAACGCAGCAAGCTGTTGCCGGATGCATTGGAATTTTTGTTCCGTGCGTTTACAAACAGGTGTCACAAACTGAGGCTGTACAGAGGATACCGCCTGCTGGCTGTAGACGGTTCGGACTTGCAGTTCACAACCAATCCCAATGATCCGCTGTCCTATTTCCCGGGTGTAAACGGTCAGAAACCGTATAGCTTCCTGCATCTGAATGCAATTTACGATCTCAATTCCAATCTCTATCTGGATGCGGTGGTGCAAAAAAAGAGAGAGGCAAATGAAAACGCCGCTCTCGTATCTATGGTAGACCGTTCTGAGATTCAAGAACCCGTGATTTTGACCGCTGACCGTGGCTATGAATCCTATAACACATTGGAACACATCGCGCGAAAAGGTTGGAAGTACCTGGTTCGGCTGAGAGAATCCAAGGGTATTATTTCTGCACTTTCTCTGCCCGACGGCGATTTTGATATACCTGTTCAGCTTTATCTTACACGCAAGCAAAATAAAAAGCTAAGAGAACTCCAAAAAGAATATCCGGGTATATACCGCTTTCTCCCCACAAACGTCAATTTTGACTTTCTTCCCTTGGGTAGTGACGGTTTTTATCCGATTTCCTTCCGAATTGTCCGTTTCAGTATTTCCGACAATTCCACCGAAACACTCATTACCAATCTGGATGCAGATCCATTTCCACCGGAAGAATTAAAGCGCCTCTATCATCTGCGCTGGGGAATTGAAACTTCTTTCCGACAGCTCAAATATACTGTTGGCTTAAGCCTGTTCCAAAGTAAAAAGGTGGAGTACATTACCCAGGAGATTTTTGCCAGACTTACCATGTACAACTTCTGTGAATTGATTACCTCACACGTAGTCATTCAGAATAAACGCAGAAAGTATGTTTACCAGACAAACTTTACCGCAGCCATACATATTTGCAGACAATTCCTCCGGGGCACTGTGCCTCCACCTAAAGTCGAGGACTTGATTAAAGTGCATATTGTACCGATCCGGCCAGGACGAAGTACTCCTCGCAGAACGAAAAACATCAAGTTCAACGGCTTCTTCTACAGAGTAGCATAACTTCGCTTGTTTGAATAGTCTTTTTAAGCAGATTTCCCAATCTGCTTACTTGTCATGCCCATTTTACAGAAAAAGTGCATCCGTTGCCGGATGCACTCATTCTCTTGGAGTACCGCTATGAGGCGTATGTCACTAACTAAGTGACATTACCCACTGGGCGGCTCTTTATGTCAGAACAGGTTCCAGGGATATTCGTCCGGTGGGGGAGCGGTGAAGGTGAGACGCTCTCCGGTGACGGGATGCCGGAAGGATAGGCGGCTGGACCAGAGGGCGATTTCGCAGTTATCCTCGTTGAGGCTGTATTTCCGGTCGCCCACCAAGGGGAGATCCCGGGAGGAAAACTGGCACCGGATCTGGTGGGTCCGGCCGGTGCGCAGGAGAATGCGGACCTTGGAAAAGCCCTCCGTTTGGGCAAGGACTTCATAGTCGAGAATCGCTTCCTGAACGCCTTTGGCCATTTCAGTGACCACATAGGTCTTCCGCTCCGGCTTGTTCCGGAGGAGCAGGTCGGTGAGGGTGCCGCTTTTCTCTGTGGGGGTGCCGTGGAGGACGGCCAGGTATTCCTTATGAAATTCGTCCTCTCGGATCTGGCGGGAGAGCTCCGACGCGGCTTTGGAGCCCCGGGCCAGGACCATCAGTCCGGAGACCACCTGGTCCAGGCGGTGGACGGTGCGGACGTCCGCTTTGGGTTCACCCAGGGCGGCGCGGCAGAGCTCCGGCATGCCGCCGGGCTCGTCGGTGGAGCGGACCCGGGCAGGCTTCAGGCAGACGAGGAAGGTATCATCTTTGTGGAGGATCTGGAATTGGTTCATGGCGGCCTCCTGAATTTCTTATCATTTTGGGATGATTGTTGAGGGGGAGGAGTGAAATATTTGCCTGGCGGCAAATGTGAAATAATGGCCCCGGGCCATTGTGAAATTTTCTGCTGGCGCAGAAAGTGAAATGAAATAAATCCCTCACGCGCCGCAGCGCATTTCACATGGCGAAGCCATATTTCACGTCCGAAGGACATTTCACAAATCCCGCAAGGGATTTATTTCGTTGCACCAAAAAGAAGACCACCCGACGGGTGGTCTTCTTTTTGGTGCGAGAGAGGGGACTCGAACCCCCACGGCATAACCACACGCACCTCAAACGTGCTTGTCTACCATTCCAACACTCTCGCAAATGCTTAAATATTATATATGCTTTTGGCTCGTTTGTCAACAGATTTCTTTCCTTGTTTTCGGCCGGAAAAGAAATTGGAAAAATTTACAGATTTCGATTGTAATCCCTTGACAAATAAAAGAAGATGTGTTACCATGGTACTCCATACTGTGATAGTATGTCTGCATGGTTCCCCATCTTTGTAGACACATATTAACACAGCAGGGAACAGTTGTCAAGATGGAATTCACAAGAAATTGACAACTTATCCAAGCGTATCAAATCTGAAACACAAATATTCCGGCATTTTAGCCGAAAGAAAGGCTGTGATGATCCATATGGCAATGGTCAAAGACCAATTGTTTGGCAAGACCGTGCGTAAGAGTTACGCGAAGTATGAAGAGATCCTGGAAATGCCCAACATGCTCAAGATCCAGAAGGACTCCTATCAGTGGTTCCTGGATGAGGGCCTGCGGGAAGTTTTCAAGGATGTCGGCCCCATCACTGACTTCTCTGGTAAGCTGGAGCTGAGCTTCCTGGATTACTCCATGGACGAGAAGCCCAAGTACACCATTGAAGAGTGCAAGGAGCGGGACGCCACCTACGCCCGCCCCATCAAGGTCCGCGTGCTTCTGCGCAACACCGAAACCGGGGAAATCAAAGAGCAGGAGATCTTCATGGGAGATTTCCCCATCATGACCAACGGCGGCACCTTCGTCATCAACGGTGCTGAGCGTGTCATCGTCTCTCAGATCGTTCGTTCCCCCGGTATGTACTATACCCACGACGTGGACAAGGCGGATCAGCACACCTATACCGCCACTGTCATTCCCTACCGCGGCGCCTGGCTGGAGTACGAGACCGACAACCAGAACGTGTTCTGGGCCCGGATCGACAAGAACCGCAAGCTGCCTGTCACCTGGCTGATCCGTGCCCTGGGTCTGGAGAGCGACGAGCAGATCCTCGAGCTGTTCGGCGATGATCCCCGGATCACTGCCACCCTGGACCGGGACGCCAAAGACGCCAAGAACCGTGTCGTCTGCAAGAGCGACGCGCTGATCAAGATCTATGAAAAGCTGCGTCCCGGCGAGCCCCCGTCACCCGAGGCTGCCGAGGCCCATCTGGAGGGCCTGCTGTTCGACGACCGCCGCTATGACGTGAGCAAGGTCGGCCGTTACAAGTTCAACAAGAAGATGGACATCTGGAGCCGCCTGTCCGGCCAGGTCATTGCCGAGCCCATCGTCGATCCTCTGACCGGCGAAGTGCTGGCCGAGCCCGGTGAGGTCATCGACCGCAACCGTGCCCACGAGATCTCCGACCGGGGCGTCAACTCCGCTGTGCTGCAGCTGGGCGAGCAGAAGGTGAAGATCTTCTCCAACGGCATGGTCAACATGGCCAAGTTCGTTTCCTTCGATCCCGCTGCCTACGGCATCAAGGAGAAGGTCCGCTTCGATGTTCTGCGTGAGATGCTGGACACCGTCCCTGCCGACGGCTGGAAGGACGCCATCGAGGAGCGCATTGATGACCTGATCCCCAAGCACATCACTCCCGACGATATCCTGGCCTCCATCAACTACCTGAACTGCGTGGCCATGGGCGTTGGCATCCCCGACGATATCGACCATCTGGGCAACCGTCGTCTGCGCTGCGTGGGCGAGCTGCTGCAGAACCAGTTCCGCATCGGCTTCAGCCGTCTGGACCGTGTCATCCGTGAGCGCATGACCGTCCAGGCCGTGAACGAGGTCACTCCCCAGAGCTTGATCAACATCCGTCCCGTGACCGCCGTCATCAAGGAGTTCTTCGGCTCCTCCCCTCTGTCCCAGTTCATGGACGCCAACAACCCCCTGTCCGAGCTGACCCACAAGCGGAGACTTTCCGCTCTGGGCCCCGGCGGTCTGTCCAGAGAGCGCGCCTCCTTCGACGTCCGAGACGTTCACTACACCCACTACGGCCGTATGTGCCCCATCGAGACCCCCGAAGGTCCCAACATCGGCCTGATCAACTATCTGGCTACCTTCGCCAAGATCAATGACTTCGGCTTCGTGGAAGCTCCCTACCGCAAGGTGGACAAGGCCACCGGCTTCGTTACCAAGGAAGTGGAGTACATGACCGCTGACGTGGAAGACGATTACTACGTCGCTCAGGCCAACGAGCCTGTGGACGAGAACGGCTGCCTGGTCAACGAGCGTATCACCTGCCGTCACCGCAACGAGATCATCGAGGTGGACCGCGCCCTGATCGATTATCTGGATGTTTCTCCCAGAATGATGGTCTCCGTGGCTACCGCCTTCATTCCCTTCCTGCAGAACGACGACGCCAACCGTGCTCTGATGGGCGCGAACATGCAGCGTCAGGCCGTGCCTCTGCTGACCACCGAGGCTCCCATCGTCGCCACCGGCATGGAGCACCGCTCCGCCGTGGACTCCGAGGTCTGTGTCAAGGCCAAGGGCGACGGTGTGGTCACCGCTGTTTCCGCAAACTCCATCACCGTCCGCTATGACGCCGGCTACTCCGAGGAGCACAAGCTGATCAAGTTCTCCCGCTCCAACGCCGGCACCTGCATCAACCAGCGTCCCATCGTGGCCGTGGGCGAGCGGGTCACCACCGAGCAGATCATTGCCGACGGCCCCTCCACCTCTCAGGGCGAGATCGCCCTGGGCAAGAACGTGCTCATCGGTTTCGTCACCTGGGAAGGCTACAACTACGAGGACGCCATCCTGCTGAACGAGCGTCTGGTCCGTGAGGACGTGTTCACCTCCATCCACATCGAGGAGTACGAGACCGAGGCCCGGGACACCAAGCTGGGCGCCGAGGAGATCACCCGCGACATCCCCAACGTGGGCGAGGACACCCTGAAGGATCTGGACGAGGACGGCATCATCCGCATCGGCGCGGAAGTCAACGCCGGTGATTACCTGGTCGGTAAGGTCACCCCCAAGGGCGAGACTGAGCTGACCCCCGAGGAGCGCCTGCTGCGGGCCATCTTCGGCGAGAAGGCAAGAGAGGTCCGCGACACCTCCCTGAAGGTGCCCCACGGCACCCGCGGCATCGTCGTGGACGTGAAGATCTTCACCAAGGAGAACGGCGACGAGCTGGCTCCCGGCGTGAACAAGTCTGTCCGCGTGTATCTGGCTCAGAAGCGTAAGATCGGCGTGGGCGATAAGATGGCAGGCCGTCACGGCAACAAGGGCGTTGTCTCCCGTGTCCTGCCCGAAGAGGATATGCCCTACCTGCCCGACGGCACCCCCCTGGACGTGGTCCTGAACCCCCTGGGCGTGCCTTCCCGTATGAACATCGGTCAGGTGCTGGAGGTCCATCTGGGCTACGCCGCCAAGACCCTGGGCTGGAAGGTCGCTACCCCTGTCTTCGACGGTGCCAACGAGAAGGATATCCGGGATACCCTGAAGCTGGCCGGTCTCCGTGAAGACGGCAAGACCATCCTGTATGACGGCCGTACCGGCGAGCCCTTCGACAACCTGGTCACCGTCGGCTATCCCTACTACCTGAAGCTCCATCATCTGGTCGATGATAAGATCCATGCCCGTTCCACCGGTCCCTACTCCCTGGTCACCCAGCAGCCTCTGGGCGGCAAGGCCCAGTTCGGCGGCCAGCGTTTCGGTGAGATGGAGGTCTGGGCGCTGGAAGCTTACGGCGCCGCTTACACCCTGCAGGAGATCCTGACCTACAAGTCCGACGACGTCACCGGCCGTGTCAAGGCCTACGAGGCCATCGTCAAGGGCCGCAACATCCCCACCCCCGGCGTTCCCGAGTCCTTCAAGGTCCTGGTCAAGGAGCTGCAGTCCCTGTGTCTGGATATTCGTCTGCTGGTTGAAAAAGGCCAGGCGGTCGAGCTGAAGGACGACGATGACGAGCTGGATACCCTCTACACCGATGACCGGGCTGTGAACGTCGCCAGCGAGCAGGAGCTGGAGAGCAGCGGCCACAGAGTTGGCGATAACGGCACCGAGAACGATGATGTCACCACCGAGACCGATGTGGGCTCCGCTGATGACTATGTTGAAGAATAAAAGGAGGCGCGAGAATGGCAAATGCCACCTTTGAGGCGATTAAAATTGGCATCGCTTCCCCGGAGATGATCCGGGAGTGGTCTTTCGGCGAGGTCAAGAAGCCTGAGACCATCAACTACCGCACCCTGAAGCCCGAGCGCGACGGCCTGTACTGTGAGCGGATCTTCGGACCCAACAAGGACTGGGAGTGCTCCTGCGGTAAATATAAGAAGGCCAAGTACCAGAATAAGGTCTGTGAACGCTGCGGCGTCGAGGTCACCAAGGCCAAGGTCCGCCGTGAGCGTATGGGCCACATCGAGCTGGCCGCTCCCTGCAGCCACATCTGGTATTTCAAGGGCATTCCCTCCCGGATCGGTCTGGTCCTGGATATGTCCCCCAAGAGCCTGGAGAAGGTCCTGTATTTTGCGTCCTATGTTGTCATCGATCCCGGCACGAACCCTGAGCTGAAGAAGTATCAGGTTCTGTCCGAGAAGGAATACCGGGATCAGAAGCTGAAATATGAGGATGAGTTCCGCGCCGGTATGGGCGCTGAGGCCATTCGGGAGCTGCTGGCCACTGTCGGCCTGAACGCCGAGCAGGGCGCCAGAAAGCTCAGCCTGATGAAGCAGGCGGACGATGTCCACAAGCAGATCTGGGATATGATCCATGTTCAGCGCCTGGACAAGGAGGGCGAGGAAGTCGAGGCCGGCCGTGCCCAGCTCGCGGAGCTGCACGCCGAGATCGACGCCCTGGATGGCCTGGATGTGCTGTCCGAGCAGCTGCGTACGGAGCTGCAGACCGCTTCCAATCAGAAGAAGCTGCGCATCGTCAAGCGGCTGGAGGTCATTGAGGCCTTCCGCGCTTCCGGCAACAAGCCCAGCTGGATGATCATGGATGTGCTGCCTGTCATCCCCCCCGATATCCGTCCTATGGTTCAGCTGGACGGCGGCCGTTTCGCCACCTCCGACCTGAACGACCTGTACCGCCGGGTCATCAACCGGAACAACCGTCAGAAGCGGCTGATCCAGCTCGGCGCTCCCGAGATCATCGTCCGCAATGAGAAGCGGATGCTGCAGGAGGCGGTTGACGCCCTGATCGACAACGGCCGCCGGGGCCGTGCCGTCACCGGTGCCAACAACCGGGCTCTGAAGTCCCTGTCCGATATGCTGAAGGGCAAGCAGGGCCGTTTCCGTCAGAATCTGCTGGGCAAGCGTGTTGACTACTCCGGCCGTTCCGTTATCGTTGTCGGCCCCGAGCTGAAGCTGTACCAGTGCGGCGTGCCCAAGGAAATGGCCATCGAGCTGTTCCGTCCCTTCGTCATGAAGAAGCTGGTCGCCGATGGTAACGCAAGCAACGTCAAGGCTGCCAAGAAGAAGATCGATAAGGGCGAGGCTGTGGTCTGGGATGCTCTGGACGAGATCATCAAGGACCGTCCCGTCATGCTGAACCGTGCTCCCACCCTGCACCGTCTGGGCATCCAGGCCTTTGAGCCTGTGCTGGTGGAGGGCCGCGCTCTGAAGCTGCATCCCCTGTGCTGCACCGCATTCAACGCCGACTTCGACGGCGACCAGATGGCAATCCATGTGCCTCTGTCCGCAGAGGCTCAGGCTGAGGCCAGAATGCTGATGCTGTCCGCCAATAACCTGCTCCGTCCCCAGGACGGCAAGCCTGTCACCGTTCCCACCCAGGATATGATCCTCGGCGCTTACTATCTGACCTACACCCGTCTGGGCAAGGTGGAGAAGGGCGCGGAGGAGGTCATCGTCACCGACGCAGGTGATACTGGCCTGACCGTGGGTGCTCTGGTGGATTCCGACGACTTCTTGGCCGCCAACAAGCGGGCCAAGGAGGCTGGTCTGAAGGAAGCCACCTTCATGCCCAAGCTGGCCTACTCCAGCGTGGACGAGGCCATTGCCGCCTACGCCGACGGCAACGTGAGCCTGCACGCTCCCATCCGTGTCCGCTTCGGCAAGGAGATCGACGGCAAGATGGAGTACCGGATCATCAACGCCACCGTGGGCCGTCTGATCTACAACGAGCCCATCCCCCAGGATCTGGGCTTCGTGGACCGCACCGATCCCGCCCATGCCTTCGATCTGGAAGTGGACTTCCTGGTCGGCAAGAAGCAGCTGGGCAAGATCATCGACAAGGCCATCCGCAAGCACGGCTTCACCGTCTCCACCGAGATGCTGGACCGTCTGAAGTCTCTGGGCTACAAATACTCCACCAAGGGCGCTATCTCCGTGTCCATCGCGGACATGGTGGTTCCCCAGAAGAAGTACGAGCTGGTCGCCGACGCTGAGAAGATGGTCGTTCAGATCGACCAGTTCTACCGCCAGGGCCTGATCACCAACGACGAGCGTTACCGCCTGACCGTCCAGCAGTGGGAAAAGACCACCGACGACGTCACCAACGCGCTGAAGGGCAACCTGGACCAGTTCAACCCCATCTACATGATGGCGGACTCCGGTGCCCGAGGCTCCATGGCTCAGATCCGTCAGCTGGCCGGTATGCGTGGCCTGATGGCCGATACCGCCGGCCGTACCATCGAGATCCCCATCAAGGCAAACTTCCGTGAGGGTCTGTCTGTTCTGGAATACTTCATCTCCACCAGAGGCGCCCGAAAGGGTATGGCCGATACCGCTCTGCGTACCGCTGACTCCGGTTACCTGACCCGCCGAATGGTCGACGTCTCCCAGGAGGTCATCATCCGCGAGCACAACTGCAAGACCACCAAGGGCATCTGGGTTGGCGCTGTTGTCCAGAACGGCGACGTTATCGACACCTTCGGCAACCGGATCCGGGGCCGTTATCCCGTCAATGACATTTACTCTCCCAAGACTGGCGAGCTGCTGCACTCCAAGCATGAGCTGATGATGCCCGAGGATGCCGAGAAGTTCGAGAAGCACGGCATCGACAAGGTCTATATCCGCACCATCCTGGGCTGCCGCGCCAGAAGCGGTGTCTGTGCCACCTGCTACGGAATGAACCTGGCCACCTCCAAGGAGGTCAACCTGGGCGAAGCCGTCGGCATCATCGCCGCACAGTCCATCGGTGAGCCCGGTACTCAGCTGACCATGCGTACCTTCCACTCCGGCGGCGTCGCGGGTGACGATATCACCCAGGGTCTGCCTCGAGTCGAAGAGCTGTTTGAGGCCCGCCGTCCCAAGAAGATGGCCCAGCTTGCTGAGTTCACCGGTAAGGTCCACTTTGATCCCACCCAGACCAGCGGCCAGCGTAAGATCACCATCACCGCCGACGACGGCGAGACCAAGGATTACCTGGTTCCCTTCTCCGTCGGCCTGAAGGTCGCTGACGGCAAGTACGTGGAAAAGGGTGCTCCCATCTGCGATGGCGCCCTGTATCCCCAGGATGTCCTGCGGATCTCCGGTACCGAGGCTGTTCAGGATTACCTGGTCCAGTCCGTCCAGGCTGTGTACCGTCAGCAGGGCGTTGAGATCAACGATAAGCACATCGAGGTTATCATCCGTCAGATGATGCGCAAGGTCAAGGTTCAGGATCCTGGCGATTCCACCCTGCTCACCGGCACCGTGGTGGACTCCTTCGTGTTCGAGGATGCTGAGGCTGAGGTCCAGGCCCGGATCGACGCCGGCGAGACCGAGCTTCGCCTGCCCACCTGTGAGCCCCAGCTGCTGGGTATCACCAAGGCCTCTCTGGCCACCGATTCCTTCCTGTCCGCCGCTTCCTTCCAGGAGACCACCAAGGTTCTGACCGACGCCGCTATCCGTGGCAAGGTGGACCATCTGGTCGGCCTGAAGGAGAACGTCATCATCGGTAAGCTGATCCCCGCAGGCTCCGGCCTGATGGCTTACCGGGATTTCCAGCCCGGCGAGACTCCTGCCAGCCGGCTGACTGAGGATTTTGCTGCCAACGCGGAATCCTGATTTCTGTCATAAAAAATGGTTACAGCGCCATCCGGGTTAAATCGGATGGCGCTGTAATGTTAGAAGTTGAATTTCTTAATAAAACAAAATGGTTATATTAATACTATTTTCAAATTGAAATCTTTTATTTCAATTTGAAAGACACCGCCTAACGGCGTTGCCGAT
>JBGVDK010000119.1:0-3264 GCA_045119355.1 Faecousia sp.
GTGGGTGGGCTCCAAGCCGCCCACCCACCTAGGGAATCAAATCAGGAATCAGCCCTGGGACTCAACGTAGGCCTTGTCGACCTTGACGTAGTTGACCCAGTAGTAGTTCTCGATGGACTCGCCGTTCAGCAGCTTGACAGCCACGTCAACAGCGGTGTGAGACTGGCCGATGTGGTCGTTCAGAACGGTACCGGTCATGGTGCCCTCGCCGACTCTTGCGACAGCCTCGTCCAGAGCGTCAACGCCCAGCAGCAGGATGTCCTCACCGACAACGCGGCCAGCGGCCTCGATGGCGGTAGCGGCGCCCAGAGCCATAGCGTCGTTGTTGCAGAAGACCAGATCCAGGTCAGTGCCGAACTGAGTCAGAGCGGAAGCCACGATCTCCTGGCCCTTCTGCTGGTCCCAGTTGCCGACGGAGGTCAGCAGGCACTCGTTGGCGATGCCGGCGTCGTCCAGAGCCTTGACGGAGAACTCGGTACGGTACTGAGCGTCAATGTTCTCGGGGTCGCCCTGAACCATGACGTACTTGACAACGCCGTCACCGTTCATGTCGCCCTGGTTGTCCAGAGCAGCGACGATCTCGCCCTGGTAGGTGCCGGACTGACGGGCGTCAGCGCCGACATAGCAGACCTTGGCGTTGTTCAGGATGCCCTCGTAGGACTCATCCAGGATGTTGCCGTCCTCGTCGTATGCCAGGGGCTCACGGTTGATCAGAACCAGGGGGATGTCAGCCTCGACGATCTTGTCGATCAGAACGTCGGCGGAAGAGGTCTGGACCAGGTTCAGGATGATGACGTCCATCTTCTGGGTGATGAAGTTGTCGATCTGGCTGGACTGGGTGTTCATGTCGTTGCCGCCGTCAACCATGGTGACCTCGTACTTGACGGTGTCGGTCTCCAGGGTCTTCAGGTAGGCTTCGATCTCCTGACGGTACAGGGTCATGAAGTTGTCGTTGTACTGGTAGATGGCGACACCGACCTTGTAGGTCTTGACGGAATCGCCGGAGTTGCCGCAAGCGACCAGGCCAAGAACCATGACCAGAGCCAGCAGCAGAGCAATCAGCTTTTTCATATGTTTTTCCTCCTTATTTTCGGACGGCACCGCCGTCCAATCTGAAATCAAGTATAACACCTTATTTTCCGTTTGTAAAGGCATTATTTTACATTTCTCACAGGTTTTTATTCGATATTTCCATATCTATTGTGCATTTTGACCATCAAAAACCGCAAAGAATTGTGCATCATTCGCTTCTTTCCGCCCAGCGCGGCTTCGCTTTGTTCCCAAAGACGCCATAACCCGCCCTTTTTCCGATTCCTCCCAAAACCGGGCATTTCGCTGAAAACGGCAAACTGCACAAAAAAGACCGCCCGCGTCAGATACGCGGACGGTCCAAAATCTATGAAACAGTCAGACGAAGCTTACTCCTCCGCAGTCACGGAGCAGTCAGGGTTTGCTTTCAGCCACGCGCTCAGCAGGTTCAGCTCGATGGTCCCGCCTGCCTCGGCCCCCTTGAGGAACCGCTTCTCCCCGGCGCTCCGCATCCCCTGGTCGGCGGAGGCATCCTTATCAGCCTTGAGGGGCTTGGGCGCCTGATACCAGCTGCGGCCGGAGGCAGCCTCCTCGCCGGGCCACAGGCCGATAAAGCTCATTTCCTCCATCTCCCACTTGGCCAGGTAGGAGATATCCTCCTTGGCGATCTCAAGGACGCCGTCCTTCATCACCGGATAGATCGTATTGCAGGCGTACTCCCGGCCATCCTTGATGAAGCTCTGAACGAACTCCACAGCCTTGGTCTCCCGGTTGACGCAGATCTGCATCACGGGGCCGCCGGTGGACATCTTCTTCAGGATCGCCTTACCGCAGTTCAGGGTGGTCAGGCCGACAAGCTTCTTCTTGTCCCGGCGAATCTGCAGCTTCTTGCAGTCTCCCACGCTGCCCTCCCGGATGGATTCGATGCGGTACACGCTGTTCCAGCCGTCCTTGTCGGGTTCCAGCTCCGCCTCCACAGCAGAATTCCAGAAAGCCTTCTCCTCCACTTCCATATCGGGATTGCTGATGAGCACGGACACAAGGGCCTCGGTCTGTGCGAAAGCGTAGCGGTCCACCTTCCGGACGGACGCAGGCAGCTCGACAGCACGAATTCCGGTTTTGTTGAAAGCGAAGGCGCCGATAACCCGAAGGGTACTGGGCAGCTTCACAGCGGTAACAGGGGTATTCTCAAAGGCGGAGACGCCGATCTCCCGGATACCCTTGGGGACCTCCACCTCAGCGGCCTTGCCATAATACTCCACCAGCACGTCCCGGTGGATGTAGAAGTCACCAAAGGTCTCCACGATCCAGGGCGTATGGGAGAAGCTCTGCATACCGATGTAGATGGTATCGTCCTTCAGTACACCCCGGGAGGCGCTGGTCACATTGGTGCTGTACACATGGGCAATAGGCTTGCCCGCAGTGACGGTCTTCAGCAGAGGGCAGTCGGCAAAGGCCCGGAAGCCGATGCGGCTCATGGAATCGGGGAGCTTCACGGATTCCAGCTTGTCATAGCCGGAGAAGGTCCGGGCGCCCACGGAGGTGATGCCGTCGTCAATGACCACAGCAGTGACCTGATCGGCAAACTCCTGCCAGGGCCGGTCCTGGCCGTCTTTATAATCGGGCAGCATACCCGCGCCGAAGATGCTCAGGGTACCGTTCTCCTCAAAAAGCCAGGTCAGGACCACGTCCTTGGCAGCCTTGCCGGAGCGGTTTTCGGTTTCAATGATGCCATACTTGTACATAGAATTTCCTCCTCGGGCGCGAGCGCCCCGGTTTTTCTCTTGTTTAACTTGATTAGTATATCAGAAAAGATCCCGTTTTTCAACCACGAGGGACATATTTTCAGGGATACATCCGTTTTTTCTTCCCTGGAAACCACCAAAAGTCCCCTGCTGTGTATTGTGAAATATCCCGCTTGCGCGGGATGTGAAATAATGCGCCCAGCGCATTGTGAAATTTGATGCTGCGCATCAAGTGAAATAAAATTCGTTCCAAAACGTGCGAAGCACATTTCACATTGCGCAGCAATATTTCACTGCCGCAGGCAATTTCACTCGTTCCGAAGGAACGAATTTCGTTGAAAAAACTCCGATGCAGAAGCATCGGAGTTTTTTCTGGAGGTACCGGCCAGATTTGAACTGGCGAATAAAGGTTTTGCAGACCTTTGCCTTACCACTTGGCCATGTCGCCCTGTTATAAACGGGGTGCGGAACTACCGCGCCCCGTGAATAC
>JBGVDK010000120.1:0-12058 GCA_045119355.1 Faecousia sp.
ATTTGAACAGTGTTTTTTAGCGGATTTTGCGATCCGCTTTCTTGTCATGCCCACTTTATAGAAAAAGTGCATCCCTTGCGGGATGCACTCATTCGCTATAGAGGTTTGCCGCCGAACAATGTCGCTAGCTTAATGACATTGACCGTCCGGAGGGTTCCGGACGGCGGAAAAGCTCAAAGGGTGTCCATGGTGGCCTGCATATAGTGGCTGTTGATCTGCTCGGTGAATTCCTTGGCGGCGTTGTAGCCCATCTTCCGCTGGCGGTTGTTCATGGCGGCGACTTCCAGGATCACCGCCAGGTTCCGGCCGGGGGTGACGGGGATGGTGTTCAGGGGGACCTTGACCCCCAGAAGATCCATATACTGGTCCTCCATGCCCAGGCGGTCGTAGACCTCGGTGGTGTTCCAGGGGACGATGTTTACCACCAGGTTGATCTCATTCTCCATTTTCACCGCGCCCACGCCGAAGAGCTTGGCTACGTTGATGATGCCGATGCCTCTTAATTCAATGTAGTTGCGGATCAGGCTGGGGGCGGTGCCCATCAGGGAGGTGGGGGAGACCCGCTTGATTTCCACGGCGTCGTCGGCGATCAGCCGGTGGCCCCGCTTAATCAGCTCCACGGCGGTCTCGCTCTTGCCGATGCCGCTTTCGCCGATGATCAGCACGCCCTCGCCGTAGACTTCCATCAGAACGCCGTGGCGGGTGATCCGGGGAGCCAGCTCCGCCTTCAGATAGGCGATGAGGGAGGAGACGATGTAGCTGGTGGCGTCGGGGCAGGTGAGGACGGTGACGTTGTGCTTCTTCGCCATCTCCATCAGCTCCGGTCCGGGGACCAGACCCCGGGCCGCCAGAATGGCGGGGAATTTGTAGGAGAACAGCCGGTCGTAGACGATATACCGCTCGGCGGAGCTGAGCTTGTCCAGGTAGCTGGATTCCACATTGCCCAGGACCTGAAGACGCATGGGCTCGAAGTGGTCGAAGTAACCGGAAAGCTGAAGTCCGGGCCGGGCCACGTCGGCCACGGTCAGGCGGATCTTTTCGAAGTCTGTGGAGGCGTAGGCCACGCCGAGGCCAAATTCCTTTACCAGCTGCGTCAGCGGGACGCTGTAACTTTCTGCCATGGTTGTTCCCTCCGAATCAAGTGTAACACCATTATATCCTGTGAAAAAAATAATAGCAACCGCAATTTGAAAAAAGTCAAAATTTTTTCAAAAAAAGACTTGCATTTTTCGGCAATGTCTGATATCATATTTGAGCGCTCGTAGTGGGCGCATTGTGAAGAGTTTTGACCGATGGGAGGTGCAACGAATGGCGAAGTGTGATTTTTGTGGTAAGGGCGTAACCTTTGGTATCAAGGTGTCCCATTCCCACAGACGTTCCAACCGTACATGGAAGCCCAATGTCAAGCGGGTCAAGGCGGTTGTCAACGGTACTCCGTGCCATGTGTACGCTTGTACCAGATGCCTCCGTTCCAACAAGGTTGAGCGTGCAGTCTAATCCATAGCGGCAAATATAGACAGGTCGAAAGACCTGTCTTTTTTGTTTTTATGGAGCGCTTCCGGGATTCTTAAGAATCTTTAAATTTTGCTTCAGCGGCTTGACGCCGGGGCAGGGGAGACGTATAATCCAGCCATCCGCTTCTGAAGGGGGGATGGCTGTGGAAAAACGGGAATCCGGCATCGATCTGTTCCGGTGCATGGGGATGCTGTTTGTCTGTGGGCTCCACGGCTTTTTATACAACGGCTTTTATAATGAAGCCCAGAACGGCTTTCCCATGTGGATAGCAGATGTTTTCCGTTGGCTGTTCTATGGGTGCAACGGGATGTTCATGGTTCTGACCGGGTACTTAAAATCCACAAAGCCCCTGGGGCGCAGTTATTACAAAGGGCTTATTACAGTCCTGGTCGGCTACGCGTTGACCTGCGTTATTTCTTACCCCATCCGGTATTTCCTGCTGGGCGAGGAAGGGGCGCTCATTGACTGGGTAGATCGCCTTTTTTCATTCAGTAATTACGCCTGGTATGTGAAGATGTACGTTGGACTGATCCTGATCAGCCCGGTGATCAATCTGGCGATGGAGCGGCTGAGGGAGCCGAAGGAGCTTCTGTGGCTGCTGGGAACAATGCTGACGATGACGGCATTACCATCTCTGACTTCCGCTCCGGTTCTTCCGGATTACTGGGTGGGGATCTATCCGCTGACCTATTACGTCATCGGCGGGGTGATCCGGCGGCTGAGGCCGGAGGTTCCTGTGTGGAAGGGTTTGCTTGGCGCTGGGGCGACTGCCATCGTGATGGGGACTGCATCCATGATCTCCACAGACGGCGGGACATTTTCGGATGGATTTGCCCAAGGCGGCAACGGGGGATTTCTGACGACCCTGCTGGTGTCACTGCTCTTTCTTGGCGTGTACCGCGTTGAGGCTGGACCGAAGTTTAGAAGGGTCCTGGCCTGGTTGTCCAGCGGTGTGCTGGAAGGGTTTCTGCTCTCCCGGCTTCTGGATGTCTGGGTCTATAACGCGGTTTCCTTTTGGCACACACCGGAAAATTATTGGCTGATTTTCATATGCGTGACTGTGCCGGTGTTTCTGATCAGCATCACCGCGGGCCATTATGTTCACAAGCTGGCAGTTGGCCTTACGAAGAAAATACTTGCGTAAACAGGAAAAGTCCCGCCAAAAGGCGGGACTTTTTGCACAATTGAGGGGTGGCTTACAGCCAGCCGGGGTTCTCAGACTCAGCCTTGCGCTGACGGGTCAGCAGGCTCTGAACCGCTTCCTTCACGTCAGCACCCTCGTAGAGCACCTTGTAGGCGGCCTCGGTGATGGGCATGTCGATGCCCTGGGCCTTGCCCAGCTCGTAGGCGGACTTGGCGGCGTAGTAGCCTTCCACCACCGCACCCACTTCCTACATGGCGGTCTGGGTGTCCTTGCCCTGGCCGATGAGAATGCCCGCCCGGCGGTTCCGGGAGTGCATGGAGGTGCAGGTGACGATCAGATCGCCCACGCCTGCCAGACCGGTGAAGGTCTCCTTTTTCGCGCCCAGCGCCACGCCCAGCCGGGCGGTCTCGGTGAGGCCCCGGGTCATCAGCATGGCCTTGGTGTTGTCGCCGAAGCCCAGGCCGTCGGTGATACCGGCACACAGGGCGATGACGTTCTTCAGCGCCGCGCCCAGCTCCGCGCCAACAGGGTCAGAGCTGGTGTACACCCGGAGGGTGTCCGCCATGAAGGCGTCCTGAACGAACTCAGCCAGAGCCTGATCATTGCTGGCCGCCAGCAGGCCGGTGGGCACGTTGATGGCAACCTCTTCCGCGTGGCTGGGTCCGGTGAGGACCACCACGTTCTTGCCGGTCTCCTGGGCAACCACTTCGCTCATCCGCAGATGGGTTCCGGCCTCCAGACCCTTGGTCACGGAGACCACCACGGCGTCCTCGTCAATGTAAGGGGCCACGCCCCGGCACACAGAGCGCAGGGGGAAGGAGGGAGAGGCCATGACCACCAGCTTGCAGCCTCTGGCGCAGGCGTAGTCGGGGGAGACCACCAGATTCTCGGGCAGGACCGCGACGGGAAGCCGGGGGTTCCGGTGGGTGGTGTTCATCTCCTCCACCAGGTCTTTTTCATAGGTCCACATGGTCACATCGTGACCGTTCTTGCACAGCCGGATGGCCAGGGCCGTGCCCCAGGCACCGCTGCCGATAACTGCAGTTTTCATGCTTTTTTTCCTTTCCCCAAAAGGTTGGTTTTCCGCTCCTCGCCCTTGATCAGGCGGACGATGTTCGCCCGGTGCATCCAGACGATCAGGGCGCTCAGGAAGAAGCCCACGATGATCGGGAACAGGCTCTCCCGATGGAAGAAGGCGTAGATGAAGCCGAAGGAGCCGGAGGACAGCACGCTGCCCAGGGACACATATCCGGTGATCAGGTATGCCACCAGGAAGATGCCGAAGACGAACAGGCCGATCCGCCAGTCCATCATCAGCGCCACGGTGACGCCGCTGAGAATGCCCTTGCCGCCCTTGAAGCCGAGCAATGCAGGGAAGTCATGGCCCAGGATCACGAACAGGCCGCCCAGGGCGACGCCTTCCTTATAATAACCATACCGGCTCAGCAGCAGCCCGCCGATAAGACAGGCGGTGACCGCCTTGCCCATGTCGATGAGGATGACGAAGATGGAGGTGTGGGAGCCGTAGTTCCGGGTGAAGTTGGTGAGGCCCGCGTTGCCGCTGCCCCTGGTCCGGACGTCCTCGTGGGCGATGAGCTTGCTGATGACCACCGCGCCGTTCAGGTTGCCCAGCAGATAGGCCACCACGGCGGCAATGAGAATGGAAACGACCATGTAATTACTCCTCCTTGTCGCCCTTCTGGCGGATGGTGATCCGCACGGGGGTGCCCTTCAGGCCGAAGACCTCCCGGATCTGGTTTTCCAGATACCGCTGGTAGGAGAAGTGGAAGAGTCTGGCGTCGTTGCAGAAAATGATGAAGTGGGGGGGCTTGGTGCTGGCCTGGGTCATGTAGTAGATCTTCAGGCGGCGGCCCTTGTCCGTGGGAGGCTGAACCCGGGCGGTGGCCTCGGCCAGGATGGAGTTGAGCTGGCCGGTGGTGATGCGGCTGGTGTTCTGCTTGTGGACCTCCTGGATCATCTCGAAGAGCTTGTCCACACGGGCGCCAGTGAGGGCGGAGATGAAATGCACCGGAGCGTAGGGCATATAGGCCAGGTCCTTCCGGACGTCCAGCTCCTTGTCCCGCATGGTGTTGGTCTCCTTGTTCTCCACCGCGTCCCACTTGTTGACCACGATGATGGCGGCCTTGCCCGCCTCGTGGACCAGGCCCGCGATCTTGGTGTCCTGCTCGGTGACGCCGTCGTTGGCGTCCACCAGGATCAGGCACACGTCGCTGCGCTCGATGGCGCTGATGGTGCGCATGTTGGAATACTTCTCGATGATGTCGTCGATGCGGCTCTTCCGGCGCATACCGGCGGTGTCGATGAAGCAGTACTTTCCGGTCTCGTTCTCATAATAAGAGTCGATGGCGTCCCGGGTGGTGCCGGCGATATTGGAGACGATGACCCGCTCCTCGCCCAGAATCTTGTTCAGCAGACTGCTTTTGCCCACGTTGGGCTTGCCCACGATGGCGACCTTGATGACGTCGCTGTCTTCTTCCTCGCCGTTATCCTCGGGGAGATTGGCAAGGCACCAGTCCAGCAGGTCGCCGGTGCCGTGGCCGTGGACCGCGGAGACCTCGAACAGGTCGCCGATGCCCAGGGAATAGAACTCGAACACGTCGGGGTTGTAGTAGCCGATGGAATCGCACTTGTTGACAGCCAGGGCCACAGGCTTGCCGGACTTCCGGAGCATGGTAGCCACGTCCATATCCGCGGCGGTGACGCCGGACTTCACATCCACAACCATAACGATGGCGTCTGCCAGCTCGATGCCGATGACGGCCTGGCGGCGCATGAATTTCAGCATATCATTCTCGGTGTTGGGCTCGATGCCGCCGGTGTCCACCAGAGAGAAGGTACGGCCGCACCACTCGCAGTCGCCGTAGATCCGGTCCCGGGTGACGCCGGGGGTGTCCTCGACGATGGAGGTGCGCTGACCGGTCAGCTTATTGAAGAGCATGGACTTGCCCACGTTGGGACGGCCCACGATCGCGATCAGACCTTTTGCCATGGGTGATCACTCCTTCCAAAATTTCAATCAATTTATTATGCCATAAATTCCCGGCTAAATCAACCGGAAAAGAAAAAAGTTAACAATGTAAACAAACGAAAAGAGGAAGGCCGCAGCCTTCCTCTCACGTTTTTGCCTGAATTACTCAGCCTTGGCCTCGACGACCTGACGGCCCTTGTAGGTACCGCAAGCCTTGCAGGCACGGTGGGGAGCGACGGGCTCGCCGCACTTGGGGCAAACTGCAACGCTGGGAGCGCTCAGCTTCCAGTTGGAACCACGGCGCTTATCGCGGCGGGCGGAAGACACTTTACACTTAGGAACAGCCATGGGTGACACCTCCTTGGTCGAACTGCTTTTCAGACAGCCTCAATAATGGAATTACTTGTTCAGAAGCTGCTGTAAAGCAGCGAATCGGGGATCGATTTCCTTCTTGCAATCGCACGGGCCAAGATTCAGGTTCTTGCCGCAGCGGAAGCACAGACCCTTGCAGTCCTCATCGCACAGGAACTTGGTGTCCATGTTCAGAATGAAGACGGTACGGATGATCTCATCCAGGTCGGCGTTGTTGCCATCGAGAGGAAATGTCCGCTCATCCTCGTGATCCTCATCGGCCAGCTCCGTCACCAGGACCACGTCCAGGGGGAGGGTGATGTCCTCTTCGTACTCGCTGGCGCAGCGGTCGCACACCGGATTCAGGTGGGCGTCGATGTCGCCGGTCATCATCAGCACGCCGGCGGTGTTGCGCACCGTGCCGGAGGCGGTGATGGGAGTTTTCAGGGGGCAGCAGGAGCCGAACTGAAGATCACTCAGATCCAAACTGACGGAGAAAGTAACGCTTGCACCGGGGCAATCAATAATTTTTGAAAGATCCAGCAGCATATTTTTACCTCCTCGCAGTCATGCACAAAACATTATAATGACTTTTGTGCTGTTTGTCAAACATTATTTTCAAAAAAATTTGCTTTTTTTGCTCCGGAAAATACCATATCCGGTGAGGCCGGGGCTTCCGGGGCACGATATGTAGCTGTGGGGAAGACGATACATTATAATATGTCATTTCCCGGGAAAAATTCCTTGACAATCCGTCCGGGATATTGCATGATGGGGGAAAGACTAAGACAAGGTGAAGCGATATGAAAGAGATCAAAATTGAGAAAAACGACGCCGGTCAGCGCCTGGACCGGTTCCTGGCCAAGGCGGTGCCCCTGCTGCCCGCGTCTCTCGCCCAGAAGTACATCCGCATCAAGCGGATCAAGCTGAATAATGCCCGGGCGGAGCGGGATACCCGGCTGAAAGAGGGAGACGTGCTCCAGCTCTATATCAACGACGAATTCTTCGACAAGCCCCGGGAGGACAACGCCTACCTGACCGTTGCCACGCCGAAGCTGAATATTGTCTACGAAGATGGGAACATTATCCTTGTGGACAAGCGGCCGGGTCTTGCGGTCCATCCCCACGACGGCGCGGAGTACGGCCGGACCCTCATCGACCACATCCAGGCCTACCTCTACCAGAAGCGGGAATGGAGCCCCAGGGGAGAGAATTCCTTCGTGCCTGCCCTGTGCAACCGGATCGACCGGAACACCGGCGGCATCGTCATCGCGGCCAAGACCGCCGAGGCGCTGCGGGTGATGAACCAGAAGATCAAGGACCGGGAAATGGACAAGCGTTACCTCGCCATTGTAGAGGGGACCCCGAAGCCCCGGGAGGGCAGCCTGAAGGGCTACATCTTCAAGGACGCCAAGAAGAACCGGGTCTTCGTCACCGACACCCCCCAGGCGGGGGCCAAGACCGCCCAGACCAATTATAAGGTCCTGGCCTCGGCCAACGGCCTGTCCCTGGTGGAGTGCGAGCTGATCACCGGCCGGACCCACCAGATCCGTGCCCAGTTCGCCCATGCCGGACACCCGCTGCTGGGCGACGGAAAGTACGGCAAGCTGGACAAGCGCTTCGACCGGACCTATCAGGCCCTGTATTCCTATAAGCTGACCTTTGATTTCACCACGGAAGCGGGGAGCCTGGAGGAGCTGAATGGGAAGAGCTTCCAGGTGGATTCCGTCGATTTCGCCGCGGAATATTTTCCCGAGGCCGCCCGGCGGATTTTTGGAGAAAAACAGGGATAAAATCCTGAAATCCTGCCGGAGCGGGAGAAAAATGTGGAAAGACCGCCGTACTCCTCCCGGCAAAGCGCCGGAGAGAATGCGGCGGTTTTCGACTTTTCTTATTGACATTCGGCACATTTTCGGATATATCTAATACTAATAATGTGGGGTGTTCCGCAGAGTACGGGATATCCTGCTTTTGCATCCCATACAGAAACGGGGGAGGATAATGTCCAAAGAACTGATCCGCCTCCAGAACCTCACCATGGAATTTGACGGTGAGCGCATCCTGGACGGCATCAACCTCTACATCAACGACCATGAATTTCTTACCCTTCTCGGGCCTTCCGGCTGCGGTAAGACCACGACCCTGCGGATCATCGGCGGTTTCCTGACGCCCACCGACGGCAATGTGCTGTTCGACGGTCAGCGGATCAACGAGGTCCCCGCCTACAAGCGGCAGATCAACACGGTGTTCCAGCGGTACGCGCTGTTTCCCCACCTGGACGTCTATGACAACATCGCCTTCGGCATTCGGGTCGCCAAGGTGCCCAAGGAGGAGATCCACGAGCGCGTGACGAGAATGCTGGAGGTCGTCAGCCTGAAGGGCTACGAGAACCGGAAGATCAACGCCCTCTCCGGCGGTCAGCAGCAGCGTGTGGCCATTGCCCGGGCCCTGGTCAATGAACCCAAGGTCCTGCTTCTGGACGAACCCCTTGGCGCCCTGGATCTTCGCCTGCGCAAGGATATGCAGAACGAGCTGAAACGCATCCAGCAGGCCACCGGCATCACCTTCATCTATGTCACCCACGATCAGGAAGAGGCGCTGAGCATGTCCGACACCATCGTGGTCATGGACAAGGGCCGGATCCAGCAGATCGGCAAACCCGAGGATATTTATAACGAGCCCAAGAACGCCTTCGTCGCCGACTTCATCGGCGAGTCCAACATTCTCGACGGCGTCATGCTGTCGGACTACCGGGTCAGGTTCTTCGGCAAGACCTTCCCCTGCGTGGACAAGGGCTTCGAGCCCAACGAGCTGGTGGACGTGGTCATCCGGCCCGAGGACATCGACATCGTGCCCCCCGCCGAGGGAAGCCTCACCGGCACCGTGGCCAGCGTCACCTTCAAGGGACTGAACTACGACATCATCGTGGAGGTCAAGGGCTTCAAATGGCTGATCCAGACCACGGATTTCCATCCCGTGGGCGCGGTTATCGGCATCCGTCTGAACCCGGAGGATATTCACATCATGCACAAGAGTGAGTATTCCGGTATGTTTGGTGACTACTCTTCCTACTCTGCCGAGTACGACGAGCTGACGGAGGACCCGGGTGATGAAGAAGAATAATAATTCAATCCTCCTGTCCGCCCCTTACCTCATTTGGATGGTGGCGTTCACCCTGATCCCTTTGTGCGTGGTGGGCTACTATGCCCTGACCGATCCCGCGACGGGGGAGTTCACCCTGGACAATCTGAAGAATCTGGGGATGTACCTGCCGGTGTTCTGGCAGTCGATCCTCTATTCCGTGGTGTCCGCGCTGATCTGCCTGGTGCTGGGCTACCCTGTGGCCTACTACATCGCCCATCAGGGCGCTGTGGTCCAGAAGTTCCTGTATATGCTGGTGATGCTGCCCATGTGCATGAGCTTTCTGCTCCGCACCCTGGCTTGGGTCGGTCTTTTGCAGGACACCGGCATCATCAACACCCTGCTGCACAAGCTGGGCTTTGATACCATCTCCCTGATCCGCAAGCCCTCCGCTGTGGTCCTGGGCATGGTGTATAACTACCTGCCCTATATGATCCTGCCGCTGTATTCCACCATCGTGAAGATCGACAACCGGCTGGTGGAGGCTGCGGAGGACTTAGGCTGCAACGGCGTTCAGGTCTTCGGCCGGGTGATTCTGCCTCTGTCCATGCCCGGCATCGTCACCGGCATCACCATGGTCTTTGTCCCCGCCGTGTCCACCTTCTACATTTCCCAGAAGCTGGGCGGCACCGAGACGGTGCTCATCGGCGACGTCATCGAGCGCCAGTTCAAGCAGGGCAACAACCCCAATCTGGGCGCGGCGCTGAGCCTGGTGCTGATGATCCTGGTCTTTGTCTGCACCGGCATCATGAACAAGTTCGCCGGGGACGATGAGGAAGGCGGTGTGATCGTATGAAACGCACCAACCGGATCATCACGATCCTGATGTTTATTTTCCTGTATATCCCCATGGCGGTGCTGATCGTGGCATCCTTCAACACCGGCAAGGATATCACCACCTTCCAGGGCTTCACCTGGAACCGGTATGTGGAGCTGTTCAAGGACCGGACGCTGCTCGGCCTGCTGGGCAACTCCCTGCTGGTGGCGGTGCTGTCCACCACCATCGCGACGGTCTTCGGCACCGTGGCGGCTGTGGGCATCCACAACCTGAACCCGAGGCTCCGGAAGGTGGCCATGACCCTGACCAACATCCCCATGACGAACCCCGATATCGTCACGGGCGTTTCCTTGAGCCTGCTGTTCGTGTTTGTGGGCACCAAGCTCCTGGGCCAGCGGGACAGCCTGACCTTCTGGACCCTGCTGATCGCTCACATCACCTTCAGCCTGCCCTACGTGGTGCTGAACGTGATGCCCAAGCTCCATCAGATGGACAATTCCCTGGTGGACGCGGCCATGGACCTGGGCTGCACGCCCATGGAGGCCTTCTTCAAGGTCACCATCCATGAGATCATGCCCGGCATCGTTACCGGCGCCATCATGGCCTTCACCATGAGCCTGGACGATTTCGTCATCAGCTATTTCGTCAGCGGCCTGGATTTCACCACCCTGCCGGTGGAGATCTATTCCTACACCAAAAAGCCCATCCAGCCCAAGGTGTACGCCATGTTCACGCTGCTGTTTGTGCTGATCTTCCTGCTGATGGTCCTGATGAACCTGCTGCAGCTGAGAGGCGAGCAGCGGAAGACCCGCTCCCGTGGTGTCGCCGAGCGGAACACCGCCCGGATCGTCAAGAGCGTCATTGCTGCCGCCGCGGCGTTGGCGCTGGTCATCAGCCTGGGCTTTGCCCTTGGAAACCGCCAGACCGGCGAGACCATCGTCAGCGAGCACACCGTCACCGAGCTGCCCGCCGGTCCCGAGGAGCAGGTGACCATCAACGTCTACAACTGGGGCCAGTATATCGCCGACGGCAGCGACGATTCTCTTGACATCATCGCGGCCTTCGAGGAGGCTTACCCCAACATTAAGGTCAACTACTCCACCTACGACTCCAACGAGATCATGTACTCGAAGCTCGCTAACGGCGGCATCACCGTGGATGTGATCATTCCCTCTGACTATATGATCGCCCGGCTGATCAGCGAAGATATGCTCCTGGAGCTGAACTTCGACAACATCCCCAACTACCAGTATATCGACGAGACCTTCCGCAACACCTCCTACGACCCGGAGAACCTGTACTCCGTGCCCTATACCTGGGGCACCGTGGGAATCATCTACAACTCCAAGTATGTGGATGAGGCGGACGTCACCGGCTGGGAGTTGCTGTGGAACGAGAAGTACACCGACAAGATCCTGATGTTCGGCAATTCCCGGGACGCCTTCGGCATCACCCAGTACATGCTGGGCTACGACGTGAACACCACCGACGAAGCGGAGCTGGAAGCCTGCGCGGCCAAGCTGATGGAGCAGAAGCCGGTTCTGCAGCAGTACGTCATGGACGAGATCTTCGCCATCATGGAGAACGAGGAGGCCTGGATCGCCCCCTATTACGCCGGCGACTACCTGACCATGGCGGCGGAGAATCCGGATCTGAAGTTCTACCGTCCGGAGCATCAGGGCTTCAACCTGTATATCGACGCCATGTGCATCCCCACCCGCTGTCAGGAGAAGGAGGCCGCGGAGCTGTTCATCAACTTCCTCTGCGATCCCAAGATCTCCGCGGCAAACATGGACTGGGTCTGCTACTCCACGCCCATCACGGAGGCGAGACAGTATCTGGACTCCGAGGCAGCCACCTCTGAGATTTCCTACCCTGACGCGGAGCTGCTGCTGAAAGCCACCAGCTATTCCTTCCTGAACCCGGACACCACCCGACTGGTGGAGGCCCTGTTCATGGAGGTCCGTAATCAGAGATAATGAAAAAGACGCCTCGTAAGAGCAATGTCATTAAGCTAGCGACATTGTTCGGCGGCAAACCTCTATAGCGAATGAGTGCATCCCGCAAGGGATGCACTTTTTCTATAAAATGGGCATGACAAGAAAGCGGATCGCAAAATCCGCTAAAAAACACTGTTCAA
>JBGVDK010000121.1:0-3031 GCA_045119355.1 Faecousia sp.
TCCCTGGGTGCTCCGCTTCCGCTCCACCGGCTCCATCGAGAACCAGTTCAAGTTCGACGACCTGGTGAAGGGCAAGCTGACCATCACTGAGAACGACATTGACCACGTTCTGCTGAAGTCCGACGGCATCCCCACCTATCACTTCGCCCACGCTGTGGACGACGAGCTGATGCGCACCACCCACGTGGTTCGGGGCGACGAGTGGCTGCCTTCTCTCCCCTTCCACATCCAGCTGTTCAAGGCCCTGGGCTTCAAGCTGCCCAAGTACGTCCACATCGGACCCCTGATGAAGATGGACGGCAACTCCAAGCGGAAGCTCTCCAAGCGGAAGGACCCGGAGCTGGCACTGACCTATTACAAGGCCGAGGGCTTCCCCGTCCAGGCCATGCGGGAATATCTGATGACCGTCCTGAACTCCAATTTCGAGGACTGGCGCCGGGCCAACCCCGACGCGGACATCGAGTCCTTCAAGTTCAGCCCCAAGAAGCTGAACCCCGCCGGCTCCCTGTTCGACTACGCCAAGCTGGTGGACGTTTCCAAGAACGTCATCTCCCGGATGACCGCCGAGACCGCCTACGATCTGCTGGTGGAGTGGGCCAAGGAGTTTGACGCCGACTTCGCCGCAAAGCTGGAAGCCGATCCTGATTACACAAAGTCCATCCTCGCCATCGGCCGGGGCGGCAAGAAGCCCAGAAAGGATCTTGCCACCTGGAAGGAAGCCAAGCCCTACATGGGATTCTTCTATGACGAATACCTGGAAGCTCCCGTCTTCGACGAGAAGTTTGACGCCGCTCTGGTGAAGACCGTGCTGGAAAAGTACCTGGCCGCTTACGATACCAGCGACGACTCCAATGGCTGGTTCACCAAGGTCAAGGCCATCACCGAGGAGGTGGGCTTCACCACCGATATGAAGGCCTACAAGGCCGATCCCTCCGCCTTCCCCGGTACTGTGGCCGATGTGTCCACCATGCTCCGTGTGGCCATCACCGGAAAGACCAACTCCCCCGACCTGTACACCGTCACCCGCATCCTGGGTGAGGAGCGCATGACCCAGCGTGTCCAGGCCGCCATCAACTCCCTGTAATGTTCAAACGCCCGAAGTGCAATCCGCTTCGGGCGTTTCCTGTAAACGAGGTGGAAATTTATGATCGAGATCCGCAAATCCCTTCCCTCCGACGCGGAGGGGATTCTGGAATGCTGCCGCCGGGTAGGCGGCGAAACCGACAACCTGACCTTCGGTGCCGAGGGTATCCCCTTCACGGTGGAGCAGGAGCGGGCATACCTGGAAAGCATCCTGCAATCCAATAACCAGCTCTATCTGGTGGCCGTCGTTGACGGTGAGATCGTGGGCACAGGCGTCTACTCCGGCTTCTCCAAGCCCCGGCTGGCCCACCGGGGTGAGATCAGCCTCTCGGTGCGCAAAGCCCACTGGGGCAGACACATCGGCACCCGGCTTCTGGAGGAGCTGCTCCGCTTCGCCCGGGAGGAGGCCAAAGCCGAGCTGGTCTCCCTGAAGGTCCGCAGTGACAACCCCCGGGCCATCGGCTTATATAAAAAGTTCGGCTTCGTCACCGTGGGAACCTTCCCCGGGTATATGAAGATCGGCGGCCAGGACGTAAGCTGCGACACCATGGTCCTGCATCTATGACGACACGGCGCACGCAGCCAATGGGTGCGCCGTTTTTTCTTGACAATCGATGCTATGCGTTGTATAGTATTATACAAAAGGAGGTATGTCATGGATGTACAGCTGAAACGGGGTCTTCTGGACCTGTGCGTTCTTTCGGCCATCAAGAGCGGACCGTCCTACGGCTATCAGATCATCAAGGACATGAAGCCCTACGTCTCCATCTCCGAATCCACCCTCTACCCCATCCTCCGTCGGCTGGAAACCGCGAAGCTGCTCACCGTCCAGTCCGCCGAGCACAACGGGCGGCTGCGGAAATACTATTCCATCACTCCGGCGGGAATGGAGCGCATCGCGTCCTTCACCCGGGAATGGGAGGAGATCATGGCCATCTATCAATTTATCACAAGGGAGGGACCCGACCATGAATCAACATGAATTTCTCAGCGCCGTCCGGGCCCAGCTGGCCGGGCTGCCCCAGGGCGACGCGGACCGTTTTCTGGACTACTGCCGGGAGATGATCGCCGACCGGATGGAGGACGGCCTCAGCGAGGCAGAGGCCATCGCCGCCATGGGAACCCCGGAAGAAGTGGCGTCCCAGCTTCTGCTGGACACGCCGACGGATCAGGCCGCAGCCCCCAAAAGCCACCGGCAGAGGCTGAAAGCCTGGCAGATTCTGTTGATCGTCCTGGGCAGTCCCCTGTGGGCTTCCCTGCTGCTGACGCTGGTCATCGCCGCCGTTTCTCTGGTCATCGGATTGGCCGCAGTGCTGTTCGGCCTGTACTGCGCCGCGGGCGGCATTATCATCGGCGGACTTGGGGCGATCATCGGCGGCTTTGCCAAAATCGGGATGCCGGATCTGCTCTTTGCCCTGGCGGCGGGATTTCTGCTCATCGGCATCGGCCTGCTGATGATTCTGGGTCTGAACTGGCTGGATGGCCTGCTCATCCGGCTGGTCAAAGGGCTCTGCTCCCTCTTCCGGAAAAAGGAGGCTTCCCAATGAAAAAAGCAACAAAAATCACCCTCGTCATCGCCCTGTGCTGTCTGGTGCTGGGCATTGGGCTTTATGCCGCGGCGGTGGCCCTCACTGGACAATTCAGCTACTCCGCTGACATATTTGATACCACGGACTCCATCATCGAAACCAAGCTCATCCTGGAAGATTTCCGGAGCATCCTTATCGAAGACGTGGAATGTGACCTCCGGCTCCTCCCCGCGGAGGACGGAAACGTCACCGTGGTCTACACCGACAACAACCTCTACCATCACGACCTCCGGGTAACCGACGAAACCCTCATCATCACGGTCAAGGACGTCAGTACCTTCTGGGACCATGTTTTTATGGTCTCCACCGGGAAACAGGAGGTTACCGTGTACCTCCCCTTCTCTGGGCTGGACCGGGTG
>JBGVDK010000122.1:0-12572 GCA_045119355.1 Faecousia sp.
GGAAAAAGAAGGTCCTGCGAAGCGTGGTCGATCTTTATATCCGCACAGCGGAGCCGGTGGGTTCCAAGGCCATCACCGCGCTGCCGGATATGAATTATTCCTCGGCCACCATCCGGAACGAAATGGCGGACCTCACCGCCATGGGTTATCTGGAACAGCCCCACACCTCTGCCGGACGGATTCCCTCGGCGGCGGGCTACCGGCTGTATGTGGATGAACTGATGCAGGACTACCGGCTGAGCATCGACGAGACCAAGTCCATGAACCTGGCCTTCGAGGAGAAGATGCAGAAGGTGGACAGAGTTCTGGACCAGGTCGCCAAGCTGGTGAGTCAGGCCACGGATCTTCCGGCCATCACCGTCGCCTCCCACCGGGGCGGCTGCACGGTGAAACGGTACGATCTGATCCTGGCGGGCTCCGGGAGCTTCATCCTGGTGCTGATGCTCAGCAACGAGGAAGTGACCAACAAGCTGATCAAGCTGCCCCTGAACGTGGGGGAGACGGATCTGAAGCTGCTGGGCGCGGTGCTCAACGCCACCATGACCGACATCCCGCTGGAGGAATTCACCCCCGAGCTGATGGAGAAGGTCCTCCGGTCGGCGGGCGACGCTTCCACCCTGGTCCCTGTGATCGTGGAATTCGCCATGCAGACCCTGAAGCACCAGCAGGAGGCTGACGTAAGGGTGGCGGGCCATATGCGCCTGCTGGGTCAGCCGGAATACCGGGACGTGGAAAAGGCCCAGAAGGTCCTGTCTACCCTGGACGACGAGGTGATCACCAATCTTCCCGCGGTGATGAGCGACGACCACGGAACCAAGGTTCTGGTCGGTCCCGAGCACGTTGCCAGTGAGCTGAAGGATACCTCGGTGGTTATGACGAAATTTGACATTGGCGACGGCATGCATGGCATGATCGGCGTGGTCGGTCCCACCCGGATGGATTACGCGAAGGTCACGGCCCGGCTAAGCTACATGGCGGAAAACCTGAGCCGCCTGTTCGCCAAGCCTGAACTTGAACAAAAGACGCTGCCCTTCGGCAGCGAAGCACCTCCGGCGGATCCCGGAGAGACCCATAAGGAGGCATAAACGTGGCAGAAAAAGAACAGAATGTAACTGCTGAGACCGAACTGGAAACCGAAGAGACTGTGGCCCAGGAAACTCCCGCTGAGGAGACCGCAGCCCCCGAGGAACCGGTGAACGAATACAAGGAAAAATACGAGCGCGAGCATGACCAGCTCCTGCGGCTGGCCGCGGAGTACGATAACTTCCGCAAGCGCAGCGCCAAGGAGAAGGACGCCAGCTACACCAACGGCAAGGCGGACACCCTGGCGAAGCTCCTGCCCGTCTACGATAACCTGGAACGGGCCATGAACCAGCCCACCGAGGATGCCGCCTACAAGAAGGGCGTGGAGCTGACCATGAACGAGCTGGTGAAGATCTTCACCGGTCTGGGCGTGGAAATCTTCGGAAACCCCGGCGACAGCTTCGACCCCAATCTCCACAACGCCGTGATGCACATCGAGGATGAGAATTTAGGCGAGAACGTCATCGCCCAGGTCTTCCAGAAGGGCTTCAAGATCGGCGAAAAAGTTGTGAGATTCGCAATGGTCCAGGTAGCCAATTAAGTGCACAATGCATAGTGCACAGTGCTGAGTGATTGGACATAAAAACTCAGCACTCAGCATTTAGCACTCAGCACTTTTCAGTTGTAAACAATTTAGCTTTTCATATATTTTAGGAGGAAAACATTATGTCTAAGATTATCGGTATTGATCTGGGTACTACCAATTCCTGCGTTGCTGTCCTGGAAGGCGGCGAGCCTGTTGTCATCGCCAACGCCGAGGGCGGCCGTACCACTCCCTCTGTTGTCGCCTTCTCCAAGAGCGGCGAGCGCATGGTCGGTCAGGTTGCCAAGCGTCAGGCTGTCACCAACGCCGACCGCACCGTCTCTTCCATTAAGCGCCACATGGGCGAAAACTACAAGGTCACCATCGATGGCAAGGCCTACACTCCCCAGGAGATCAGCGCCATGATCCTGCAGAAGCTGAAGGCTGACGCCGAGGCTTACCTGGGCGAGACCGTCACCGAGGCGGTCATCACCGTTCCCGCTTACTTCTCCGACGCCCAGCGTCAGGCTACCAAGGACGCCGGTAAGATCGCCGGCCTGGATGTCAAGCGTATCGTCAACGAGCCCACCGCCGCGGCCCTGGCCTACGGCCTGGACAAGGAGAGCTCCCAGAAGATCATGGTCTATGACCTGGGCGGCGGCACCTTCGACGTCTCCATCCTGGAGATCGGCGACGGCGTTGTGGAAGTCCTGGCCACCTCCGGCGACACCCACCTGGGCGGCGACGACTTCGACCAGCGGATCATGAACCACCTGGTTGCCGAGTTCAAGAAGACCGAGGGCATCGACCTGTCCAATGACAAGGTCGCCATGCAGCGCCTGAAGGAGGCCGCTGAGAAGGCCAAGATCGAGCTGTCCGGCGTGACCTCCACCACCGTCAGCCTGCCCTATATCACCGCCGACGCCACCGGCCCCAAGCACCTGGACGTCACCATCTCCCGCGCCAAGTTCAACGAGCTCACCGCCGATCTGGTGGAGCGGACCATGAAGCCCGTCCGTCAGGCCATGTCCGACGCCGGTCTGAAGTCCAGCGACCTGGATAAGGTCCTGCTGGTGGGCGGCTCCACCCGTATCCCCGCCGTTCAGGACGCTGTCAAGTCCATCACCGGCAAGGAAGGATTCAAGGGCATCAACCCCGACGAGTGTGTCGCTGTGGGCGCTGCCGTTCAGGCCGGCGTTCTCACCGGCGATGTGAAGGACATCCTGCTGCTGGACGTCACCCCCCTGTCCCTGGGCATCGAGACCATGGGCGGCGTGTTCACCCGTCTGATCGACCGGAACACCACCATCCCCACCAACAAGAAGCAGATCTTCTCCACCGCCGCTGACAACCAGACCTCCGTTGAGGTCCATGTCCTCCAGGGCGAGCGTGAGATGGCCGCTTACAACAAGACTCTGGGCCGCTTCCAGCTGGGCGGCATCGCTCCCGCTCCCCGTGGCGTGCCCCAGATCGAAGTCACCTTCGACGTGGACGCCAACGGCATCGTCAAGGTCTCCGCAAAGGACCTGGGCACCGGCAAGGAGGCCAACATCTCCATCACCGCTTCCACCAACCTGAGCCAGGACGACATCGACAAGGCCGTCCGCGAGGCCGAGCAGCACGCCGCCGAGGACAAGGCCCGCAAGGACGAGGTGGACACCCGGAACGCCGCTGACCAGACCATCTACCAGACCGAGAAGACCCTGGCCGACCTGGAGGGCAAGATCTCCGCGGAAGACAAGGCTTCCATCCAGTCCGCTGTGGACCACCTGAAGGAAGTCAGCAAGGGCAGCGATGTCCAGGCCATCAAGGACGCCACCGAGGCTGTCCAGAAGGCCTTCTACGCCGTGTCCGAGAAGCTGTACAGCCAGACCGGCGCCCAGGGCCAGCCCACCGGCGACGCGGGCTATGCAGGCTCCGCTCCCAACGACGACGGCGTTGTGGACGCTGACTACGAGACTGTCGACTGATTTTGAAGAACAAGCCCGAGGGGCGGCGAACCGCCGCCCCTTGTTGGCGCAAGTTGGGAGATTGAAGAGTGGAGATCAACCGGTCTTCAACACCAAATCTCTAATCTCCACTCTCCACTCTTCACTCTCCAATCTCCGACATGAGGTGTGACATATATGGCAGACAACAAACGTGACTATTACGAGGTGCTGGGCGTAGACAAAAGCGCCAGCGCCGATGAGATCAAAAAGGCCTACCGGAAGAAGGCCATGCAGTATCATCCCGACCGGAACCCCGACGATCCCACCGCTGAGGAGAAGTTCAAGGAAGCGGGCGAGGCCTACGAGGTCCTCTCCGACGAGGAGAAGCGTTCCCGCTACGACCAGTACGGCTTCGCCGGTGTGGATCCCAACTTCAACCCCGGCGGCTACGGCGGCGGTGGATTCGGCGGCGGTGGATTCGGCGGCGGTTTCTCCGGCTTCGGTGATTTCGGCGATATTTTCAGCGACATTTTCGGCGGCGGCAGCACCGGCCGTTCCAGCGCCAACGCACCCCGCCGGGGTGAGAACGTGGGCGCACGGCTGGAGGTGACCTTCGAGGAGGCCGCCTTCGGCGTGGAGAAGGAGGTGTCCGCTCCCCGGATCGAGAACTGTCCCACCTGCGCGGGCACCGGCTCCGCTGACGGCGTGGTGGAGACCTGCGACCGCTGCCGGGGCACCGGCCAGGTCCGGACGACCCAGAATTTCATGGGTATGACCATGCAGTCCACCGCCGCCTGCCCCCAGTGCAACGGCAAGGGCAAGGTCATCAAGACCCCCTGCAACACCTGCAAGGGCAAGGGCAAGGTCCGCCGGAACAACAAGGTCAAGGTCAAGGTCCCCGCTGGCGTGGACGACGAGCAGGTGGTTCGCGTCAAGGGCGAGGGCAGCGTGGGTGCCAACGGCGGTCCCAACGGCGACCTGATGGTGGAGATCAGCATCAAGAAGCACAAGATCTTCCAGCGGGAGGGCATGAACGTCCTCTGCGAGATGCCCATTTCCTTCACCCAGGCGGCCCTGGGCGCGGAGATCATTGTCCCCACCCTGGACGGCAAGGTGAAATACACCATCCCCGAGGGCACCCAGACCGATACGGTTTTCCGCCTGAAGGACAAGGGCATCCCCGACGTGTACAACCGGAACCGCCGGGGCGATCAGCTGGTCCGTGTGGTGGTGGAGACCCCCACCAAGCTGAACAAGGAGCAGAAGGAGCTGCTGCGCCAGCTGGACGAATCCCTGGGCGAGACCCCCAAGCGGAAGAAGTTCTTCGACGCGGTGAAAGACTTCTTCGATTAAGGCGGCGAGCCGCCGCTGGCTCCTCGTGCACGGTGCGGTATTGGTCGTTACTGCCCAAACCCGCTCGGTAACGTGACTGCGGCGAAAAACGTTTCTAAAAAAGCAGGATGCACTTGTATGCGTCCTGCTTTTTGTGTATAATGGGGAATAGAAATGGTTCGATTTTTGGGGAAACCAATGAATGTAGGGACCGGCCTCCTGGACGGTCCGCTCCAACCTGAGGCGGCATTGGTAACGGAAAATTTGCCCATCGAGGCCAAATTTTCCGCCGGACCGTCGGGGACGCCGGTCCCTACGATTACGTGCAATACCCCCCATGAATCGAAAAAATGAGGGAGGAATCACAATGAAGCGACAGGATTACATCTCCTGGGACGAGTATTTCATGGGCGTCGCCATGCTGGCGGCCCGGCGGAGCAAGGACCCCAACACCCAGGTGGGCGCCTGCATCGTCTCCCCGGAGAACATCATCATCTCCACCGGCTACAACGGCATGCCCAAGGGCTGCTCCGACGACGAGTTCCCCTGGGAGCGGGAGGGCGAGCAGACCAAATACCCCTATGTGGTCCACGCGGAGCTGAACGCCATCCTCAACGCCAACGGCCGTGACCTGAGGGGGAGCCGCCTGTATGTGGCCCTGTTCCCCTGCAACGAGTGCGCCAAGGCCATCATCCAGAGCGGCGTGAAGGAAGTGGTCTACCTCTCCGACAAGTACGCCGACTCCATGGCTACCCTGGCCTCCAAGCGGATGATGGATGCCGCCGGGGTGAAATTCACCCGTCTGGTCCCCAGCATGAAGGAGATCACCCTGGATTTTGTGCCCACGGAGTGGAAATGACCGGGGGCTGCGGCCTCTGAAAAAATCCCTCCCTTCCGCGGATTCCACCGGGCGGATGTGGTATGCTGTATCCGGAAGCATTGGACATCCCTGCGGGGAGCACGACATTTTGGAAGGAACGCGGGCTGAATGAGGTGCGCAGTGAAATTACAGGGGAAACAGGTCCGGGCCTGGGAACTGGGCGCGGGAACGGAAATGGAGAAAACGCTGATCCGGGAGGGCAAGATCCGGAAGACGGAGTGCGGCTATGAGCTCTTCTCCCGGGAGGCCGTCAACGGACGGGGCCAGCGGGCGAAGGGCGGCGATTTCTTCAAGCTGGACAGCGAGGGCCATCCCTACCCCAATGACCGGGAGTGGTTCCTGGCGAATCACCGCCATCTGGCGGGGGATACCTACGAGCAGACGCCAAAGCCGTTGGAGATCTGGCAGGCAGAGGACGGAGAAAACGAGGGCATCGCCTGGCTCCGGGAAAAGGGCAGGCTGATCCTCCGGAAGGACGATCCGGAGCGGTATTTCAACGCCCATCTGTGGGGCGCGGACCTCAGCGCGGCGAAGGACGCGGTGGTGGTGTTCTACGGCGTGGACCGGAACGACGCCGGGGAGATCACGGATATCAGCTTCAATTTCGTGGCCTGGGAGGAATTCCAGCGGACCTATACCCTCTGCGACAGCCAGGGGCGGAGAATCTGAACGATAAGCGGACGGGTCAACCGTCCGCTTTTTCCGTGGGGTTGTAGGGGCGACCAGTGGTCGCCAGCATATTTCTGCAAACGTAAAATTTTATCGTAGGGACCGGCCTCCCGGACGGTCCGCTCCGCCGCAAGGCGGCAGTAGTAGCGGTAAAATTTGCCCATCGAGGTCAAATTTAACCGAACGGACCGTCGGGGACGCCGGTCCCTACGGGCGACATAATGCTCGGCCCGGTGATTTGACCATGAAAAAGCGTGCAGTTTTTTAGGCTGCACGCTCTCTTTATACCTCATAAATTTTCAGCACTTCCGCCGGGCCGGTCATCAGAAGTTCCGTGACCTCGCCGTTCTCGCCGGTGATCTGGAACTGGAGAGTACCACCGGGATTTTCCACAGCAACTTCCCCGCCGGGGAGCTGTCCCTTCAGCCAGAGCACCACCGCCGTGGAGCCGGAGCCGGTGCCGCAGGCCAGGGTGAAATCCTCCACACCCCGCTCGAAGGTCAGGATGCGAACCCGGTTCTCCCCGATCCAGTCGTAGTAGTTCACATTGGCGCCCTTGGGGAAGTAGTCGGCGAACCGCTCGGCGCGCATCCGCTCCCGGAGTTCGTCCCGCATCTTCCAGGTCAGCCCGGGGAAATGGAACACCCCATGGGGCACGCCGGGATTGCCCAGCTCCACATAGGCCATCTCCCCGTGACGGTTCAGGTCCACGATGCCGGGGTTGTTCAGGGCCACCCGGTACAGGCTTTCAGCGATCCGGGTGCTGGTCAGGACACCCGCGTCGGTCTCGATGGTCATCTCCGCCGGAGCGATGCCGTTGTCATAGGCGAATTTGCTGACGCAGCGGCTGCCGTTGCCGCACATCTCGCCCCGGGAGCCGTCGGCGTTGTAGAAATGGAGCTTGAAATCCGCGATGTCGGAATTGTCCACCGCCATAAAGCCGTCGCAGTCTGCCATTTCGCAGAGCTTCTTTGCCATTGCGGAATAATCCAGCGTCAGGCCCCGGCCGTCGATGACCATAAAATCATTGCCCGCGCCGGACATATACCATGCGTTCATAAATAACCTCCAAAAGAGAACTGTAGGGACAGGCCTCCGGACGGTCCGATCCAACCTGAGGCGGCATTGTTGCGGTAACATCTGCCCATCGAGGTCAAATGTTACCGACGGACCGTCGAGGACACCGGTCCCTACGGATGTTCTTAGGCGTTCAAAATGCTTTCCATATTATACAGGCCCTTGCCCTTGCCCACCATGAACCTGGCGGCGTCCACCGCGCCGTCAGCCAGCATGGCCCGGGAGCCGGATTCGTGCTTCAATGTCAGGGACTGGTTGCCGGTGTGGATGTGGACCTCATGGATGCCAACCACGTTGCCCAGGCGCAGGGCATGGACGCCGATTTCGTCCTTGGTCCGCTTGCCCTCGCCGGAGCGGCCGCAGTTCTCGTAAGCGTTGGGCCGGACCTCTTTGATGGCGTTGAAGAGCATATGGGCGGTGCCGCTGGGGGCGTCCACCTTGCGGGTGTGGTGGACCTCCACGATCTCCACGTCCGCGTCGGGGAAGAATTTTACCGCTTCCTTCACCAGTCGGCAGAGCACTGCGATGCCCAGGCTGACGTTCCCGGCGAAGAACACGGGGATCTCCCGGGAAGCGGCCTCGATCAGGGCTTTTTCCTCAGCAGTGTGGCCGGTGGTTCCGATGACCGCGGCGGCGTGGACCGCTTTGGCGTAGCTCAGCACGTCAGCAACAGCGGTATGATGGGAGAAGTCGATGACCACGTCGCAGGCTACCTCGCCCAGCTCGGCGAAGGTTTTGGCGACGCCGTTCTCGCCGTCGATGCTGACCTTGCCGATCACGTCATCGCCCAGGCGCTCGCAGATCAGCTTGCCCATGGCGCCGTTGGCGCCGCAGACCACCGCTCTCATTTCAGCACCCCCAGCTTCCGCATCTCACGGAGCAGGAGCAGCTCGTTCTGGGGCTCCATCTGGGTCAGGGGCAGGCGCAGACGGTTCTCGCAGTAGCCCATGGCGGCCATGGCGGCCTTGACGGGGATGGGGTTGACCTCGCAGAACAGCATCTTGATCAGGGGATACAGGTCCTTCTGCATCTGGGCGGCGCCGGTGACGTCGCCTGCGAAGAACTTGTCCACGATGGCGACCATTTCCTTGGGGGCCACGTTGGAGGCCACGCTGATGCAGCCCATGCCGCCGATGGACAGCAGGGGGAGGGTGATGCCGTCCTCGCCGGAGTAGATGTCCAGCTTGTCGCCGCAGAGGGCGGCCATTTCCACCGCCTGGGCCATGTTGCCGCTGGCTTCCTTCACGCCCACGATGTTGGGGTGATCGGCCAGGATGGCGCAGGACTGGGGGGTCAGGTTGCAGCCGGTGCGGCTGGGGACGTTGTACATGATGACAGGCTTGGCGGAGTAGTCCGCGATCCGCTCGTAGTGCTTAATGAGGCCGTTCTGGGTGGCCTTGTTGTAGTAGGGGGTGACCACCAGCACGGCGTCCGCGCCGTCGTCGCAGGCGGACTTGGTGAAATCCAGCACGTGCTCGGTGTTGTTGGTGCCGGTGCCGGCAACCACGGGGACCCGGCCCGCGGCCTTCTCCACGGTGAAGCGGATGACTTCCTTCCGCTCATCGGGGGTCAGGGTGGCAGACTCGCCGGTGGTGCCCACGGCGATCAGGGCGGCGACGCCGTTCTCGATCTGGAACTCGATGAGGCGGCCCAGGTTCTCGTAATCTACGCCGGTGGCGGTCATGGGGGTGATCAGCGCGGTGCCGATGCCCTTGAAAATGGTGTTCTTCATAATGGTATATTCCTTTCTCGTTTTTGCGGGAACTTATTTCAGTTTTCAACTTTCAATTTTCAATTTGCCGAGGAACTCGGCCAGCCGGTTCAATCCTTCCTTCAGCTCCTCGTCGGAGTAGCAATAGGAGATCCGGATGTGTCCCTCTCCCCGGAAGCAGGAACCAGGAACGCAGGCAACGCCGGCCTCCTGAATGAGCCTTGTGCAGAAGGTCTCAGAGTCCATGCCGAACCGGGAGATATCCGGGAAGATATAGAACGCGCCCTCCGGCTCCGGGAACTCCAGGCCCATCCGTTTAAGCCGGTCCTCCACATACCGGCGGCGTCTTGCGTAGGCCGCGGCCATGGATTCCACGGGGACGGTCAGCGCCGTCTCCGCCGCCTTCTGGACGAAGGTGGGCACCGCCGCGATCTGGGCGGCTTGCAGGAGGACGAATTTCTCGATCAGCCATTCCGGCGCGGCCAGATAGCCGATCCGCCAGCCGGTCATGGCCCAGGGCTTGGAAAAGCTCTGGCAGAGGATGACCTTTTCCCGAAGCTGGGGCCGGAGGCTGAGATCCGGGATGGGCTTATCGCACAGCGGCGCGTAGACGTTGTCGCAGAGAATGAAAATCTCCTTGCCCTGAACCGTTTTTTCAACCGTATCCAGGGAGGCTTCATTCAGCACCGCACCGGTGGGATTGTTGGGGGAGTTGAGGACGATGGCTTTCGTCTTCGGGGTGATAACCTGGGCAAGTGCCGCTGCGTCGATCTGGAAGCCCGTTTTGCTCAGGTCCAGGAACACCGGTTTGGCCCCCACACTCACCGCGATGGATTCGTACAGGGAGAACGCCGGGGTGGGGATGACGATCTCGTCCCCGGGATTCAGAAGTCCCGCGATGGCGGTATTCAGCGCCCCGGTGGCCCCGATGGAGACCAGGATGTTTTCCGGGCCGCAGGCCATGCCCCGCTCCGTTTCGTATTCTGCGATGGCTTTCCGCAGGGAGTCGGTGCCCCGGTTGGGGGCGTAGTGGGTCAGGCCCTCGGCCAGGGCCTTCGCCGCCGCTTCCCGGATGGGCTCCGGGGTGTCGAAGTCCGGCTCGCCGATGGTGAGCATTTTGCACCCCGGGGTGGCCTTCGCCAGGTTGGTGAATCGCCGGATGCCGCTGGGCACCAGGTTCAAAACGTTCTGATTCATCGGAATTCCTCCGCCAGCTTCTCGAAGTAGTCCGCGCCTACATGGAGCACCGATTCGTCGAAGTCAAAATTCGCCGAATGGAGGGCCGGGCAGTCCCCCAGACCCAGGAAGAAGAACATTCCGGGCACGCTCCGCTGATACCAGGAGAAATCCTCGGTGGTCATGCTGGGGGTGTCCAGATGGTGGAAGGGCGCGATTTTCTGAACTTTCTCGCACAGCTCCGGGGGATTGAGGATGGCGGGGTAGCCGTCGCTCATATGAACCTCGAACCGGCATCCGGTCTGCTCCGCGGCCTCGGCGGCGATGGCCCGGACGCCCTCGGCCAGGTGCTCGAAGGTCTCGTCCTGGAAAGCCCGCAAACTTCCCTCCAGATGGGTGTGGTCGGACAGGGCATTCCGTGCGGTGCCGCTGACCATTTTGCCGAATTTCAGCAGCCGGAACACGTTCTCCGGCAGGGCCTGCTCCAGCGCCGTTGCGTGGGTGTAGAAGCGAACACCGGCGGCCAGGGCGTCGTGACCCTCCCAGCTCCGGCCGATGTGGGCGGATTTGCCGTAGAAATCCACCGTCAGCTCCGAGGAACGGCTCATCATCTCGTTGGGGCGGCTGAACACCTGCCCTTTTTCCAGTCCCGGCCAGAGGTGCAGGCCAAAGATGGCTTTCACGTTGTGCTCCTGGAAGACCCCGGTGTCGCAGATCTCCTTCGCGCCGCCCACGGATTCCTCGGCGGGCTGGAAGACCAGCAGCACGTTGTGAGGCAGCTCCTTCTTTTCGCTGAGCCGACGGGCCAGCTCTAAGGCGATGGCCATGTGGCCGTCGTGGCCGCAGGCGTGCATCTGCCCGGGGTGGGTGGAGACGAAATCGTGGGTGTTCTGTTCGGAAATCGGCAAAGCATCGCAGTCCGCCCGGAAGGCGATGGCGGCTTCCTGACCAAAGTCGAAGAAGGCGCAGAGGCTGCTCTGGGTCGGGGAAAACACCCGGCAGTTCAGCGAGCCCAGGGCGTTTTTCAGATATTCCATGGTTTTCGGAAGCTGATGGTCCAGCTCCGGGATCCGGTGCAGGGCGCGGCGGTCATCGATGAGACCCATGGTGTTCACCTCTCAGTGACAGTGGTTTTGAGAATATTGTTGTCCATTATATGCGATTTTTCCACCGGTGTCAATTTCTGCTTGCGTTTTATCCAAAAGAATGCTATTCTTTTTGCATGATATGACAAAGGAGATTCCGCCATGAACGCACAGGAAATCATTGAATATATCCGCACCTCCGAAAAGAAGACCCCCGTGAAGGTCTACGTCTGGGAAAAGGCTCCCGTGGAGTTCCCCAATTGCCAGGTCTTCCCGGCGGCCCCCGGCCATAAGATCGTCTTCGGCGACTGGAAAGACGTGGCTCCCGCGCTGGAAGCCGGTGCTGACGCCATCGACCACGTGGAGATCGAGAACAACTGCCGCAACTCCGCAATCCCGATGCTGGATATGAAGAAAGTCCCCGCGAGAATTGAGCCCGGCGCCATCATCCGGGAGCAGGTGGAAATCGGGAAGAACGCCGTCATCATGATGGGCGCGATCCTGAACATCGGCGCGGTTGTGGGCGAGGGCACCATGATCGACATGGGCGCGGTCCTGGGCGGCCGGGCCACCGTGGGCAGGAACTGCCACGTGGGCGCAGGCGCGGTCCTCGCCGGTGTCGTCGAGCCTGCCTCCGCAACCCCCGTCATTGTGGAGGATAACGTGCTCATCGGCGCCAACGCCGTGGTCATCGAGGGCTGCCGCATCGGCGAAAACGCCGTTGTGGCCGCAGGCGCGGTGGTGGTTTCCGACGTCCCCGCAAACGCGGTGGTGGCAGGCTGCCCCGCGAAGATCATCAAGATGAAGGACGAAAAGACCGCAGGCAAGACCGCCCTGGTGGATGCGTTAAGAGAGTTGTAATTGAAAATTGAGAATGGAAAATTGAAAGTTGGGCAGGTCTGAATTGCCATCCCCTAATTTTCAATTTTCAACTTTCCACTTTCCATTAAAAAAGAGAGGCCGTCGGCCCAATACCATTAAGTTAATCTAGCACATACCCCTATGCTACAGAAGACGTAGCATAGGGGTATTTTTTCTTAATAATTTCAAAGAAAGCACTTGACAAAGTTTCAAAAATCGAGCAAGCCGCCTTGTAAGCATTTTT
>JBGVDK010000123.1:0-19349 GCA_045119355.1 Faecousia sp.
GAGGGCTTTTCCCTGGCAAGCAAGCTTTGGGCGGAAGCATTGAGTTGATACGAAAAAACGAGGATCCCCATCCGGGGATCCTCGTTCCGTTTATTCACTTCATCATCCGCTTATGGAACACGAAAATATGGATAGCCAGGAAGAAGACCAGGGCGATGGAGAGCACCCGGTGGAGGATCAGAATCATTGGAATCTGATTGAATATCATCCCGAACAGGCCGGTGAAAAAGCTCACGAGAACCAATGCCAGCAGAGAAAAGCGCTTCGCGCCCAGCTTGTTCCGGTAGGTGATGGTATGGACGATGGTCAGCAGGAGGAAGAGGACAGACGCCAGCTTGTGGACATGGATGCCCGTCAGGGGGACCAGGATAGTCAGGAGGAAGCTGACGGCCAGGGCGTAATTCAGAACTTTTTTCATGCGTTGACAGGCTCCTTTGCAGTTGCGGGGATGGTTTTGATGCCGAAGACGAAGTAGAGCACGTGGAAGACCCAGACACAGGCGAGGACGATCCGGCCTACAGGGACGGCGCGCATCATGATAAAACCGATGCTCATGAGAATGGTGACGGTGACCATGATGCGGACCTTGGCCTTTTTGGTCATGCCCTTTCCGGCGACGTAGTCGGCCAGGTTGTCCCGGTACAGTTTGGTGCCCTTGAACCAGTTGTTCAGCTTCTCGGAGCTGCGGGCGAAGCAGCAGGCGGACAGCAGCAGGAAGGGAACGGTGGGCAGGATGGGGAACACGCTTCCCACAGCGCCCAGGGCCAGGCTGACGCAGCCGGTGATCAGATAGACGAGTTTTTTGATGTTCATAAATGCTCCTTGTTAGCTCATGCGTCCGTGTTCCACGGAATAGACGGTGTCGGCGATGCCCATGGTGGATTTCCGGTGGGAGACCAGGACCACCGTTTTGCCCTGGCGCTCCTGGTGGAGGGATTTGAGGATAACGGCCTCGTTCAGGCTGTCCAGGTTGGAAGTAGGTTCGTCCAGCAGCAGGAAGGGGGCGTCGTGGAGGAAGGCTCTCGCCAGCCCCAGACGCTGACGCTCGCCGCCGGAGAGGGTGTCGCCCAGCTCGCCCACCTGGGTGTCGTAGCCCTGGGGCAGGGACATGATGAAGTCGTGGACCGAGGCCTTTTTGCAGGCGGCGATCAGCTCCTCGTCGGTGGCGTCCAGCTTGGCAATCCGCAGGTTGTTCCGGATGGAGTCGTGGAACAGGTGGGTCTGCTGGGTGACGAAGCTTTCCAGATCGCGGAGGTTCGTGGTGTTGATTTCATCCACATTCCGGCCGGAGACCTTCACCGCGCCGTCCTGGACCTGCCAGAAGCGCATGAAGAGCTTCAGAAGGGTGCTCTTTCCGGAGCCGGAGCGGCCCACGATGCCGATGATCTTGTTCTCGGGGAGGGTGACGGAGAAGTCGTCCAGGATGGTCTCGTCCTCGTAGGCGAAGGTGACGTGCTCCGCGGCGGCGCCCTGGAAGGAAATTTCCGCTTTGCCGGAGACCTCCTCCACTACGGGAGTTTCGTCCAGGATGTCCAGCACCCGGTTGCCTGCGGCGAAGGTGTTCTGCAGGGTCGCGCCCAGGGCCGCCAGGGCCACCACGGGACCGAAGGAGCTCATCAGCGCCAGCGTCGCGGTGAGGGTCCCCTCAAAGCCGCTTACCCTTGCGGAACCGAAGAGCATGGCAAGGTCGAAGATCAGGATGACGGTGTTGGTCACGGCGGTGTTCCGGCCGGCGGTGCGCTTCATCCGCTCTTCGCTCCCGGAGAGAACGTCGGTCTGGGCGTTCATCTCAGCCATCCGGACGTCACCCTGGCCGTACTGGATGGTCTCGGAGAGGCCCCGGAGGCTGTCCAACACGAAGGAGGACAGCTCGCCGGACTGGGTCCGGAATTTCAGACCGGTGTCTCCGCTGAGCTTGGATGTAAGCAGAGGAATGATGGCACCCACGGTGATGTAAGCCGCCAGGGCGAGAACGCCCAGGGACCAGTGGAAGGACCCGATGAAGCTCACCATGACGGCGGAGAACAGCACCGCGATGCAGATGGGGGAGATGGTGTGGGCGTAGAAAACCTCCAGAAGCTCGATGTCGGAAGTGATGACGGAGATCAGGTCGCCCTTGTCCCTGCCCTCCAGCTTGGCGGGGCACAGCCGCCGCAGGGCACCGAAGACCTTGTCCCGGATCAGGGCCAGGAGCTTGAAGGCGATGAAGTGGTTGCAGCTCTGCTCCGCGTACCGGAGGAAGCCCCGGGCCAGGGCAAAGACGATCAGGCAGGCAAAAATGGCCCCCAGGGAAAGGGAACTGTTCAGCCCCAGAATATTCAGAACGGCGTAGCCGCCGAAGATGGTGATAAATGCCGCGCAGAGGTGGCCGATGAGGCCCATGAGAATTGCCAGCACCATGTAGCCCGTCAGGGGCTTCTCCAGCCCGATGAGCCGGGCCATGACGTTGAATCCGGTTCGTTTCATACTGCCGCTCCTTTCGTGTAGTGTTCCAGCTCCTGCTGGGCGTTCCAGAGCCGGGCGTAAGGGCCCTTCTTCGCCAGCAAGGCTTCGTGGGGCCCGGACTCGGCGATCTCGCCGGATTCCAGAACGTAGATGTTGTCGGCGTCGGCCACATTGGCCAGCCGGTGGGAGATCAGGATCACCGTCCGGGACTTGGCCAGGGTGTGGATCTCCGCCATGATGTCGTTTTCGCTCTCCACGTCGATATTGGAGGTGGCCTCGTCGAAGATGTACACCGGGCTGTCGTGGAGCAGAGCTCGGGCCAGAGCCAGACGCTGGCACTGACCGCCGGAGAGGTTGGAGGCCTTTTCGTTCAAAAGGGTGTCGAGACCGTTTTCACTCCGGAGGAAATCCGCCAGCTTCACCCGTTCCAGCACGGCCCAGAGTTCCGCGTCGGAAGCGCCGGGACGGGCCATCCGGAGATTCTCCCGGACGGTGCCTTTGAACAGGTGGCTCTGGTGGCTGATGTAGGTGAGGCGCTCCATCAGGCTGGCCTCGGAAATTTCGTTGAGGGCCACGCCGCCGATGGTGAGGCTGCCGGAGTAACCCTTATTTCTGCCCATGAGGATGGCGGCCAGGGTGGACTTACCGCAGCCGCTCTCGCCCACGATGGCGGTAAAGCTCCCCCGGGGGAAGCGGAGGGACACGCCCTTCAGGATCTCCCGGTCAACCTCGTAGCCGAAGCGGAGGTCCTTACATTCGATGGAAACATCATTGGGAACGGCGGTGGTCTTCGCCTCCGGCTCGGGGAGGTCCAGGAGCCGGAAGATCTTGTCGGAGGCAGCCATGCCGTTCATGGCGATGTGGAAGAAGGAGCCAAGGAGCCGCATGGGCAGGAAGAAATCCGCCGCCAGCAGAATGATCATCAGACACCCCGCCAGGTCCACATGACCTGCCCGGAACTGGGTGGCGGCCAGAATCACGCCCAGAGCCGCGCCGCCGTAGGCGATCAGGTCCATGACGGTGATGGAGTTTAGCTGCATGGTCAGCACCTTCATGGTAATCTTCCGGAAGTGCTCAGACTGCTCGTTCATCTCCTGGTGCTTGAAGCCGTCCGCCTGATAGATCTTGGTGGTGGTCAGGCCTTGGAGATTTTCCAGAAAGGTGTCACCCAACGCGGTGTACTGGCCCCAGTATTTGGACAGGAGCTTTTTCGCCCACCGCTGGACAGCCACGATGGTCACGGGGATCAGGGGCACGCAAATGAGCAGCACCAGGGCGCTGGGCAGGTTCACGAAGCTCAGCACCCCGAACAGAGTAACAGGCGCGAGCATGGCGTAGAAAAACTGGGGCAGGTACTGGCCGAAGTAGGTTTCCAGCTGGTCCACGCCCTCCACGGCCACCTGGACCACTTCGGAGGTGTTGACCTGCTCCTGATAGCTGGCCCCCAGCCGGAGGAGCTTCCGGTAGATCAGCTCCCGGAGGTTCCGCTTCACGGCCTTGGAGGAGAGATACCCCATGCGGCTGGAACCCACAGCGCAAGCAAACCGGAGGAGTACCGCCGCGATACCGATGGCTGCGGTGACGGCCAGGGAAGCGGTGTCCGCGCTCCCGGCGTAAAGCTTTTGAAGCAGATGGGCGATGGCGGTCATCATGGCGATGTTGGCCGCAAGGGAGAGCCATTGCAGCGCCACATTGGCGGCGATATAGCGCTTGCTCTCCGGCACCGCCGAGATCAGGCGTTTGTTGATCATCATAGGGAGTTCCTCCTGAACTAAGGTTAGATTAAGCTAACTGATGGGAAAGGGAAAGGACTAACGCAGAGGTTAGTCCTGACTAAACGCTGATATATTAGCATAGACTAACCGGAAAGTCAATGCTTTTTTGGAGGAAAAACCAGGAAAAGGCCGCAAAAATCGTTGGGGCAGTCTATTGCTTGCCCCTTTTTCACAACAAAACATATCATACCGTAGGGACCGGCCTCCGGACGGTCCGGTCGGTAAAATTTGACCTCGATGGGCAAATTTTACCGCAAACAATGCCGCCTTTCGGCGGAGCGGACCGTCGAGGACGCCGGTCCCTACGGAGTAAATTGTTTGTTGGTGCAAATATGTGGGCGGAAACGCAAAGCCCGGTCCTTTTGGGACCGGGCTGTGTAATGATCTTTAATTCCGCCGCAGGGCTTCGATGGGGTTCATGTTTGCGGCCTTCACCGCGGGGACCAGGCCGAAGACGATGCCGATGAGCATGGAGAACACCACGCTGACGATGATCGCCGGGGGGCTGATGGACACCGGGATCTGCATCATCTGGGAGATCAGCTCCGCCAGACCGATGCCGGAGACCACGCCGATGATGCCGCCCAGGCTGGTGAGCACCGCCGCCTCCGTCAGGAACTGCAGGAGGATCCGGCCCTTGGCCGCGCCGATGGCCTTCTTCAGGCCGATCTCGCTGGTCCGCTCGGTGACGGAGACCAGCATGATGTTCATGACGCCGATGCCGCCCACGATCAGGGAGATGCTGGCGATCCAGATCAGCTGGGCGTTGGTGGATTCCGACATGCTCTGCAGCTGCTGGGCCTGTTCCAGCATATCCTGGCTCCGGTAGTCAAAGCTGCTGTCCTCGTCCACGATCTGCCGCTCTGTCAGGAGCTTCGCGGCCTCCTGACCGGCGGTGGTCATGGAGTCGGTGGAATCCACCTTGATGGCCACGTTCTGGGGCTCGTCAAAATAGAAGGCCGTGGGCCACACGGCGCTGGGCAGGTAGATGGCGCCGGAGGAGGTGTCGGCGTAGAGCCAGTAGTCGTTGAGGGAATTGATGGTGGGCTCAAACTCCTCCGCCAGGGCCACCACGCCCACCACGGTGAACACGTCGCCGCCCAGCTCAATGCTCTCCCCCACGGGATCTTCTCCGGAGAAGAGGGTGGTGACAGCGGTGGTGTCCACCAGGACCACCTTCCGGAAATCGTCGTAATCCGCCTTGGTGAAGCCACGGCCGGACTTCACCTGATAGCCGTAGACGGAAAGGTAGTGGGAATCGATGCCGTAGAGCTCGCCGCTGAACTCGGTGTTCCGGTAGAACACGCCGTTGGCGTAGTTCCGGGAGGTGTAGAGGGAGACCTGCTCCACGCCGGAGATCTCTTCCAGTTCAGCCCGGGTCTCCTCGGTGATGGTGCGCACGCCGCTGGGGACGGAGTTCCAGCTCATGTCGTAGGCGTAGCCGTCCTGGTTCAGCTGCACCGTCACCACGTTGTTGCCCGCGCCGATCAGGTTTTCCTTGATCTGCTCGTTGGTGCCCTGGATGGTGGAGACGATGGTGATGATGGCGGCGATGCCGATGATGATGCCCAGCATCGTCAGGATGGAGCGCATTTTGTGGCTCCAGATGCCCTGGAACGCCAGGCGAATATTTTCAAACATATGCTGCTCCCTCCTTTAGTAATCGTAGAGCTCGCTGAGGTCGCTCTCTTTGGTTTCCGCGCCGTCCTTCACGTTCTTGCCGTAGGGGAAGGCGATGTAATCCTCGGCGGTCAGGCCGGAAAGGACCTCGGTGTAGCTGCCCCACAGGGACTTGCCGGTGGTGACATAGCGCTTTTCCAGGGTCCCGTCCTCTCCACGGACATAGACGTAGCTTCTCCCCTGCTCGGTGCGGAGGAAGGGATTTTGCAGGTAAATGCCGTGCTCCGCCGTGGCGGAGGAGAAGGTAACGCTGGCGTAATAGCCCTCCTGCAGGTCCGCGTCGCCATCCACGAAGACGGTGAAGGGATAATAGGAGGTGTTGGGGTTGCCGATGCCGTTCCAGTAGCCGTCGGAGCTGGGGGAGTCGCCGATGGACTGGATGACGCCGGTGTAGGTCATGCCCGCGTACCAGTCGTTGACGGTGACCTCCTGGCCGATCTGGATGTTGTCCCGTTCCAGCTCGCTGACGCTTCCTTCGATGTAGTAACCGCCGCCGCCGGAGACCTTCAGCACCGGCTGCATGGTCATTTTCGCCTCCTCCTCAGAGAGGACGGAGACCACCTGGCCGTCAAACTGGGCGTAGACGCAGCCATCGGAGACCTCGGTCTGCTTGATTTTGTAGTCGGCCTCGGCCATTTTGATCTGGAATTCCAGGTCCTTAATGACCTTCTCCTGCTGGGTGCGCATCTCCGCGATCTGGGCGGCGGTGTAGCCGCTGCCGAAGTCGATCTCCGGCGTGGTGTCCGGGAGGAGACTGTCGCCGGTCAGGGTGTGGTCCGGCAGGAAGGAAGCGTCATAGAGGGAGATGGAATAGGTTCCGGTCTCCGGGTTCCGGGTGACGCGGATCCCCTGCCAGACGGTGGTGGCGCCAAGGCTCATATCCCCCTCGGTGACCTTGAAGACCACGTAGAATTGGTTCACCTCCACGGGGGCAGGCTCCGAAGGGTCGGTGGGGTCGGTGGGCTCGCTGGGAAGCTCCGTGGGGTCCGTGGGTTCTTCCACAGGCTCGGTGGGTTCTTCCGTGGGTTCGGAGGATTCCCCGGAGGGATCCGTGGTTTCCTCAGCAGGATCGGAGGGAGCTTCCTCCGGTTCGGTGGGTTCCTCCACAGGCCCGGTGGTTTCCTCGGGCTGGGTCTCCGTGGGAGCGGTGGTCTCGGGGACGGTCTCGGAGGGTTCCGTGACTTCCTCCGTCGGTTCCTCCACGGGAGGCTCGGTGGGCTCCTCGGGACGGTTCAGGGTCTGGTATTCCACGGCCTTCTCCCGGATGGCCTCGAACAGCTCGTCGCTGAGCTCCGCCCCGGCGGGGATCCAGCAGATCAGGGCCTTGTCCTCCGAGCTGCCGTCGTATTCGGTCTGCTCCGAGACGCGGTAGGGGTCCAGAAGCTGCTCGCCCAGATCGGGCTCGGTCTCCTCCGGCTCGGTGGCGGCGGGGATCACCATGGGCTTCATGTTCTTGATTTCGGTCAGCTCGTCTTTGGCGTCCGCAAGCTGGAGCTTCAGCTTTTCCACTGCCAGCCGCTCCCGCTCCAGGGCCAGGTCGGACAGGGTGGTGTCGAAGACCATCAGCAGGTCGCCCTTCTGAACGGTATCGCCCACCTCCACCAGAATCTGGGTGACGGTCTGGGTGTCGGAGAGGTAGATGGTCTGGATGTCGTCGGTGGTGATGGGGCCGCTGCTCTCCTGGGAGTCGGCCCAGTATTCGGTCATGCCGAGATCGGTAAAGGCGTAGACGTTCACCGGTTCGGCGGAATTGGCGCCGGCGGCGCGCCAGACCCCCAGGCACACTGCGGCCACCAGGACCACAGCCACCACGGGGATCAGGACTTTCAGCCATTTCTTCTGCTTCATACGGGATCTCCTCCCTTCTGGGAGACAGCGCCGTCGGTGCGCAGCTCGCCGTCGAGAATGTGGTAGGTCTTGTCGGCGCAGGCGGCGATGGCGGGTTCGTGGGTGATCATGATGATGGTGATGCCTTCCTGGCTCAGCTGGCGGAACAGCTCCATGATCTGGTCGCCGGATTTGGTATCCAGGGCGCCGGTGGGCTCGTCAGCGAGTAAGAGGTCCGGCTTTCCCACCATGGCCCGGGCGATGGCCACCCGCTGGCACTGGCCGCCGGAGAGCTGGTTGGGGAGAAAGTGGATCCGTTCCCCCAGACCCACGGCGTTCAGAGCCTCCACAGCTCTGGCCCGGCGCTCCTTCTGGGGCACCCCGGCGTAGAGCAGGGGCAGGGCCACATTGTCCACCGCGTCCATTTTGGGGAGCAGGTTGAAATTCTGGAACACGAAGCCGATGTGTTTATTTCGGATCTTCGCCAGCTCCTTGTCGGAGAGGTCCTTCAGATCCTTGCCCAGCAGCTCATAGCTGCCGGAGGTGGGCACGTCCAGACAGCCGATCAGGTTCATCAGGGTGGTCTTGCCGGAGCCGGAGGGGCCCATGATGGCGAGATACTCTCCCCGCTCCACGGTGAGGCTGACGTTCTTCAGCACCCGTACCGGCTCCTTGCCCTGGACGTAGTCCTTGCAGATGTCGGTGAGTTTCAGGATCTCCATTAACCCACACCGCCTTCCGAATCCACAGCCTCCTCTGCGGGAGCTTCATGGGTGGTGGGGGCGCCCTCCACGCAGACGGTCTCGTCGGGGAAGGCGATGTAGTCGCTTTCCGTCAGACCGTCCAGGACCTCGTAAGTATCCAGGGCCATGTTGTACTCACCCAGGGTGACGACCCGCTTTTCCAGGCCGTTCCGGCCCTCGGCCCAGACGTAGACGTTGCCCTCCTCATCGTAGCAGAAGAAGGCGCTGCTGATGGAGACGCCGGAGGAGACTTCCTCATCTCCGGTGTCCAGCTCCATATAAACGTGCTGGCCCAGGATCAGGCCCTCGGAATCGTCCAGCTCCACATAGAAGGGATACTTGCTGGCGGAGGTCATCTCGTCGGAGGAGGAGCCGTAGTACATATCGTAGTCACTGCCCTGGTAGGGGTTCTCATAGTCCACCAGGCTGACGGTGCCGGTCCAGGTCTGGGTCTCGTCGGTCCGGGAGATGATCTTCACCCGGGAGCCGATCATCAGGCCGCCCAGCTGCAGCTCGCCGATGGTGCCCTTGACCCGGTAGGACCCGGCCTGCCGGATGGAGATGTAGGGCAGGGAATTGCCATAGTTGTCATAGCCGTTCTCGCTGATGGACTGGACCCGGCCGGTGACGGGGGAATAGACGGTGGCGTTTTCGAGCAATGCTTCGGACTGGGCCACGGCGGTCTCCTTGGCGGTGAGGTTCAGCTGGGACTCCTTCAGCTCCACCTCCAGGGACTGGATCTGGACGGTGTAGCTCAGCTTGTCGCCGGAGGAGGCGTTATTCCGCTCCTTTTTCAGCTCGTCGATCTGATCTTCGTAGTTGTCGATGGCGGCCTTCAGCTGTTCCAGTTCCAGCTTCTGTTTGTCCAGGGAGAGCTGGAGCTGGTCGGTGTCGTAGGAGAACAGGGCCTGGCCCTCGGTGACGTCGTCGCCCTCCTTGACCAGAAGTTCCGCTACGGTTTTGTCCGAGTCCTTCTGGATCTCGGTGACGTTTTCAGAGACCAGGATTCCGGCGAACCGGTCCCCGGGGGCGATGCCGCCCAGGTCCATCAGGTCTGCCACAGACTGGACATACACGCCGGTGCCGCTGGTTCCGCAGGCGCAGAGGGCCGCGGCCAGACAGCCCGCCAGGCACAGTGCGATCCATTTCTTCAGTTTCATATTGGGATACCTCCATTGGGATTTGGTAGATGATTCTAATATACATCAACCCCATTTGGAAAACAACTTAAGTATTCTTAAGTTTTCTTAAGTTTTGCCCGGTGCCTGGGCTGGCTCCTGGTGCTCGGTGCGGTGCTTGTCGTTACGCGGGCAAAGATAGCGCGGTATTGTTCTTGCGGCAAGAATCGATCGGGCAATGATATGCTATTTGTCAGCGGAGGACAAAAAACGGCTCCCTCGGAATGAGGGAGCCTGGGTGTTTCGTTATGCTTCCCGGTCCTCCTCGGCCATACGGCGCAGAAGGCTGTCCAGCTCCGGGAACTGTTTTTTCAGGATGAGGGGCTTTCCCTCGGGGGTGGTGAAGCAATGGGAGGTCCGGCCGGTGAGGACCGTTTCGCCAGTCCCCTCCTTTACCATGGTATAGCCGATGACCAGCTTCACGCCCTTGAATTCCTCCACCCGGACGGCGATCCGGACCTGATCGTCGAAGGTGGTGGGACGTTTGTACTGGCACTCCACCCCGATCACCGGGGAGATAATGCCCTCACGCTCCAGCCGGGCGTAGGACCAGCCGACGGCGTCCAGGAATTCGATCCGGGCCTCCTCCATCCATTTGATATAGTTGGAATGGTGGGTGACGCCCATTTTGTCGGTCTCGTGGTAGTGGACCCGATGGATGTATTCGTTTCTCATGGCAGATCAAACTCCCGCTCGATGCTCATGCGCAGGTTCTCGATGGCGGTTTCCCCGTATTTCAGTTCGCCGGTGTCGAAGAGGAAGATGGTGCCGAAGATCATGGCCCGGACATAGTGGAGCTTCCGGCGCTGGGTGGCCTCATCCATCCCGGAGGAAGCGAAAAACTCGGCCTCCAATTGCTGGCTCCGGCTGGACATCTCGCCCCGCTTTTTGTGGTAGATGTTGTCGAAGCCCTCGTCCTTCAGCATCAGGATGGACCGGTAGAAGGGCTTCTCCATGAGAAACTTCACATACTCCACGCTGACCGTGACGATCTGCTCCCGGAGGCTCTCTCCGCAGCTTTCCAGCACCTCCTGCTGCCGATGCTTCCACTGCTCGTTGACGTATTCGATGATGGCGGCGATGAACTCCCGCTTGTCCTTGAAGTGCTTGTAGGGGGCGGCGCAGGAGACACCGCAGGCCTCGGCCACCCGCCGGACGGAGAATCCGGTGACGCCCTGGGCGTTGATTTCGCTGATGCCCGCGAGAAGGAGCACTTCCCGCATATTTTTGATCCGTTCTGCCAAGGTTTCCTCTCTTTCCGGCGGACGCCGGAGGAAATCACCGCCGGAGGGCCGCCTTGCAAATTTTACCGCTGATGGTGTTGGGGATGGTGTCCACGAATTCGATGACGCGGATCCATTTATACTCCGCCATCTGGGAGTTGGCGAATTCCCGGAGCTCACGCTCCGTCTCCCGGTCTGCCGTGTAGCCGGGATGGAGGAGGACGAAGGCCTTGATGGCCTGGCCCCGGGCCTCGTCGGGGATGCCTAAGATGGCGCATTCGGCCACCGCCGGATGCCCGGAGAGCACGTGCTCCACCTCGCTGGGGCCAACCCGGAAGCCGCCGGTTTTGATGAGGTCGTCGGAGCGGCCCTGGAACCAGAACCGGCCCTGTTCGTCCACCCAGCCGGCGTCGCCGGTGTGATAGACGCCGCCCTCCCAGACTTTTTGGTAGCGTTTTTCGTCTCCCAGGTAGCCCACGAACAGGCCGATGGGCCGTTTGCCCTCCTGTTCCGGGACCACCACGATCTCTCCCGCTTCCCCGGGAGCGGTACGGGAGCCGTCGGGCCGCCGGACCTCCACCCGGTACTGGGGCGAGGGCAGGCCCAGACTGCCCACCGTGGGCTCGGTTCCGGCGAGATTCGCCAACAGCAGGGTGGTTTCCGTCTGACCGTAGCCCTCGGCTAAAACCAGACCGGTGCGCTCTGTGAAGCGCCGGGAGACCTCGGGGTTCAGCTTTTCTCCCGCGGTGGTGGCGTGACGGAGGGTGGGCATCTCGGGGATGCCCTTCCGGGTCAGGTAGCGGTAGACCGTGGGCGGCGCGCAGAAGGTGGTGACGCCGTATTGATTGATCACCGAGCAGAGCTGCCGGGGATCGAAATTGTCGAAATCAAAGACCATCACCGCCGTGCCCACCAGCCACTGGCCGTAGAGCTTGCCGTAGGAGGCCTTCGCCCAGCCGGTTTCGGCGACGGTGAAATGGAGGCCGTCCTCGGTGCACCGGTGCCAGTATTTGGCGGTGACGATGTGGGCCAGGGGATAGGAAAAGTCATGGATGACTCCCTTGGGATACCCGGTGGTGCCGGAGGTGAAGTAGAGAAGCATGGGGTCTGTGACCGCCGTTTCCTGCCGGGGAAATTCCGGGGAAGCGGAAGTCATGGCCGCCGTCAGGTTCTCAAAGCCGGGGCGCTCCTCCTGAACCGTCCACAGGCGGCAGCTGGGGGCGCAGTCCTTCGCCGCGGCGGCGATCCGCTGATGTACGTCCCCCTGAGGGGTGTAGATCACGGCCTTCAGGTCCACGCAGCCCATCCGGTAGCGGTAGTCGTTCTCGGTGAGCATGTGGGTCACGGGGATCAGCACCGCGCCCAGCTTGTGCAGCGCCACGGCGGTGAACCAGTATTCATAGTGCCGCTTCAGGGCCACCATCACGTGGTCTCCCCTGCCGATCCCGGCGGAGCGGAGGACGTTCGCGATCCGGTTGCTGTTGTCCCGGATATCGCCGAAGGTGAAGGTGTGCTCCTCCCCCTCGGTGTTGCACCAGACCAGCGCCAGCTTCTCCGGCGTCTGGCTGGCGATGGCGTCCACCACATCGTAGCCGAAGTTGAAGTTCTCCGGGTAGTGGAAGCCGATATGGGTCAGACGGCCCTGTTTGTCCGTCTGTTCGTCGCAGAATTGATGATAAATAGACATGTGTCAGATTTCCTTTTGATCGTCCGGTCTGCCAAGACGGCGGAATCGCTGATACCGCTGCTCCGGCAGATTTTCGCAGTGCTCCAGGGAAACAAGTGCTTCTTCCAGCGTCTCCCGGAGCCGGGCATAGAAAGGAGACTGACCAAGGTCCGTCTCTGCTATTATACCCTCAATGACCCCCAGCGTCAATGCGTCCCGGGCGGTCAATTTCAAATTCCCGGCGGCGATGTCCGCCTTGGCGGCGTCCTTCCACAGAATGCTGGCGCAGCCCTCCGGGGAGATGACGGAGTAGACACCGTTTTCCAGCATCCAAACCCGGTCCGCAACGCCCAGGGCCAATGCGCCGCCGCTGCCTCCCTCGCCGGTGAGGACGGAGAGAATGGGGGTGTTCAGGGTCATCATTTCCATCAGGTTTTCCGCAATGGCCTGGCCCTGGCCCCGCTCCTCGGCGCCGATGCCGCAGTAGGCGCCACTGGTGTCGATGAAGCAGATGACGGGTCGATGAAATTTCTCCGCCTGCTTCATCAGCCGCAGGGCCTTGCGGTAGCCCTCGGGATTGGGGGCGCCGAAGTTCCGGGCCATCCGCTCTCTGGTGGTACGGCCCTTTTCCATGGCGATGACGGTGACGGGCCTTCCATTTAAATAGGCAACGCCGCCAACGATGGCGCCGTCATCGGCGTAGCGCCGGTCGCCGTGGAGCTCGAAGAAGTCCGTGAAAATGTTCTGGATATAGTCCAGCCCGGTGGGCCGCTTGGGGTCCCGGGCGGCTTTCACCCGTTCATAGGCGGGAATGGTCAGTTTGCTCATTGGGTTTCACCTCCGCAGTGGAGCTTCAGAAGAGAAGCGATGGCCTCCCGCTGGACGCTCCGGGGGACGATGGCGTCCACGAAGCCGTGTTCCAGCAGGAACTCCGCCGTCTGGAATTCCTTGGGCAGGGACTTGCGCACGGTCTGCTCAATGACCCGCTTTCCGGCGAAGCCGATGGTGGCTCCGGGCTCGGCCAGGAGAATGTCCCCCTCCATGGCGAAGCTGGCGGTGACGCCGCCGGTGGTGGGGTCCGTGAGGACGACCAGGTAAAATAGCCCTGCGTCCGAGTGCCGCTTCACCGCGCCGGAAACCTTCGCCATCTGCATCAGGCTGAGAAGCCCCTCCTGCATCCGGGCACCGCCGGAGACGGTGAAGCCCACCACGGGAAGACGGCTTTCCAGGGCGTATTCAAAGAGCCTCGTCAGCTTCTCGCCCACCACCGTGCCCATGGAGCCCATCATAAACCCCGGCTCCATGGCAAAGACGCAGGTATTCACGCCGCCGATCTTCGCGGTTCCGGTGAGGACGGCCTCCTGCTCCCCGGAGGAGAGCTTCGCCGTTTCCAGCTTGGATTTGTAGCCGGAGAACTGAAGGGGGTCCGAAGACTGCAAAGAAGCGTCCATCGCCCGGAAGCTCCCCTTGTCCGTCACCATCCGGATGCGCTGACGGGCGTGGAGCCGGAAATGGTGGGCGCAGGGGCAGACGTTCTGGTTGGCCCAGAGACGGCTCACCGGAATGGACTTCCGGCAGTTGGGGCAGGTGGTTTCGGGCTCCTGTTCGTCGGAATGGACCGGCTCGGCGGAGCGGCCTCCGGCCTCCAGCTCGTTTTTGGGTTTGTATCGAAAATTCAGAAAGGACATTTCATTCCTCCATAAAGGTCAGGTCGTAGCTCCCGTCCACAAAGGCATTCCGGGAGATCAGCGTAAGCTGCTCTTCCAGATTGTGCCGCACCCCGTCGATAACCAGCTCGCAGAGGGCGGCGCGCATCTTCCGGATGGTCTCCTCCCGGGTTCCGGCGGAGACGATGAGCTTGCCCAGGAGGGAGTCATAATAGGGGCTGACGCTTCCCCCGGCCACCAGGCAGGTGTCAAACCGGACGAAGGGCCCGCCGGGGACGTGAAGCGCCTCCACCCTTCCGGGAGAGAGGGCGTTGATTCGGCATTCCATGGCGCAGCCCCGGAAGGTCACATCCTCCTGAGTGAAGTTCAGGGGGATGCCCGCGGCGATGCGGATCTGCCATTTCACCAGGTCGATGTTCGTCAGCATCTCCGTGACGGTGTGCTCCACCTGAAGCCGGACGTTCATCTCCATGAACCAGAAGTTCCCTTCCCGGTCCAGGAGGAATTCCAGTGTCCCCGCGCCCACATAGCCGATGTGCTTCACGGCGGCGATGACCTTTTGGATCAGCGTGGACCGCTGCTCCGGGGAAACCGCCGGAGAGGGGGATTCCTCGATGAGCTTCTGGTGCCGCCGCTGGACGGAGCAGTCCCGCTCCCCCAGGCACACCACGTTTCCGAACTCGTCGGCGAGGATCTGCACCTCCACGTGGCGGGCAGGATGCACATACTTTTCCAAATACACGGCGGAATCTCCAAAGGCGGCGAGGCTTTCCGCCCGCGCCTGGGGGAAAATCAGCTCCATCTGGGCGTCGTTTTCAATGAGCCGGATGCCCCGGCCGCCGCCGCCGGACCGGGCCTTGAGCATCACGGGGTAGCCGATGCGCATCGCTTCCCCCTTCGCTTCCCCGGAGCTTTCCAGTACCCCGGTGCCCGGAATGGTGGGCAGACCCGCCTCCTCCATCAGCGCCTTGATGACAGCCTTGTCGCTGAGCCGCTCCATGTTTTCCCGGGTGGGGCCGATGAAGACGATGCCGTTTTTTCGGCAGGCCTGGGCGAACTCCGGGTTCTCCGACAGGAAGCCGTAGCCCGGATGGATGGCGGAGGCTCCCGTAGCCAGGGCCGCCGAGAGGATCCGCTCCTGGTTCAGGTAGCTGTCGGATGCGTCGGGACCGCCGATGCAGACACGCTCGTCGGCCAGGGCGGTGTGGAGGGCCTCGGCGTCGGCGGTGGAGTAGACCGCCACGGTGGCGATGCCCATCTCCTTGCAGGAGCGGATGATCCGCACGGCGATCTCACCCCGGTTGGCAATGAGGATCTTTCGGAACATGGCTCATTCCCCCACGATGGCGAAGGAAAACTCCGCCTTCAGGCAAAGCCGGTCCCCCACATATCCCTCGCCGCTGGCGAAGTAGAAGGGGGGCTTGGAACGGGTCAGGCGGCACCGGGTCTCGAATTTGTCCCCGGGCCGGACCGGGGACTTGAACCGGACGTTATTCAGGCCGGTGTACATGGGGGTCTTGCCCTCGGCCATCTGGTCCGCCAGAAGCACGCAGGCGCTCTGGGCCAGGATTTCGCAGAGGATCACCCCCGGGACCACCGGGTTCCCGGGAAAATGGCCCCGGAGGAAAAATTCGTCCCCCCGGATGGTGAGACTGCCGTGGGCCTCTCCCTCCACCAGCTCCGCTTCATCCAGCAGGAGCATATCCTCCCGGTGGGGGAGGATGTTCATGATTTCGTTTTTGTTCATGCGTCCCTCCTGATCCGCAGAAGCGGCTTGCCGAAGTCCACCACCTGGCCGTTTTCGACGCAGATCTCCTCCACGATGCCGGGCTCCTCGGCGGTGATCTCGTTCATCATCTTCATGGCCTCGATGAGGCAGAGGACCGTTCCCTTCTCCACCCGGTCGCCCACCTGGACGTAGGGAGCGGCGTTCTCGGCGGGGGCACGGTAGAACACGCCCACCATGGGGGAGCAAACCGCGTCCGCGCCTGCGGGCGCGGGCACAGGGGAGGAAACCGGCTCAGAAGGAACCACCTGCACCGGGGAGGAGCCGAAGCTCCGTTCCAGGCGGACGGTGTGGTCCTTTTCGGTGATTTCCAGACCGGTCAGGCCCAGCTCGCCCATGAGCTGGGCATACTTGCGAATGTCAGCATCCTTCATATCAGACCCTCCGGAAGGCCAGGCTGGCGTTGTGGCCGCCGAAGCCCAGGGAATTGGACAGGGCGATGTCAAGCTTGGCCTCCACAGCCTTGTTGGGGACGTAGTTTAAGTCGCACTTCTCGTCCGGCTCCAACAGGTTGATGGTGGGGGGCACGATGCCGGTTTCCAGCGCCTTCAGGCAGGCCACCGCTTCGATGGCGCCGGCGGCGCCCAGCATATGACCGGTCATGGACTTGGTGGAGCTGATGAGGGCCTTGCGGGCCGCTTCTTCGCCCAACGCCTTTTTGATGGCAAGGGTTTCACCGGCGTCGTTCATGGGGGTGCCGGTGCCGTGGGCGTTGATGTAGATGGTCTCGGAAGCGTCATAGCCCGCTTCCTCAAGGGCCAGGACCATGGCTCTCGCGCCGCCGTCGGCCTCGGGATGGGGGGCGGTGATGTGGTAGGCGTCGCAGGTGGAGCCGTAGCCGCAGACCTCGCCGTAGATCTTCGCTCCGCGGGAGACCGCGTGCTCATACTCTTCCAGCACAAGCGCCGCCGCGCCCTCGCCGATGACGAAGCCGCCTCTGCGCTTGTCGAAGGGCAGGGAGGCCGCGCTGGGGTCCGTGGCGGTGGACAGGGCCTGCATATTGCTGAAGCCCGCGACGCTGATGGGGACGATGGAGGCCTCCGTGCCGCCGGTGACGCAGGCGTCGGCGTAGCCGTGGCGGATCAGCCGAAGGGCTTCGCCGATGGCGTTGGAGCCGGAGGCACAGGCAGTGACGGCGGGGAGGGCGGGGCCCTGGCAGTTGTAGCGGATGGCGATCTGGCCCGCGGCCATGTTGGGGATCATCATGGGTACGCAGAAGGGGGAGACCCGGTTCGGTCCCCGCCTGCCCAGCTTCTCTACTTCAGTCGTCACGGTGTTCAGACCGCCGATGCCGGAGCCGAAATACACGGCGATCCGCTCCGGGGCAAGGGTGCCGATGACGCCGGACTCCTCCACCGCCTGGACGGCGGCGGCCACGGCGAACTGGGCGAACAGGTCGGTGCGGAGCACCTCGCTTTTTTCCATATAGGCCCGGGGGTCAAAGTCCTTGACCTGGGCGGCCAGCTTGGCCTTGTAGTTGGCGGGGTCAAAGGCGGTGATGGGGCCGATGCCGTTGACGCCGGAGATCAGATTGTTCCAGGCCTCCTCCACGGAATTACCCACGGGGCTGATCACGCCCAGGCCGGTGACCACCACCCGGCGATTGGTTGTTGTCATGTTGTTACTCCTTCAATCAGTCGGCCGGTGGCCGAAATTAAGAATTGAAAATTGAAAATGATGCTATTCCCTTCGGGAATGTTTGGATCATTGAAAACAACAATAATTGTCAATTATCAATTGTCCATTATCAATTACATAGCAATTCCGCCGTCTACCCGGAGAATTTCGCCGGTGATATACTCCGCGCAGGCGAGAAACGCCACGGCTTCGGCTACCTCCTCGGGCTTGCCCATCCGGGAAAGGGGGATGGCGGAAGCAAGAGGGCTGTCGGTGAGATTCGCGGTCATGTCGGTGGCGATGAAGCCGGGAGCCACCGCGTTGCACCGGATGTTCCGGGGGGCCAGCTCCCGGGCCACGGACTTGGTCAGGCCGATGACGCCCGCCTTGGAGGCGGAGTAGTTGGCCTGTCCCACGTTGCCCATGATGCCGGAGACGGAGCTGACGTTCACGATGCTGCCGCCCCGGTTCCGGATGAACAGGGGCGCGCAGTGGCGGATCAGGTTGAAGGTGCCCTTCAGATTCACGTCGATGACGTCGTCGAAGCTCTGTTCCCCCATGGCGGCAATCAGGCCGTCCTTGGTGATTCCGGCGTTGTTTACCAGGATGTGGATGGTGCCGAAGTCGGCCTTGACGGCGGCCACGGTCTGCTTGACCTCCTGAAAGTCGGCCACGTTGCAGCGGTAGCACTTCACGGTGACGCCGTAGCTTTCAGCGCACTCAGCGGCTACGGAGTTTGCGGCGGCTTCGTTGCCCGCGTAGACCAGGGCGATGTCCGCCCCCAGGGATGCCAGCTTCTTCACAACCGCCGCGCCGATGCCCCGGGAGCCTCCGGTGACCAGGGCGATTTTTCCTTTCAGCATTTGCTTACCTCCTCGATGGTTTTCTCCAGGCTTTCCTTATCAGAAACCCCGAAAACCCGAACATTGGGGTCGATCTTCCGGATCAGGCCCTGTAAAACGTTCCCCGGGCCGACCTCGATGAAGGTGTCTGCGCCGGATGCGATCATGTGCCGGATGGTGTCCTCCCAGCGCACCGGGGAACAGATCTGCTTTGCCAGCAGCGTCTTCATATCCCCCTCGTAGGGCGCGCCGGTGACGTTGGAATAGACGGGGATTGCGGGAGCCTTCAGCTCCGCAGCTTCCAGCGTCTCGGCAAAAGCCTCGGCGGCTCCGGCCATGAAGGGAGAATGGAAGCCTCCGGAGACCTTCAGGGGCAGGGCACGGCCCTTGGCCTCCTTCACTGCGGCGGAGAAGGGAGCCAGCCGCTCGGCCTTCATAGCCACGGTAACCTGCCCGGGGCAGTTGTAGTTCACGGGATAGACCCCGTCGAATTGCGCGCAGAGTGCTTCCACCGCTTCGTTGGAGAGCTTCACCACCGCCGCCATGGCGGTGTTCTGCTCTTTCGCGGCGGCATCCATCAGCGCGCCCCGGCGGCAGACCAGCTGGAAAGAGGTTGAGAAATCAACAACCGCGCCATAAGAAATCGCGGCCAGCTCTCCCAGGGAGAACCCTGCCGCCAGATCGGCTTTGATCCCTGCCTCGTGAAGCGCCGCCGCGGCGGCCAGCTCCACGGTGAACAGGCAGGGCTGTGTGATGTTCGTCTGCTTCAGCTCCTCTTCGGTTCCTTCGAAGCAGGTTTGGGTGGTGCCGGGGCGGAGGGCCTCCGCCAGCCGGAAGATTTTGGCTGCTGCGGGGGAAGCCTCTGCCAGCTCTTTGCCCATGCCGGGATACTGGGCCCCC
>JBGVDK010000124.1:0-3309 GCA_045119355.1 Faecousia sp.
ACATTGTGCCAGCAATATTTCACATTTCCGAAAGGAAATATTTCACTTTCCCGCAAGGGAAAATTTCACTGGGCGCTGCGGAAAGAGATTTCCGCAGCGCCATTTAGGGCAGGCTTTTTTCCGGTTTCAGGAGGTTTTTCAGCCATTTCACATCCCCGGGGCTCCAGACTCCGAAGAAATAGCTGATGCAGAAGAACAATCCTAAGAATGCTCCGATTTGCCGCAGAGGCCCCGTGAACCGGGAGGCTCCGAATATGGATAGGAGCCATGCGGCCACAGCAAAACAGGGCCAAGCGAAGCCCAATCCCGGATGGCTGATCTTTACCAGCCGCCTCAGACTCAGGCAGAAATTCAGCAAATGGGTGAGCACAAAGCTGGCGAAATACCCGGGGACGCCGAACCGGGGCAGCAGCACGAACAGCAGCGCCACGTCCAGGGAATTGGAGATGATGTTATACCGGACGCAGGCCCGCTGCTGGCCCAGGCCTTTCGTCATGGCGTCCACGATCAGGTCGCAGTAGAGCATGGGCACCAGCAGGGAAAACCACCGCAGATACGCCGCCATCTCAACCCCGGGATAAAGCCAGTCACAGAGCACCTCCGCCAGAAGAAACATCCCGCCGCCGCAAGTCAACCCATAAAGAAGCGTCACCCGCAGGTTCCGGCAGGCGAGATAGGAAATCCGCTGTTTGCTTCCCACCGCGGCGCACCGGGCTAGCTCCGGAATCAGCAGCTCCGCCAGGGAATAGAGGATCGCCGCCGGGAACATCATCACGGGAAATACCATCCCGGAGATGATGCCGAAGGCCGCCAGTGGGTTGCTGATCCCGGGATAGAGTGCCAGCCGCTTGGGGACCATCAGGTTTTCCAGAGCGGAGATCCCGGCCTTCAGATCGTCGGCCAGGGCCAGGGGCACGGCGGCGGTCATAATCCGACCGGCGACGGGAAGGGCGCTGCCCCGTTCCCGCCGGTCCTTCCGGTAGAGGAGCAGAAGACAGGTCAGGGTGAGCAGATACCCACAGCAATTGCCCAATACCACCGCCCGGCAGCTTTCTTGCGAGTTCCCATCCGGGACCATCAGCAGGGCAAGAACCGTGACGCCCATGCAGAAGAATTGCTCGGCCACCTCCACTGCCGCCAACGTGCTGATCCGGTTGGCGGCGGTGAAATAGCCCGTCATCACGCCGCATAAACAGGTGATGGGCAGAAAGGCTGCGAAGGTCCGCAGGGCGGGCAATGCCGCCATATTCCCAATCCAGTGCTGGGCGATGTAGGGTGCGGCGAAATAGAGGCCCAGGCAGACCGTCCCTCCGGTGACGAGGCAGTAGACAAAGCATCCGGTAAGGACCCAGGGGACATTGCCCCGGCGGTGCTGACCCAGGTCCTCGGCGGTTAAGTACATGGTGGTGGTCCGGATCCCGGCGATCCCGGCGGTCATGGCGAGGCCCGACACGGACATCACCAGCTGCAAAAGGCCCACCCCCTCCGGCCCAATGGCGCCGGAGAGATAGACCTGAAACGATGTGGATACGAAGCGGAGCATCAGGTTCACGGCGGTGAGCATCAGCGCGCCGTAGACCATGGGCATCTTTTTGGACATGGAAAATCCCCCCTTGTCCAGTTTATGCCTGGCCCGGGGGGATTATGTCAGCCTTGATTGATTTCCTTGCAGTGGACGGCCAGGGGACATTCCGAACATTTGGGATTCCGTGCGGTGCAGATCTCCCGGCCGAAGAGTACGATCCGGTGGCAGAAGTCGGAGCTGTCCTCCGGGGGCAGAACCTGACGGAGCTGGCGCTCTACCTTCTCCGGGTCACGTCCTTTGCTTAGACCCAGCCGCTCGCAGATGCGCATACAGTGAGTGTCGCAGACGATGCTGCCGGGGACGCCGTAGAGATCACCCAGCAGGAGATTGGCGGTCTTCCGGCCAACGCCGGGAAGCTTGAGAAGCTCCTCCATGGTTCCGGGGACCTTTCCGCCGTAGTCGGAGAGGAGCATCTGGCAGGCGAGAACGATGTCCCTGGCTTTGTGCTTGTAGAAGCCGCAGGAGTGGACGTAGTTTTCCACATCGGCGATGTCGGCGCTTGCCATGGCTTCCAAAGTGGGGTAGGCGGCAAAGAGGGCGGGGGTCACCAGATTCACCCTCGCGTCGGTGCACTGGGCGGAGAGCCGGACGGCGATCATCAGCTCGTAATCCTTCCCATAGTGCAGGGCACACAGGGCGTCGGGGTAGCGGGCTTTTAAGATATCGATGATGGAACGGACCTTTTCTTCCATGGCGAGCCTCCTGAAACAGGGTCAATGCCGACCCCGGGAACTTGTCATTATCTTATCACAAATTCCCGAAAAAGGGAAGAGCGAACCCATTGCCAAAGGCGTACATTTGTGCTATAATGAGGAAAAATCAAAAGGAGGGCGGCATATGTATCAGCCCCTGGCGGATCTGCTCCGCCCAACGAACCTGGACGAGGTCTTCGGCCAGGACCATATTCTGGCCCCTGGCGCGGTGCTCCGGCGGCTCATCGATTCCGGGAAGGTCCCCAACATGGTGTTCTACGGCCCCTCCGGCACCGGCAAGACCACCGTCGCCAACATCATCGCCCAGAAGACCAACCGGAAGCTGTGCAAGCTCAACGCCACCACCGCCTCCACCGCCGACATCAAGGAGATCGTCTCCCAGCTGGACACCTTCCTGGCCCCCAACGGGGTGCTGCTGTACCTGGATGAGATTCAGTCCTTCAACAAGAAACAGCAGCAGAGTCTGCTGGAATTCATCGAGAATGGCAAGATCACCCTGATCGCCTCCACCACGGAGAATCCCTATTTCTACGTCTTCAACGCCATCCTCAGCCGGTCCACCATCTTCGAGTTCAAGCAGATCGACGCGGCGGCGGCCCTGAAGGCAGTAAAACGGGCGGTCTCCTTCATGGAGGAGCGCACCGGCCTGACGGCGGTTCCCGAGGAGGGGGCGCTGGAATACATCGCCGGAGCCTGCGGCGGCGACCTGCGGAAGGCCATCAACGCGGTGGAGGTGTTGTTCTCCGCCGGAATCCCCCAGGGGGAGAAGCTGCCGCTGTCCCTGGCGGACGCCAAGGCCGTTACCCAGAAAAGCGCCCTCCGGGCCGACCGGGACGGAGACAATTATTATGACCTGCTCTCCGCTATGCAGAAATCCATCCGGGGCTCCGACCCGGACGCCGCCTGCCACTATCTGGGCCGGCTTTTGGAGGCTGGGCAGATGCAGTCCGCATGCCGGCGGCTGATGGTCATCGCGGCGGAGGATGTGGGCCTTGCGTACCCCATGATCAT
>JBGVDK010000125.1:0-8977 GCA_045119355.1 Faecousia sp.
TATTCTGTGCGTAGTATTGATGATTCCGAACAAAATTGCAGCCGCTTCTTAATTCCCATCGTATACTTTAGGCGGCTGCGAAAGCGGCCGTCTTTTTGTATAAATTCTCAAAACCCAAAAAGGAGAGAAGAATTATGAAAAAGTTCATCGCATTGTTCCTGGCCATCGCCATGATGGCGACCCTGTTTGCAGGTTGCGGCAATGACCCCGCCGAAACCACCGCTCCCGCCGCCAACGGCGAGAATGCAGGCTCTGAGACTGCCGGTGCCGAGACCGCCGGCGCCATCAAGATCGGTATGACCGGCCCCCTGACCGGCGGCGCAGCCGTTTACGGCACCGCTGTTAAGGCCGCTATGGAAATCGCGGTCGAAGAGATCAACGCCAAGGGCGGCCTGCAGCTCGAGCTGAACTGCCAGGACGACGAGCACGACGCTGAGAAGGTCGTCAATGCATACAACACCCTGAAGGACTGGGGCATGCAGATCTTCGCCGGCACCGTTACCTCCGCCCCCGCACTGGCCGTCGGCCCCATGTGCAACGAGGACGGCATCTTCATGCTGACCCCCTCCGCCTCCGCTGACGCCATCCTGGACTGCGGCGACAACGTGTTCCAGATCTGCTTCAAGGACACCAACCAGGGCACCGCTTCCGCTGACTACTTCGCTGCCAAGTTCGCTGATGCCGCCATCGGCGTCATCTACGACTCCTCCGACGCTTACTCCGCCGGTACCTACGCCACCTTCGCTGCCCAGGCTGAGGCCAAGGGCCTGAACGTGGTCTGTGTCGAGGCTTTCACCGCCGACAACAAGGCAGACCTCTCCACCCAGGTCACCAAGTGCCAGGAGGCCGGCGCTGATCTGGTCTTCCTGCCCTTCTACGCCACCGAGGCCGCTCAGGTTCTGACCTACGCCAACAAGATCGGCTACGCTCCCACCTTCTTCGGCTGCGACGGCATGGACGGCATCCTGACCACCGAGGGCTTTGACACCGCTCTGGCTGAGGGCCTGATGATGCTGACCCCCTTCTCCGCCGACTCCACTGACGAGGCTACCCAGGCCTTCGTCGCCAAGTTCCAGGAGAAGACCGGCATCGTTCCCAACCAGTTCGCCGCCGACGCCTACGACGTCATCTACTCCATGTATGCTGCTCTGACCGCCACCGGCTGCACCGCCGATATGTCCGCTGCTGACATCTCCGCCAAGATGGTCGAGTGGTACACCACCAACTCCTATGACGGCCTGACCGGCTCCGGCATGACCTGGGACGCCACCGGCGCGGTCTCCAAGACCCCCATGGCCGTGGTCATCAAGGACGGCGTCTACGTCGGCGTGGAATAAGCTCCATAGGAATCTTCTGAATTCTGATTGACCAAGCTGCCAGGCGGATGGGGCGACCCGTCCGCCTGGCGAGAGAATTTTCACGGATCGACGGTCGATGAGAGGGGTTTTGCCAAGACCCCCGTCATAGGCTGTCGGGAAAGAGAGGAATTTTCGTGAACATTTTACAGTATCTGATCAATGGCCTGAGCATCGGCGCTGTGTACGCCATCATCGCCCTGGGCTATACCATGGTCTACGGCATCGCCAGAATGCTGAACTTCGCCCACGGCGACGTCATCATGGTGGGTGCGTACATTTCCTTCTGCGTCACCAATTATCTGGGCCTGCCCACCATCGTGTCCATCCTGGTGGCTGTGGCCGTGTGTACGATCCTCGGCATCGTCATCGAGGGCCTGGCTTACAAGCCCCTCCGGGGCGCGCCCAGCCTGGCGGTTCTGATCACCGCCATTGGCGTCAGCTATTTCCTGCAGAACTCCGCTCAGCTGATCTGGGGTTCCGCTCCCAAGAATTTCACCAGCATCGTCACCTTCGAGCCCTTCACCCTCTTCGGCGGCAAGCTGGTCATCACCGGTGAGGTCATCTACACCATCGGCGCCAGCATCCTGATCATGATCGCGCTGACTATGTTCACCAACAAGACGAAGATGGGCAAGGCCATGCGGGCCGTCTCCGAGGACCGGGACGCCGCCCAGCTCATGGGCATCAACGTGAACAAGACCATCTCCACCACCTTTGCCATCGGCTCCGCGCTGGCGGCCATCGCGGGCGTGCTGCTGTGCTCCACCGTTCCCACCCTCCAGCCCACCACCGGCTCCATGCCCGGCATCCGGGCCTTCACCGCCGCGGTTCTGGGCGGCATCGGCTCCATCCCCGGCGCCATGCTTGGCGGCCTGCTGCTGGGCCTGATCGAGACCCTTTCCAAGGCCTTCGGCGCGGGCCAGTTCAGCGACGCCATCGTGTTCGCGGTGCTGATCATGGTGCTGCTGGTCAAGCCCTCCGGCCTGCTTGGCAAGGTCGTGCAGGAGAAAGTGTGAGGTGAGGGCAATGAGAAAGAATACAAAAAAGCGGATCCTTCCCAAGGATTCCTGGATCTTCATCCTGGTGACCCTGGCGTTCATCGCCGTCAACGTCCTGGACAATATGGGCTATGTGAAGAGTGCCCTGCGGGGACAGCTGATCCCCATCTGTGTTTACATCGTTTTGGCAATCTCCCTGAACCTGGTGGTCGGCATCTCCGGTGAGCTGAGCCTGGGCCATGCGGGCTTCATGGGCGTGGGCGCCTTCGCGGGCATTGTCGCCGCTTCCGTCTTCTCCGGTGTGGAGAATGAGGTGCTGCGGCTGATCATTGCCATGGTCATCGGCGGCGTCTTCGCGGGCCTTGCCGGCGCGCTGGTCGGCATTCCCGTTCTACGTCTGAGAGGCGACTATCTGGCCATCGTCACCCTGGCCTTCGGAGAGATCCTGAAGAACATCATCGGCAACCTGTACATCGGTATGGACTCCAATGGCCTGCACTTCGCCTTTAAGGTGGAGAAGCTGGGCATGGAGGTCGGCGGCAAGCAGATCCTCAGCGGCCCTATGGGCGCTACCGGCATCAACAAGATCGCATCCTTCGGCATGGGCTTTGCCCTGATCCTGTTCACGCTGGTCGTGGTCCTGAACCTGATCAACTCCAAGGAAGGCCGGGCCATCATGGCTATCCGGGACAACCGGATCGCCGCCGAGTCCGTGGGCCTGAACGTCTTCGCGTTCAAGATGAAGGCCTTCGTGGTTTCCGCGTTCCTGGCCGGTATGGCCGGTGCCCTGTACGGCCTGAATTTCTCCGCCGTGCAGGCAAGCAAGTTCAATTTCAATACTTCCATCAACATTCTGGTGTTCGTGGTCCTGGGCGGCATGGGCAACATCGGCGGCAGTGTCATCTCCGCAACCCTGCTGTACATCCTGCCCGAGATGCTGAGAGAGCTGTACGACTTCCGTATGATCATGTACGCCATTGTGCTGATCATCGTGATGCTGTTTACCTGGTCCCCCAAGGTCAAGGATATCATCCAGGCCCTGTCCGCCAGCAAGCTCATCAAGCGCCTGCATGGCAGAAAGGAGGCTGAGGACTGATGGCTGAGAACAAGAATAAGAAGAGAACCCTGATTGAGGTCCCCAGTAACACCTTCTTCCGGGAAGAGGACATCGGAAAGCCCCCCGTTCTGGATGTTCGGAACCTGGGCATCGACTTCGGCGGCCTGACCGCCGTGGACGAGTTCCATGTGACCATCGGCCAGACCGAGATCTGCGGCCTGATCGGCCCCAACGGCGCGGGCAAGACTACCATTTTCAACCTGATCACCGGCGTGTACCAGCCCACTCGCGGTTGCGTGCTGGTCAAGGGCATCGACATCAAGGGCAAGTCCGTTGCTCAGGTCAACCGGATGGGCGTTGCCCGTACTTTCCAGAACATCCGTCTGTTCACCCAGATGACCGCGCTGGACAATGTTAAGGTGGGTATGCACCACGATATCAAGACCAATTTCGCAACCAATCTGTTCCACTTCCCCGGCTTCAAGAAGGCGGAGAAGGAGGCCGACGAGAAGGCCATGGAGCTGCTGAGCTTTATGGGCCTGGCCGAGGTTGCCAACGTCCCCGCGGGCAGCCTGCCCTACGGCATCCAGCGCCGTCTGGAGATCGTCCGGGCTCTGGCGACCAATCCCAGCGTGCTGCTGCTGGACGAGCCCGCGGCGGGCATGAACCCCAGCGAGACCGCCGAGCTGATGGAGCTGATCCGCCGGATCCGGGATACCTTCCACATCGCGATCCTGCTGATCGAGCATGACATGAACCTGGTCATGGGCGTCTGCGAGACCATCGCCGTGGTCAACTACGGCAAGATCATCGCAAAGGGCACCCCCGAGCAGATCCAGAGCAATCCCGCGGTTATCGAGGCATATCTCGGCCGCAGCGGAGAGGAGGAAGTGTGATGCTGAAAGTTGAAGATTTGCAGGTGTACTATGGCGCCATCCACGCCATCAAGGGCGTTTCCTTCGAGGTCAACGAGGGCGAGATCGTGGCTCTGATCGGCGCAAACGGCGCGGGCAAGAGCACCATCCTGAAGACCGTCTCCGGCCTGATGCACCCCCGTACCGGCAAGGTCACCTTCATGGGCGAGGATATCACCCACACCGACGCGTACAAGCTGGTCCATCACGGTCTGGCCCACGTCCCCGAGGGACGGCGGATCTTTCTGCAAATGAGCGTCCAGGATAATCTGAAAATGGGCGCTTTTATCCACAAGGAGCTGAATAAGGACGACCTGGACATGGTCTATGACCTGTTCCCCCGGCTGAAAGAGCGCCGGAAGCAGGTGGCCGGAACTCTCTCCGGCGGCGAGCAGCAGATGCTGGCCATGGGCCGGGCCCTGATGTCCAGACCCAAGCTGATGATGCTGGACGAGCCCTCCATGGGTCTCGCCCCCATCCTGGTGGACCAGATCTTTGACATCGTCAAGAGTCTGCACAACGCGGGCAAGACCGTGCTGCTGGTCGAGCAGAACGCCAGCAAGGCCCTGGCCGTTGCCGACCGTGCCTACGTTCTGGAAACCGGCAAGATCACCCTCTCCGGCACCGGCGAGGAGCTGCGGAAGTCCGACGACGTGCGCAAGGCATATCTGGGCGGCTAAGAAACATACACACACCTCTCCGCATAAAATTTTGCGGGGAGGTGTTTTTATGTGCAGAAGGAATCAGGCACTGGCTTTTTCGTTGATCTCCTTTGGAATAGGCGTGCTGGTTGGCGGCTGGATCGAGAGCTGCATCCTCCGGTTCCTGCTGGCCGCCGGGAGCATCGGACTGGGGATTTTGCTCCTCAGCGAAAAACGCAGGCATAAATAAATGGACAGGCGAATATGCTTTACTATTCTCATTGAAGGAGTGAAGCAGATTTGGAACTGCCATTTGAAAAAACGGTATGCCGGTATTGGAAACAAAAGCTCTACACCCTGGTGAACCGGGAGGAGACCCAGGAGCTAAAGCTCCCGGATTCCATGCCGGACGTGGGACGGGTCATTTCCTGCTGGGGGCAGGTGATCCTCCGGGGGAAGGATTGGCGGGACCGGGGGGTCAGCGTCAGCGGCGGGGTTATGGTCTGGGTGCTGTATTCTCCGGAGGACGGGGGAGCGCTTCAGCGGCTGGAAAGCTGGATCCCCTTCCAGGCGAGGGCGGACTTCCCGGATTCCGCCGGGGACGGGGCCATCCGGGTGGAGACCTTCCTGCGGAGCATGGACGCCCGGATCACCTCCTCCCGGAAGCTGATGCTCCGGGCCGGGATCGGCCTGCTGGTTCAGGCGCTGGTCCCCGATGAGCTGGAGCTTTACACCCTGGGAGAGCTTCCCGAGGATTTGGAGACGAAGGTGGAGCGGTATCCCTTCGTCCTGACCCGGGAGGCGGGGGAGAAGAGCTTCCTGATGGACGAGGACCTGAATCTCCCCTCCGGGATGCCTGCGGTGGAGCAGCTGGTCTATTATCGCATGAGCCCGGAGATTTTGGAACAGAAGGTCCTGGGGAGCAAGGCTGCCTTCCGGGGGATGGGGAATCTCCATGTGCTGTACATCGACCCGGAGGGACGGCTGAACAGCCAGGACTTCCAGGTCCCCTTCGCCCAGTATGTGGATCTGGACGGGGAGTATGAAGCAGACGCCCAGGTGAGCAACCTGATCTGCGTCACTAGCTTAGAGCTGGACCCGGAACAGGACGGTTCCCTGCACTTAAAATGCGGCCTGGTCAGCCAGCACATCATCAACTCCCAGGAGACAGTGGAGCTGCTGCAGGACTGCTACAGCCCCTGCCGGGAGGCGGTGCCGGAGAAGGAGCTGGTGTCCGTTCCCGCCTGGCTGGAAGAGCAGCAGCGGCCCCTTGATCTGACGGCCAGCTTCCCCGGGGACGAGGGCCAGCCCATCGATCTGATCTTTTTTCCTGATGCCCCCAATGTGACGGCCCGGACCGGCGCGGTGGACCTGGAACTGGGGGGCGTTTTCCAGACGGTGCTGATGGGGAAGGACGGGGCTTACTCCTCGAAAAATGAGCGGAGCAGCCAGAGCCTCCATCTGGATACGGAGTGCGACACCATCTGCTTCCCGGCGCTGAGCGGGAGCGTGTCCTGCCGGTCGGAGGCCGGGTCCTGGCGGACGGACACCCGGGTGGTGCTGGATCTGAAGTCCCTGTGTGCCCAGCCCATGGAGATGGTGACGGGGGTGAAGCTGGGCGAAGCGGGCGCTCCGGACCCGGAACGGCCTTCGGTGATCATCCGTTCCCGGGGGAGCCAGGAATCGCTGTGGGACCTCGCCAAGCGCTGCGGCTCCACGGTTGGGGCCATCAAACGGCTGAACAAGCTGGAAGGGGAGCCGGAGGAGGACCGGCTGCTCCTGATTCCGGTCATTTAATCAGGAAGGCCTCCGGTTTTGAGTGGGCTGGGCATTGGGATATGCCCAGCCCACAGTGAAATAGATTTGCTTTGCAAATCTGTGAAATACACCTTCGGTGTGTGAAATAGGCTTCGCCTGTGAAATATTTGCTGCGCAAATGTTGAGGGAAGGACGACATTCAGTTGAATGTCGTCCTTAAATTTAAATCATCACAAAGTGATACCACAACATGCCCTTGGGCATATTTCACATTGCGTCAGCAATATTTCACATTTCCGAAAGGAAATATTTCACTTTCCCGCAAGGGAAAATATCACTGTGTACTGCGGAAATCCCTTTCCGCAGTGCACTTCCGCCGGAGGCTTTTTCTATGTACAGGAGTAAGCTGTTTCTGCATTGACAGAAAATGCCATAAATGCTATACTCAAAAGAAAAAGGAGATTTTATCATGGCAAAGACTTTGGTTCTGTTCTATTCCCGCTCCGAAAATACCCGGAATGCTGCCCGGTTCGTCGCCGACGAGGTTCAGGCCGATCTGTTCCAGGTGGAGACCGCCGTTCCCTACGCTGCAGAGTATAAGAACTGCGTCCAGCAGGCTGTGGCCGAGTGGAAGGGGAATGCCCGTCCTGCCGTTCAGGCGGTTCCCGGGGATGTTTCCGGCTATGAGAGCGTTGTGGTGGCCTTCCCCAACTGGTGCGGTACCATGCCCATGTGCCTGTACACCGTGTTGGAACAGCTGGACCTGAGTGGCAAGAAGGTCTACGCCCTCTGCACCCACGGCGGCAGCGGCTTTGCCCAGAGCGTGGAGAACCTGGCGAAGCTGTGCCCCGGCGCGGCTGTTTCCGAGGGCCTGGCAGTGAAGGGCGCGGAGGTTGCTTCTTCCGAGGCGCTGATCCGCTCCTGGGCCAGGGAGAACCTGTAAAAACGGGAAAATCACAAAAAATAATTGAAAAAAGGACTTGATTTCCGACGCAAGCCATGCTACAATAAATCGGTCTGAAAACAAGGTGAGTCCTCTGCGGCGCCGGGAACCATATCGCCGGGTCAAACGCTGCATGAACGCCCAATATTAAGGAGGACAAAGATATGGATTTGGTTAAGGCTCTGAGCAGCCAGTACATGAAGACTGAGCTGCCTGAAATGCGCGTTGGCGACACCGTTCGCATTCACGTGCGCATCAAGGAAGGTTCTCGTGAGAGAATCCAGGTGTTCGAGGGTGTCATCATTGCCCGCAAGCATGGCGGCATCGGCGAGACCATCACCGTCCGTCGTGTTTCCTACGGCGTCGGCGTTGAGAAGGTCTTCCCCGTGCACTCCCCCCGGATCGCCGCTGTTGAGACCGTCCGCAAGGGCAAGGTCCGCCGCGCAAAGCTGTACTACCTGCGCGACCGCTTCGGCAAGGCTGCCAAGATCAAGGAAAAGGTCTAAACAAAAAATTGATAAAAAAAGAGGGCTTGCCCTCTTTTTTTATTTGCCTTCTTTGTGTATAATAAAGTCGATTTGGTATCTTTCGCGGAGAAGTATCTCCGCTTGCTATAGATTGGATCCATTTGAAGGAGGATCATTTTGGGAAAATTTGAAGCAAAGCGCAAACGGCGGGATATGGACCGGGACCTGGACGGTTCTGTTTCCAAGCCCGAGGAAAAGAAGCAGACCATCCCGGAGATCATTACGGAATACGCCCATGACTTTGCCTATATTCTGGCGACTGTTTTGATTGTGTTCACCTTTCTGGTGCGGATCGTGGTGGTGTCCGGCGACTCCATGTTTGACACCCTGGCGGACGGGGATTACCTGCTGCTGATCAACAACCCCATCTGCGGCCAGTTGGAGCAGGGAGACATCGTGGTAGCCAGCATGGACCGGTTCCGCAATGGCGAGGCCATTGTCAAGCGGGTCATCGCCACCGAGGGCCAGGTTGTGGATATTGATTTTAACCAGGGCGTCGTCTATGTGGACGGCGAGGCCCTGGACGAGCCCTACACCTTTACCGGAACCAACGTCGCCGAGGGAACCCAGTTTCCGCTGGTTGTGGAGGAGGGCTGTGTCTTCCTGATGGGCGACAACCGGAACGAGTCCATGGACAGCCGGGACCCGGAGATCGGCCAGGTGGACACCCGGGAGATCCTGGGCAAGGCGGTGTTTCTGCTCCTGCCCGGCGAGGGAACCTGGGAGCATCCCGTGGAGCGGGACTTTTCGAGGATCGGAGGACTGAGCAATGGCTGATAAT
>JBGVDK010000126.1:0-17315 GCA_045119355.1 Faecousia sp.
GGCACTCATACATAACCAATATCTTTAAGTACGGGAAACGGGCGTCAGCATCCCGGACACGGCCCTGCTCATTCCCCTGGGTGAAGCGTTAGGCGTGACGGTGACGGAGCTGCTGGAATGCCGCCGAATGGAGCACAGTGAATCCCTGACCGCAGGCCAGGTGGAACAGCTCGTCCAGACCACCATTCAGCTCTCCGCCGAGGAGGAGCCGCCCTTGAACCGGGTCACCCGAATCGGCGCGTACCTCGGCTGTGTGCTGGGCGCTGCGATGGAGCTGCTCTTTCTCCATTTCCGGGGATTCACAATCGATACCTGGTCGGAGTGCCTGCAGCTCTGCGTGCTCTTCGGTGTGCTGCTCGGCGGGTATTTTATGGTGTTCGCCAAGCCACGGCTTCCGGATTATTACGACCAGAACAAAATCAACGGTATGATAGACGGCCCCTTCCGGATGAATCTCCCCGGGCTGGCCCTCAACAACCGGAACTGGCCCCACATCCTGACCGTCGGACGGGTCTGGTCCATGACCTTCCTGCTGGGGTATCCGATGCTCTATATGTATCTGTATTCCTACCTCCCCGGGTTCTGGTCCAAGTACGAGGAAATCGTGATGGTGATACTGCTGCTGGGCGGACTGTTCGTTCCGGTGTATGCCGTGGGGAAGAAGTACGAATAACCAGATTTCCTGCGGAACGGTTTTCATTGACCCATGCCCCTTTCTCCTGTAAAATAGGTGCAGAAAGGAGCGTGGGAGCGTGAAGAAGCGTGGATGTGGGTGTCTGATTCCCCTGATTCTGATCGTGGCGCTGGGGGCCGCCGCTGTCTGGCTGCGGGTTCCGGAGAGCTTCCGGGCACTGCGTCTGCTGGAAACCGCGATGGAGGAGCGGAATCTGTCCGGATTGGTAACGGTCTCGGCGGAAGGCATGGCGTTCAATGGAGATTTTTACTGGTGCGAGGTCCGTGATGACCGGTACGTCTGCCTGAACGCCGAGGGCGTGGAGCTTTATTATCACGACGAGGCAGTCTATTTCGACAACGGCCGGGGCTATGATCTGTCCTCCCTGCTGGAACGTGTCGATGAATGGGACGAAAATCTCCTCCTGTTTGCGGGCTTCCGGAAGGAAATCTCGGATGGACAAGCTCTCTACACCCTTCAATTGGACGAGACGCGGCTGAGCCTTTTGGAACGCTTCACGCCGGAGGCTTCGGCCCTCGCCGGAGTGACGCTGACGCTGGCGGAGGAAAACGGGCAGCTTTCCGCGCTGACCGTTCAGAATGAGGGGCTGCTTATCCAGGCCGAACTGGATCACGACAGCGAAAAGACCATCCCAACGGAAATCCTGATGCGGATGACCGGCGAGGATTTGATGGACATCCAGGTTCTCACACCCTTGTTTACCGCCTGCGCGGAGCTTGCCGATCAGGAGGTTTTCGGCTCGGAGGTAAAGCTGAACGTGGATTGCGGTCCCCTGCCCATCAGCGACACGGCGCAGCTCTACGGTACGAAAGACGCCCTCTGGTTCAGCCGGAGTGGGCAGCTTTCAGCGCTCTCCCTTTCCGGGATGGAGGACACCGCCGCCCTGTTCTGGGGGCTGGGCTTCACCCTCTGCCGGGATGGGGAATTGGTATCCTCTTCCGACAACTCCCAAACCTATACCCTCACCGTGGAAAGTCAGACCCTGTCCGAGCTTTTTCTGACGGTCCTGCCAGAGCTTAAGGGCTTGGGCATTGATCTGGACGACGGGACCATGACCGTCACCCTCCGGGAGGAGCGGCTGACGACGTTAAGCCTGACCTGCTCCGGGGAGATGCCCTTCCTCATTGCCACGATCCCCATGGAATTTTCGGTGGAGCTGGACCGGATGGAAGGGCCCGTCACCCTTCCGGAAGGCATCCAATAGACGCAAAAATCGGGCCCAAAAGGGCCCGATTTCTTTATGGTTTTCTTAGCCGCCCAGATTGTGCAGGAACTTCTGCTTCATCTCGGCGCCGTATTCAGCGTACTCGCCCGCCTGAAGCTTGCCGAAGGCCACGGCAATGGCCTCGTCCCAGCTCTCCTTCTCGTGGTTGACGAGAATGGGATAGTAGTGAACGCCGTTCTTCTCGGCGGCGTCGCAGTCGCCGGGAGCGTCGCCCACCATGACCACCTTATCCAGGTCATAGCCGAACTTCAGCATGGCGGCGATGCAGGCGGCCTTGGAGCCGATGTCCTGGGCCAGCACGATGTCGGTGTGTTCCAGCAGACCGAACTTGCCCCATTCCTCTTCCACGGCGTCCCGGTTGGCGGAGGAGACCATGGCAACATCAGCGAACTGATGGGCTGCGGCCAGACCTTCCTTGGCGCCGTCGTAGGGAACCTTCAGCTCCTCGGGGAGCTTGACGATGGCGGCGTTGACGGCCTTGGACCAGCTGAGCGCCTTTTCCAGCACCAGCTTGGCGTCGGGATCGGTGGCCTCGGCGGCGGCCTTGGCGGCGCCGTCGTTGCTCAGAGCGGGCGCAGTGTCAGCCCAGTGCTGCAGAGCCTCCACGCCAGTGATCTTGGTGTACTTCTCGTTGATCTCGCCCAGCGCCATGGCCAGGCCCTTGAACCGGTTGATGCCGCGGGTCATGGAGAACAGGTTGATCACGTTCCAGCGCTCCAGGATCTCGTCCTTCCACTCCTCCAGGCCCCACTCGGTGACCATGCAGGGACCGAAGCAATGGAAATGCTTGCAGTTCATGGTGTCCATGACGCAGCCGTCGGAGTCCACGCAGACGAGATAGTCGTGCTTTTTCTCAAAAGTATCAAAGATGGACATAATGCCCTCCCATTACATGTGGGTATCCCACATGCCGCAGTAGGAGTCGATGGGATCGGAGCCCTTGAAGGCCTCGGGGCCAGTCAGCAGAGCGTCCACCAGAGCGTCCAGGGTATACTCCTGGGAGTCGTAGGTGTTGATATAGGTCCGCAGCATGGGGGTATCGGCCAGCATGGTGGGCTTGTTCACAGAGATGCCAACCACGGGAACCTCATGGACGTACCAGGGGATCTCACCGCCGCCCTTGGACATGCCGAAGACGGGATGGCCGTTGGCCACGTCGAAGAAGGTGATGACCAGATCCATGCCGGAGGTGAAGTCGGCGATGGCGTTCTTTCCGGCGAAGTACAGGTTCAGGTTGAAGGGCTTGCCGGCGGCAACCTCCTTCATCATCTTGTCCAGGGGGGACTCGTAGATAAATGCCTCGAAGCCCTTCTCATTCAGCTTGTCGCAGAGCTTCTCAGCGGGGGTCTTCCGGGGACCGCCGGCGCCGCCCATAGCCATGGCAGCCAGCTTGCCCATGGGGCTCTCGGGACCCTTGACGGAGACGATCATGACCCGCTTGGTCTTTTCGGGGGACAGCGGCAGAACGCCCTCGTCCTTGTACTTGACCAGAGTCAGAGCGTCCTTGGAGATGGCGGGAGCCACGGTCTTGAACTCGGGATTGGTCAGAGCGGCAGTCAGCTCCTCGTCAGTGGCGGTCAGCTCTTCCACAGACTTCTTGTGCATACCCTTGGCAGCCTTCAGGCCCAGGATTCGGGTCAAAGCCTCGACGATGCGCTCCTCGCTGATGATGCCGGTGTTGTAGGCATTGAGCATGGTGTTGAAGTCTTCCTCAGGATCGTTGAAGAACAGGAACATGTCGCAGCCGGCGTTGATGGCGCCGGGCAGCATGTCCTTACGGGCCATCCGGTTGGTCATGCCCACCATGTGGGAGGCGTCGGTGACGACCATGCCGTTGAAGCCCAGCTTGTCACGGAGCAGGCCGGTCATGATCTCCTTGCACAGAGTGCCGGGCATCATCTCGTCCATGGTGATGTCGGGGTTCAGCTCCTTCATATACTCGGGCATCATAATGTGGCCGCCCATGATGGCGTCCAGGCCGCCGTCGATCAGGGTCTTGTACACATGGCCGTAGGTCGCCATCCACTTTTCGTAGCCATAGTGGTTGATGTTGTTGGACATATGGGCGTCACGGTAATCTTGGCCGTTGCCGGGGAAATGCTTGGCGCAGCAGTATACGCCCTCGGTCTCGTGGAGGCCGTCCATGTAAGCCTTGCCCATAGTGGCAACCAGCTCGTGGTCGTTGCCGTAGGCGCGGGCCAGGACTTCCTCGCACTCCCAGTTGTAGGTGATGTCCACCACGGGAGCGAATGCCATGTTGCAACCGGTGCCCTTGATCTGAGCGCCGGAGATGCGGCCCATGGCCTGGGCATATTCGGGCTTTCGGGTAGCGCCGATCTTCACCTGGCTGGAGACGAAAGTGCCGTCGGGGCACACGCCGTTACCGCCCTGCTCGGGGTTGCAGGCGATGAACACGGGGACCTTTGCATACTTCTGGAGGATCCGGTTCTGAGCCAGGACCTTAGCGCCGGGCATGCCGTTGTAGCGGCAGCCGCCCAGGTGGTACTTCTCCATCAGCTCCTGGAGGTAAGCTTCGTCCTGAGAAGCAGTCAACTGCCAGAACAGCTGACCGACCTTCTCCTCGGGGGTCATGGAGGCGATGGTGCTCTCAACCCAGCGAATATCCTCATCGCTCAGGTTATAGGGGATTGCTCTTAAATCGACCATTGGTTTCACGTTTCCTTTCCGGTTTTAATACAAAGCTACTATAACAGAAAACAGAAACAATTTCAATACAAATTCCATCGAAATTTACATTCTAATTGTGTACTATGTACAATTAGAATGAGATTATCCGATTTTGTCCCATTTCTGGAATAATTTCCCGGAATGCGACTTTTCTTTTTGCCCTCCGCCTGCTATAATAGAGCCAAGAAATACCTTTGGAGGAATCGCTATGGAAAAATGGGAAGATCCCAACATTGCTTCCGAAAATCTGCTTTCCGCCCACGCGGCGTTCCGGGAGGAACGGGTCAGCCTGGGAGGCCGGTGGCGTTTTCTGAGCCAGAGCGCCGCTTCTCCCGCGCCCGAGGGCTGGGAAGGGCCTGAATTCGACGACAGGAAATGGAAGCGCATCGCCGTCCCAGGCTCCTGGGAAACGTCAGATGTCTGTCCGCCGGTCGGCGCGGGAGATTCCGCGGACGAACATCTCGCGGGCTTCTACCGCCGGAGCTTCACCCTGGCAAAGGACCAGGGCAGCCGCCGGATCCTCCTCCAATTCGGGGCTGTCAGCTCCTGCGCCCTGGTCTGGGTGAACGGAAGCTGCATCGGCATGGCTAAAAACTGTCCGACGGAATTTGAATTTGATATTACCTCCGCGGTCCGGCCGGAGAAAAACGTTGTCTGCGTCCAGGTCCTCCGCTCGTGCGGGGGCACGAAGGAGAAGCCCCGCTTCTCCGGAATTTTGGGGGATGTGGAGCTGTACTCCCTCCCCGCCAAAGCCATCACCGACATTCAGACCGAGGTGAACTGGCAGTCTTCCGCTCCCCAGCTCCATGTGACTCTGCGGACCCGGAATTCCGACGGCTTCACCGCCCGGATCGCCCTGATGGATGGGAACCAGGTCATCGGCTACTGCGAAAGCCCCATTCAGGAAGATTCCGCCAGCGCCGTGATCCCCTGTAAAGACGTTCGGCTCTGGACCGCCGAAACGCCGGAGCGTTACCGGGTCGCGGTAATCCTCTGGGACGGGGTGGCCGTGTACCACACCCGGGAGGTCTCCTTCGGCTTCCGCCAGTGGGAGGTGACCGAGGAAGCTTCCGCCCTGAACGGTCAGCCCGAGAAGCTGTTTGCCGTGGCCTGCCGGCCATTTGGCGAAGACGGCTGTGTCAGCGGAACACTGGAAGCGGACCTCGCCGCCATCAAGGCGCACAATTTCAATGCCGTCTCTCTCACCGGCTTTGTCCCCGAAGAACTTTATGAAATCTGCGACCGGCTGGGCCTGTATGTGCTGGCCTTTGACCGTATCGAAAAAGACCCGGCCCCTGCTGCGGAGGAACAGCTTTCCCGGCTGGCCCTTGTCCGGGGGAACCATCCCTGCGTTCTACCTATGGAGGGCCTGGGCATCCTGGAATCCCCCTCCGTCCAGTGGTTGGAGCAGGCCCTGGGGAACGCGGCCCTTCCAGAACAGGACGGCGGCTTGCTGAAGCGGAGAGCGGTCCAGCCCTCCCCTGCCGGACCCCTGTCCGGCCCCGCTCTGCTGCGATTCTCCGAAATGCCGGAGTCTTTGAAGGCGTATGTAACCATGATCCGCGGGAATACCGGGCTCGCGGGCGGCATCTTCGGACCGTGGCAGGAAGGCCCCGATTCCCGGGAGGCAAAGGCGGTTCTTCAGCCGGTGACGCTCCGCTTTGAGGACGGTGTCCTGACCGTTGAGAACCTCAGCCGCTTCCGGTCCACCGCTTCCTGCGAATGCCGTTACCGCCTCACCCGGGACGGCGAGACCGTGGTGGAGAAGCCCCTGTCTCTGGACGCAGCCCCCGGCGGCACCGCAAGCACCCCCATTGAGACCAAATACGACATTTACAAGCCTGGACGGTACTATCTGACCGTGGAATTCCGCAATCCGGCCAGCGGCTCCGTCGTCGCGGCCTCCCAGTGGCCCGTGGCCCGGCTCAAGCACATCTACGACGAGAATCCCGGCGGCACCATCCGGGAGGACTCCGGCTCCATCCTCCTCCGGTCCCAGGAGGCCACCTATGTCATCGACCGGGCCTCCGGCAGCCTGGAACAGATCAAGCTGGAGGAAGCGTCCCTTCTCCGGCAGGCCGTTTATCCGGTGTACGCCTTTCCTCCGGCGGAGGCGGCGGGTCTGCGCATTCCCAGCGAATGGGAAAAGCTCACCACCCGGAAAAAGAAGCTGAAGCCCTCGGTGTTCGAGGTGGACCACATGACCCGCGCCGTCACCGCCTCCTTCCACCTGGGCTCCGGCCTGATGCAGACCTACCGGCTCTATTCCGACGGGTCCTTGTCCGTGGAGCTGCGGCTGCGTACCGGACGCACCGCGCCGGAGCGCCTTGGCATTTTGTTCCCCACAGAAAAGAAGCTGACCCAGCTCCGCTGGTTTGGCCTGGGTCCGGATGACACCGCTCCCGGCCGCACCGATGGACGGTGCTTTGCTGTGCACACCCAGGCGCTGACGGAAAACGAAGTCTGCAAGGAATCGGTATACACCCTGACCCTCGCCGACGAAGCCGGTCAGGGCCTCCACGTACGGAGTGAGGACGGCCTCCGGGTCAGAGCTTCCGCCGCGGGTCTGACGCTGGAACTGCCTGTTTCCGAGCTGAAGCCCCATACCACCTATACCTTCGGATTTGTCATCTATCCTACGAAATAACGAAAAGCTGCTGTCCGCGAAGACAGCAGCTTTTTTTGCGTTTTAGACGGCGGGCGTTGCCGTAACGTCCTTTTCCAGGGGGCAGTCATAGCCCTCGGCGGCGGTTTCGCTGAACTCGGCTCTCGCCTGGGCCAGCAGCTCGGGCTGTTCCATCAGGTCCGCGGCGGCTCCCGCCAGGACCTTGCCTGCGTAGAGCATCCCCTTGTGGGCGATGGAGGACTTGCCCATGGACACGTTCTGCCAGGAATGGCCGGGAGAATTGGAGCTCCAGGTCACGGCGTTGAACTGGGCGGTGGGCGTCAGCCAGCTGACGTCGCCCACATCCGTGGAGCCGGGCTCCATATTGTCCGAGGGCACGTAGGGCATCACGAAATCATTCAGCGCCCGCATACCGTTGTCCGTAACCTCCTTGACAAAGGAACGGACCTGACGGTCAAACTTCGGAGCCGTACCGGGCAGACCGCCGCTCCGGTAGGTGGCGAAGATCTGCTTTGCGAAAATCTCCTCGTCCTCGGTATACTCCGGCATAGGCGCGGCTTCCAGGTTGGCGTGGAGCAGTCGTTCCAGCACGGTATTGGACAGGGTGCTTGCGGTGCCGTCGATCTGCTTCCAGGAGACCTCAGTCCCGGTCATCAGGGCAGCGCCCCGGGCAATGTTATGGACCCGTTCCAGCAGCTTCTTGGCGTTGCGCACATTGTCGGACCGGACCATGTACAGCACCGTCGCCGTGGGCTGGACCACGTTTGGAGAGGGGCCGCCCACATCCAGGAAGGAATAGTGGACCGATTCACCGGTTCTCATATGCTCCCGGAGGAACTGGACGCCCACGTTCATCAGCTCGGCGGCATCCAACGCGGAACGGCCATTGAAAGGGTCCCCCGCCGCGTGGGCCGCGATACCAGCGAAGGAATAGGCGTATTGCAGGCATGCGGCGTTGGAGCCGGTGGTGACTTCATTGGTGTCACCGGGATGCCAGGTCAGCGCCGCGTCCAGGTCCCAGAACATTCCGTCCCGGGCCATGAAGGTTTTTCCGGCGCAGCCCTCCTCGCCGGGACAGCCGTAGAACACCACGGTGCCCGTCAGCTCCCCCGCTTCGATGGCCTGCTTGAGGGCCACAGCCGCCGCCAGGGCGCCCGCGCCCAGCAGGTTATGTCCGCAGCCATGACCATTTCCGCCGGAACATTCCGGAACCTTCTCCGCCAGCCCCGCCTTCTGAGACAGGGAGGACAGGGCGTCGAATTCACCCAAAATGCCGATGACGGGCCGTCCGGAGCCGTAGGAACCGGAGAAAGCGGTATCAATGCCCGCCAGCTTCTCCTGCACCTGGAAGCCCTCCTGCCGGAGGATTGCGATGTAGTCCGCCGCAGACCGGTATTCATTCAGCGACAGCTCGGCGTACTCCCAGATCCGGTCGGACAGGCCGGTAAACAGGGCGCTCTGCCGGTCGATGGAATCGTAAAGCTTCTGCTTGTCCATCTTACAGAACCTTCGCCAGGAAGTCCTGAAGCCGGGCGGTCTGGGGATGGTCGAAGATGTCCTCGGGCTTGCCGGACTCGGTGACCTTGCCGTCGGCGATGAACAGCACCCGGTTGGAGACCTCACGGGCAAAGCGCATCTCGTGGGTGACGATGACGCAGGTCATGCCGGTCTTCACCAGGCCCTTGATAACGTCCAGAACCTCGCCGACCATCTCGGGGTCCAGGGCGGAGGTGGGCTCGTCGAAGAGCATCACGTCGGGCTCCATAGCGAGAGCCCGGACGATGGCAAGACGCTGCTTCTGGCCGCCGGAAAGGTTGCCGGGCATCTCGTCGAACTTGTCAAGCAACCCGACCCGGTTCAGGAGGTCCTTGGCCATCTGGTTGGCGTCGGCGTCGGACATGCCCTTGAGCAGCTTGGGGGCCAGGGTGACGTTCTCGGCCACGGTCAGGTGGGGGAAGACGTTGAACTGCTGGAACACCATGCCCATCTTCTGGCGGTGCTTGTCGATGTCCACGTTCTTGCCGGTGATCTCCTGGCCCTCAAAGAAGATCTGGCCCTGTTCGGGCTGTTCCAACAGGTTCAGGCACCGCAGGAAGGTGCTCTTGCCGCCGCCGGAGGGGCCGATGATGGAGACGACCTCGCCCTTGTGGATGGTCTCGGACACGCCGGTCAGGACGTGCAGGTCGCCGAAGCTCTTATGCAGATTGACAGTTTTGATCATTTCCATGTTAGAATCCTCCAAACGTTCTTACTTCTTGAGGCTGTGCTTGCGCTTGCGGTAGCTGGAAGTGGTGGACATCCGCTTCTCGAAATAGGCCACGATCTTGCTCAGGGGGAAGGTCAGGCATAGGTAGATAATTGCCACGATCAGCAGCGGCTCAAAGGGCAGATAGGTGGCACCCTTGACGATCTGGTAGGAGGTCATCAGGTCTCCCAGGAAGAAGGTGGAAGCCAGGGAGGTCTCCTTCAGGATCATGATGAACTCGTTGCCCAGGGCAGGCAGGATGTTCCGCACGGCCTGGGGCATGACGATCCGCAGCATGGTCTGGCCCTGGCTGAGACCAAGGCTCCGGGCGGCTTCGGTCTGACCCTTGTCCACGGCCTGGATGCCGGAACGGATGACCTCGGACACATAGGCGCCGGAGTTGCAGCAGAGGGCGATTGCAACCCACATGAACTGACTCAGGTTCAGGAAGGTCAGCACCTGGGGCAGGATGAAATAGAACAGATACAGCTGCAGCAGAATGGGAGTGCCGCGGATAATCTCGATGTAGAGGGAAGCGATGAAACGGACGATCTTCAGCTTCGACATCCGCATCATGGCGATGAAGGTACCCAGCACGGTGCCCAGCAGCACCGCGATGCAGGTGAGGATCAGGGTGGTTTTCAGGCCCTGGAACAGGAACAGCTCCCAATATTTCGACCAAATGTCCACCATATTGGGGATGATCCGGGAAAAATCCATAGTTTTCTCCTTTCGTTATGTACGCACAGGGCCGGCAACCGTATGGCTGCCGGTCCTGGTTATGGATCTGTTACTCGACGGCGTTGCCTTCTTCGTCGTAAACGACTTCGATGCCCGCGATGGACTTGGCCTCTTCGTACCACTCGTCGTAGTGCTCGCTGGCCTTTGCCAGGATCTCGTTGACCTTATCGGTCAGCTCGTCATTACCCTTCTGAAGCAGGATGACGTTGCCGGTGTACTTCTCGTCCACCTCGAAGTAGAAGCCGGACTTGGCGATGCTGGGGTTGTTGGCGATGATGGCCTCACCGTTACCGGCAGCGACAGCGATGCAGTCGAAGTCGCCGTTCTGTAGCTGCAGCACAGCGGTGCCCAGGTCGGTGAACAGCACCAGCTCACAGTCGGGCAGCTGCTCCTCCACGAGATCCTGCTGCAGGGATGCGTTCTGAGCGCCAACCTTCGCGCCTGCCAGGCTCTCCAAGGTGGAGAACTTGTCGCCGTTCTCGGCCAGGGTAATCAGGATCTGCTCATCCTCGTTGTCACCGGCGTGGTAGTAGTCGGAAATGTTGTAGTTTGCCTCCCGTTCGGTGGTCCAGCTGAAGCCGGAAATCGCCAGGTCAACGGTACCGGCATAGACGGCCATCTGGCTGGCGTTGAAGTCCATGGGCATGATTTCCAGCTCCATGTTCAGCTCGGAAGCAATGAACTTCGCCAGGGTGATGTCAAAGCCCACGAACTGGTCCTGACCGGACTTGGTGGGGTCGACGAACTCCATGGGAGCGAAGTCGGGGGACGTGGCGACTCTCAGGGTGCCGTTGGTCTGAGGGGCAGTGGACTCGGCGGAAGCGTTCTCGCCGCTGGCCGCGGGTGCGGTGGTCTCAGCGGTCTCGCTGCCGCAGCCGGCCAGAACGCCCAGCGCAAGGACCAGCGCCAGAGTCATGGCAATGATCTTTTTCATGTTTCTTACTCTCCTATTCTCACCCGATAAACCGGGCATTTTGATCATAGGTGAATTATACTCCGCATATTATGCAAAATCAATTGGGTACAAACCCAAACAATCGGAGGGCTTTTCCCTTCTTTGTGTGCAAAATCACGGTTTATCCAGAAATCCACTTTTATTATCCACTCAATCAGCGAAAATCCGTCCGCATACTGATGCATAAAAATACACCGCCCGGTATTACCCGGACGGTGCATGATATTTTGATGTCAGAAGGTGCAGACTTCCTCCACCGCGGGGGCGGCGTCCACCACGGAAATGGCGGTGAGAACAGGGCCGATGTCGCCCTTGTAGAGGATGTGCTTCTCAGCGGAGATCTTGGCCTTCACCATGACCCAGCTCCGGCTCTTCAGCTCCTTGGCCTTGGCCCAGCGGCAGGGAACGCCGCAGAACTGGATATCATCCACGCAACAGGTCATCACAAACCGGCCGGGGGCGAACATGCCGTTCTTGTCCCGGCGGAGCATGGCAACCTGGGCCTTGAACTGGATGGTCTTGCCCTCGTACTTCTCCGGCTCCTCGGTGACGTCCCGGTACCACAGGGCGAAGTCATCGTCCTGGACCTCAATGACGGGCGCGTTGATGTCGAAGGGCAGCGGGTCCTCGATCTCGTCGAAGGCGGTGGTGCCGTGGGTGTAATCGTAGAGAATATCCACCCGGCGGTTAGCCGCCCGGGCGATCTTGTGCAGAGGCATGGTGTCGCTCCCCTTCTCCACCCGGTTGAACACCACCATCTGGGCGCCGGTGAGCTTGTCCATCACCAGATTGCGCATGTTGGCGTTGTAGGCGTTGAAGGTGGTGGAGTCGGCGAACATGACCTCCTGGGCCACCACCCACTCCTTGGGGAACCGGGCGTAGAGGTCGCCCACCAGGTGCATACCGTTCAGCTCGGCAACCACCCGCTCGGCCTTGTGCTTCTTGGCGAGGGCCGCCAGCTCCTTCTCAGTGACGGTCTCCTGGTCCACCACTTCCAGATAGACGTTCTGGTGGGGGTAGGTGGAGAAATCGTACTCCTCCTCGCCCTCCTCGCAGACCAGCAGCAGGGTCCGTTCCCCGGCATTGAAGCGCTCGTCTTCCAGGGTCTCCTGGATGAACTTGGTTTTACCGGAATCCAGGAATCCGGTGAATACATAAACAGGGATCTGAACCATGGCGTCTCCTTACAGGCCGAAGAGCTTGGCAACGGCTTCCTCGTTCAGCTTGGAGCCGATGACGCAGAGCTTGCCGGTGACGTCGGCGGAGCCGCTGCGGACGTCAGCCTCGCCGGGAACATGGTCGAAGTGGATCCACTTGCCGTCGATACCGGCGACGATGCCCTTTGCTCTCAGCACGATGCCGTACTCGCCGGAATCCAGCTCGTCCAGGATCTCGTGGATCTGGTCCATGGTAAACTTCTTGGTGGTCTCCACGCCCCAGGAAGTAAAGACCTCGTCGGCGTGGTGATGATGGTGATGCTCATGGTCGTGATCATGGCAGCCGCAGGTGCAGTGCTCGTCATGGTCATGGTGATGATGCTCGTGCTCCTCATGCTCATGCTCGTGCTCATGATCGTGGCAGTGGCACTCCTCACCGTGCTCATGGTGGTGATGCTCATGCTCCTCGTGATCGTGATGATGTTCATGATCGTGGTCGTGGTCATGGAAGTGGCATTCCTCACCGTCCTCGTGGTGGTGATGGTGATGCTCGTGCTCCTCGTCGTGGTGATGGCCGCAGCAGCACTCCTCGCCATCCTCGTGATGATGGTGATGCTCGTGGTGCTCATGTTCCAGCTCGGCCATGGCCTTGGCGAGGGTTGCGTTGCCCTCCATGGCGTCTCTCAGCTGCTCGCCGGTGAGCTGGCCCCAGGGGGTGGTGACGACAGTTGCCTTGTCGTTGTGCTGACGGATCAGCTCCATGGCGGCGTTCAGCTTCTCCTCCTTGATGGCGTCGGTCCGGGAGAGGATGATGGTGGAAGCGGTCTCGATCTGATTGTTGTAGAACTCGCCGAAGTTCTTCATATAGACCTTCACCTTGTTGGCGTCGCAGACAGCCACGGTGTAGCCCAGCTCCACGTCATGGCCCACGACCTTCTTCACCGCGCCGATGACGTCGGACAGCTTGCCCACGCCGGAGGGCTCGATGATGACCCGATCGGGATGAAACTCGCTGATCACCTGTTCCAGAGCCTTGCCGAAGTCGCCCACCAGGGAACAGCAGATGCAGCCGGAGTTCATCTCGGTAATGTTGATGCCGGCGTCCTGAAGGAAGCCGCCGTCGATGCCGATCTCGCCGAACTCGTTCTCGATGAGGACGAGCTTTTCGCCCTTGTAGCCCTCGGCGATCATTTTCTTGATGAGCGTGGTCTTGCCTGCACCCAGGAAGCCGCTGTAAATGTCAATTTTGGTCATTGAAAACACCTTCTATTAAAAAATTCTCCAGATATTATAGCACCCTGCGGTGGAAAATACAAGTATTTCTTCTATTTTCAAAAGAACAACCATTGTTCCCCACCCCAGAGCAGGAAACAATGGTTGTTTTCACTATATTTCGGAGAGCAGCGTGCAGATATCCGCCTCCACGCCGGTCCCGGCGTCGGAAATCCGCTGCTCCAATTCCTCCCGGGAGAAGCGGCAGCCGGTCAGTGCCTGCTCCACTCCGGAAGCCAGGGCGCAGTCCATGGCGTCGGTATAGACCTTCGCCTCCCGAACGATGCCGCCCTCCACCCGGGCCTGAATCTGGACGCCGCCCCAGGGGAAACGGCCCTCGCACTCATAGGTGAAGGGCAGCTTCTTCCCGTAGAGCCATTCCCAGCTCCCGTTTCGCTTGCGCAGAGCTTCTACGGCATCGGCGTCCAGCGAGCCCGGAGCAATCCGCTCCAAAGGAAGCCCGTAGACCCGGGAGAATGCCTCTGCCAGAGCGGCTTTCAGGCTGGGGATGGAAATAGACGGATTCAACTCCCGCAGATTCACCACCCGGGAGCGGACAGAGTCCACGCCCTTGGACTGTAATTTTGCCTTGGAGGGGTTCAGGTAGCGGCTCATGCGCTGGGTATCCACATCCACCAGCAGGGTGCCGTGGTGGTAGGCCTGCGTGCCGTTTTTATAGAATGCGTTGCCTGAAAATTTCCGCCCCTGGGCCAGTACATCGTTGCGGCCGGAACGCTCCGCCTGGATGTCCAGACTGCGTACCGCCTCCTGAATGACCGTCAGCTGGCGGTCAAGATCATAGTCGGCCTGTGGTATCAGAAAGGTGAAATTCAGGTTCCCCAGATCATGGAACACTGCGCCGCCGCCGGAAAGCCGGCGGGCCAGGTGACCACCCTCCTGTTCCAGGAGGGTGGTTCTGCATTCTTTCCAGGCGTTTTGATTTTTGCCGATGACCACCGTATTCTGGTTCTGCCATAGGTAGAGGATGCAGGTGTTCGCCGCTACCGTTTCCAGCAGATGCTGTTCCACGGCCAGATTGTAATAGGGGTCATGGCTGCTGCTTTCATAAAGCCTGATGGTTTCGATCATGCCTGATACCGCAGGATGGGATTTCTTGCCGCCTGGACTTCGTCGGGACGGCCGATCTGAGCGCTGTGGGGAGAGGCGTGCATGTACTCCGGATCCGCGTGGGCCAGATCGTACAGCTTGCGGAACACCTCTGCCGCCCAGTCCAGGGTCTCCCGGCTCTCCGTCTCCGTAGGCTCCAGCATCAGAGCCTCATGGACGATCAGGGGGAAGTACATCGTGGGCGGGTGCATACCGTAATCGATCAGGGTCTTAGCCACATCTAGGGCAGAAACACCGGTCTCCTTCTTGAACTTGCTCAGATCCAGCACGAATTCGTGCATACAGATCCGGTCAAAGGCGGGCTCGAAGGTGCCCTTGATCTTCGCCATCAGATAGTTGGCGTTCAGCACGGCGTTCTTGGCCGTTTCGGGGATGCCCTCCTTGCCCAGAGTCAGAATGTAGGTCAGGGCCTTCACCACCACCAGGAAGTTGCCCGCAAAGGAACGAACCTGGATATGCACTCCGTCCTCCATCATGGCCGACTGGGGCAGGAACCGGGCCAGATGGGCCTTACAGCCCACCGCACCGGCGCCGGGACCGCCGCCGCCGTGAGGTGTGGCAAAGGTCTTGTGCAGATTCAGATGGATGCAGTCGAAGCCCATATCGCCGGGGCGGACAACACCCATGACGGCATTCAGGTTGGCACCGTCATAGTAGCACAGGCCCCCGGCCTCGTGGACAAGGCGGGTGATCTCCAGAATGTTTTCATCAAAAATACCCACAGTGTTTGGGTTGGTCAGCATAAGACCGGCGGTGTCGTCTCCAAGGGCAGCCTTCAGGGCTTCCAGATCCACACAGCCGTTGGGAGCGGAGGGGATGTTCACCACCTGGAAGCCGCACATGGCAGCAGTGGCCGGGTTGGTGCCGTGGGCGGAGTCGGGAACGATGATCTTTTTCCGCTTGGTGTCGCCCCGGGCATCATGGTACTGCTTGATGAGCAGCACGCCGGTAAATTCACCATGGGCACCGGCGGCGGGCTGGAAGGTCATGTCGTCCATGCCGGTGATCTCGCACAGGCTGGTTCGAATGGTGTCCAGCACTTCCTGGCAGCCCTGGGTTGTATGCTTCGGCGCCAGGGGATGCACCCCGGTAAAGCCGGGCAGCGCCGCCATTTCTTCGTCAATGCGGGGATTGTACTTCATGGTACAGGAGCCAAGGGGATAGAAGCCGCAGTTGACGCCATGGACATTCTTGTTCAGCTCGGTGTAATGGCGGCTCAGGTCCGTCTCACTCATCTCCGGCAGTTTGGGAGCGCTGGCACGGGCCAGACCCTCGGGCAGAGCCACTTCCTCCACGTCGCACTTAGGCAGGTATTCCATGCCCCGGCCGGGCACGCTCTTTTCAAAAATCAGTTTCATTTTGCGTACACCTCCTTCACAATGGCAACGGTCTTGTCCAGGTCTTCTTTGCTGACCTTCTCGGTGGCGCACCACAGCACGCCGCCCTCGATGGGCAGTCCGCCCAGGATGCCGTTGTCTTCCAGAGCCGACAGAACTTCGTCCGCTCTAGGCATCTCGACGACGAACTCATGGAAAAATTCGCCGGAATATTTCAGGGAAACGCCAGGGAGCTGGCACAGCTCCTTCGCCAGGTAATGGGCCTTGGACATGGACTGCTTTGCCGCGTGGGCCATGCCTTCGGGACCCATGGCCGCCATGTAGACGCCAGCGGTCAGGGCGCAGAGCGCCTGGTTGGAGCAGATGTTGGAGCTGGCCTTTTCCCGGCGGATGTGCTGCTCCCGAGCCTGCAGGGACAGGACGAAGGCCCGCTCTCCCCTGCTGTCCACGGTCTGGCCGACGATACGGCCGGGGAGCTTGCGCATATGCTTGGCGGTAGTTGCCATGAAGCCCAGGTAAGGACCGCCGTAGCCCAGGGGCATACCGAGCGGCTGGCCCTCGCCCACGGCCACGTCCGCGCCGCAGTCTCTGGGGGTCTTCATGATCGCCAGGGCGATGGGATTGCAGCCCATGATGTACATGGAGCCGTTGGCGTGGACCGCTTCGCCGATGGCCTCGACATCCTCGAACAGGCCGTAGAAATTGGGCTGCTGGATGTAGACGGAAGAAACCTCAGGGGTGAGCATTTCCTTCAGGGCGTTCAGGTCGGTCTTGCCGTTTTCGGCAGGGACAAGGCGCAGCTCGTCGCCGGTGCCGTAGCAGTAGGTACGGACGGTATTGATGGTGTCAGGGTGGGCAGCGGCAGAGATCAGGGTGACCCGGCGCTTCCGGTCCCGGCACATGGCGGCAGCTTCCGCCGCAGCGGTGGCACCGTCGTAGACAGAAGCGTTGGAAACGTCCATGCCCGTCAGTTCACAGATATCGGTCTGGTACTCAAAAATGGACTGGAGGATGCCCTGGCTCATTTCCGCCTGGTAGGGGGTGTAGGCCGTCAGGAATTCCTCCTTGGCGGGGATGTATTTGACGATGCTGGGGATGTAGTGGTCATAAGCGCCCGCGCCCCGCAGGACGGTAGGGAACACATGGTTCTTTGCCGCCATGGCGCTTACCGCCCGGCCTACCTCCAACTCGCTGAGCCCGGAGGGGATGTTCAGCGCGCCGTCTTCCAGATACATTTCGGCGGGAAC
>JBGVDK010000127.1:0-4337 GCA_045119355.1 Faecousia sp.
CGGCTCTTAGCGAGTCGCAGGGACGCCGGTCCCTACAGTCTGATTCAATGGATTCGCACCGCGCCAGTTGATTTCCGATCCAGCCTTCCTTTTCAGGGAGGCTGGTTCTTTTTCTCTCCCCGGCGGAACAATGTCTTTACAATCCGGCATCCGAATGCTAAAATAGTTGCACGCGCAACTTTTATAAAAGGAGGCATCCCTATGCCCGCATTGATGCACAACATCACCGACATTTCCCGCTGTGCCGCCCAGTACCGGTCGGAGCAGCTGGCCCCCCTGGGCCTGAAGGCCTGTCACGCCAGCTACCTCTCCGCCATCTGCCGCTGCCCCGGCATCACCCAGGACCAGCTTGCCCGGCGGATCTTCATCAACAAGAGCAACGTGGCTCGCCAGCTCGCCATTTTGGAGGAGGACGGCTTCGTGGAACGCAGACCCTCCCCCGAGGATAAGCGGGCCACCCAGGTCTTCCCCACCCAGAAGGCTCTGAACATCCTGCCCCAGCTGATTCAGATCTTCCGGGACTGGGAAGCATTGGTCGCCCAGGACCTGACCGAGGAGGAGCGGGAGCTGGCAGTCAAAATGCTGGCCAAGATCAAGACCCGGGCCGCCGAATGGATGGAGGACCACTGATCTATGGGAAAAATCTTCCGATACATCAAACCCTATGTGGGATACATCTGCCTGACCCTGGCGATCAAAACCCTGGGCGCGTTGGCGGAGCTGATGATCCCCTATCTGATGGAGTACATCCTCTCCCGGGGTGCGGAAAGCGGCGAGGTGAAGCTGATCTTCTTCTACGGCGGACTGATGATCCTCTGCGCGGCCCTGTGCCTGACCCTGAACATCGTCGCCAACCGGATGAGCGCCAAATCCTCCGGCAAGATTACCCTTGCCATCCGCCACGACCTGTTCCAGAAGCTCACCAGCCTCTCCGCCCGGCAGATGGATGAGCTCACCGTCTCCTCCGCCGAGTCCCGTCTGACCAGCGACACCTACAACATCAACCAGCTCCTGGCGAGAGTCCAGCGGATGGGCGTCCGTGCTCCCATCCTCCTGGTGGGCGGCATCGGCATGATGCTGACCATGGACGCAGGATTGGCCCTGATCCTGATCGCGCTGCTCCCCATCATCGCCCTGATCGTCTTCTTCGTGACCAAGACCAGCATTCCCCTGTATACCAAACAGCAGACCGTCCTGGACCAGGTGGTCCGGACCCTTCAGGAAAATATCACCGGCATTCGGGTCATCAAAGCCCTAAGTAAAACCGAGCACGAGAAGGCCCGGTTCAACGCCGTCAACGAGGAGCTCTCCGCCATCGACCGGAAGGCGGGCTCCATCACCGCCATCACCAACCCGGCGGCTTCTTTGGTCCTGAACATCGGCCTGACCCTGGTGGTGCTGATCGGCGGCATCCGGGTGAACCAGGGGCTCAGCCAGAGCTCCACATTACTCGCCTTTTTGCAGTATTTTACCATGATCCTCAACGCCATGCTGGGCGTCACCCGGATCTTCGTCATGTGGAGCAAGGGCGAGGCCAGCGCCCTCCGCGTGGCTGAGGTCCTGGCCCTGCCCGAGGATCTCACTGTCCTCCCCGGTTCCCAGCCGGAGGAGAATCCTGCCCACATCGAGTTCCGGAACGTCCGGTTCTCCTACACCGGAAAAGGCTCCAACATCGACGGCCTCTCCTTCCGGCTGGAACGGGGCCAGACCCTGGGCATCCTGGGCTCCACCGGCTCCGGCAAGAGCACCATCATCAACCTGCTCATGCGGCTCTATGATGTCAATGAAGGCCAGATCCTCATCGACGGCCGGGACATCCGCACCATTCCCGAGGCGGAGCTGAGGAGCAAATTCGGCGTGGTCTTCCAGAACGACTTCGTGGCCGAGGGCGACATTTCCAGCAACATCCGCTTCTTCCGGGACATCGCTCCCGGGGCTGTGGAGCAGGCAGCCCTGGATGCCCAGGCCGCGCCCTTCATCGCCGAAAAGGAGAACGGCATGGAATCCTCCGTCGCCGTCCGGGGCAACAATCTCTCCGGCGGACAGAAGCAGCGGCTGCTGATCGCCCGGGCCCTGGCTGGCGACCCCGAGATTCTGGTGCTGGACGACGCATCCTCCGCTCTCGATTACCGCACCGACGCCCAGCTCCGGGCCGCTCTGCGGAAAAACTACCGGGATACCACAACGGTCCTGATTGCTCAGCGGGTCAGCTCCCTGCGTCACGCGGACCTGATCCTGGTGCTCTCCGACGGCGGTCTCATCGGCTCCGGCAACCACGCCCAGCTGATGGAGACCTGTGAAGAGTACCGCATCATCGCCCAGACCCAGATGGGCGCGGAAGAGGAGGTGTCCGCCTGATGGCCAACAATCCCAACATGATCGGCGAAGGCCGCTTCGCCTCCTCCACCCGGGACCGGACCACCCATCACAGCCGGGGCTACCTGCTCAAGCGCCTGTGGGACTACCTGGGCCGGAACCGGCTGCTGCTGGTGCTGGCGGTCATTCTGTCCCTGTCCTCCAGCGGCCTGGCCCTCTACGGCCCCAAGCTCTCCGGCCAGGCCATCAACGCCATCGACCTGGGCGCGGGCAACGTGGACATGGACACCGTGATCCACTGCGCCACGCTGATGGCGGTCTGCTACTGCTCCTCCGCGGTTCTGTCCTACTCCCTGCAATTTGTCATGATCCGCCTGTCCCGGCGGGTGTCGAAGCAGATGCGCCATGACATTTTCGAGAACATGACCCGCCTACCGGTTCGCTTCTACGACAGCTACCAGACCGGCGACCTGATCTCCATCATCACCTACGACGTGGACACCGTGAACCAGTCCCTGTCCACCGACGCATTGCAGATCCTCAATTCCTGCGTCACGGTGGTGGTGTCCCTCATCATGATGCTCTCCATCGCTCCGAAGCTGGTGCTGATCTTCCTGGTCACCATCCCCATCACCGTTTGCTTTACCAAATGGCTGGCGGGACGGGTCCGCCCCCTGTTCCGCAAGCGCAGCGCCGCCCTGGGCAAGCTCAACGGCTTCGTGGAAGAAATGCTCTCCGGTCAGAAGACCATCCGGGCCTATGGCCGGGAGGACGCGGTGCTGGAAGCCTTCGACCAGAAGAACCAGACCGCCGTGGACGCCTACACCAAGGCGGAAGCCAACGGCACCGTCACCGGTCCCTCGGTCAACTGCATCAACAACGTGTCTCTGGCGCTGGTGTGTGTTTTCGGCTCCCTGCTCTTCCTCCGGAGAGAGATCGGCCTGGGCGACCTCAGCAGCTTCGTCCAGTATTCCCGGAAGTTCTCCGGCCCTATCAACGAGGTTGCCAACATCTTCGCGGAGCTGCAGAGCGCCTTCGCCGCCGCGGAGCGGGTGTTCTTCCTCATTGACGCGGACCCGGAGCCCGAGGACACTTCCGACGCCGAAGTTCTCTCGGATGTGAAGGGCGATGTCCGGATTGAGCACGTGAACTTCTCCTATGACCCCGGCAAGCCCATCATCCGGGACTTCTCCCTCCACGCGAGGCCCGGTGAGCTCACCGCCATCGTCGGCCCCACCGGCGCGGGCAAGACCACCATCATCAATCTTCTGATGCGGTTCTACGACGTGGACAGCGGCGCGATCAAGGTGGACGGCAAGGACATCCGGAACCTGACCCGGGAGAGCCTGCGCAAGGCCTACACCATGGTTTTGCAGGACACCTGGCTCTTCCACGGCACCATCTACGAGAACGTCGCCTACGGCAAGCCCGACGCCACCCTGGACGACGTCATCCGGGTCTGCAAGGCCGCCCACATCCACAACTACATTTCCCGGCTGCCCCAGGGCTACGACACCATCCTCTCGGACAACGGCACCTCCATTTCCAAGGGCCAGAAGCAGCTTCTCACCATCGCCCGGGCCATGCTCCTGGACGCCCATATGCTGATCCTGGACGAGGCAACCTCCAACGTGGACACCCGGACCGAGGAGAGGATCCAGGAGGCCATGTGGAAGCTGATGGAGGGCAAGACCTGCTTCGTCATCGCCCACCGGCTCTCCACCATTCGCTCCGCCGCCCATATCCTGGTGATGCGGGACGGCCAGGTGGTGGAACAGGGCACCCACGACCAGCTGATGGAGGCCAACGGCTTCTACCGCCAGCTCTACCAGGCTCAGTTCGACGCGGTATCCTGAATACACGAAAAGAGCACCTCCAAACGGACAATACCATTAAGTTAATCTAGCACATACCCCTATGCTACAGAAGACGTAGCATAGGGGTATTTTTTCTTAATAATTTCAAAGAAAGCACTTGACAAAGTTTCAAAAATCGAGCAAGCCGCCTTGTAAGCATTTTTA
>JBGVDK010000128.1:0-13147 GCA_045119355.1 Faecousia sp.
TGACCAACCTGGGCATTGACGGAAACCGCATCTGGACCGAGGACAGGGCGGAATCCACCTGGGAAAACATCCGCTACAGCCTGGACCTGATTGAGCAGAACACCGGCACCCGCCCCACCCGCTTAGGGGTGCTCTCCAGCGAGTATCACCTGTTCCGGGCCAGCCTGTTTGCCAAAAAAAACGGCGTGGAATTCGTGGGTATTCCCGCAAAAACCTCCCGTCTTTCTCAGAAAATCAACCACTTCATGCGGGAGGTGGCCGGAGTTTGGCACTATATTCTGTTAGGAGGAAACTATCGTGATTGATAAATCTTACGCGGACTTTGCCTGGGAGCAGGCTGCCGCGCTGCTGGGAGTGGATTCTCCCTCCGGCTTTACCGCCAACGCAGCCCAGTGGGTGAAGAATGCCTTTGAGGCCCTGGGCTGCCCTGCCAGAATCACCGCCAAGGGCGGCGTTCTGGCAGAGCTGGGCGGCAAGGATGGGGACAATGCCCTGCTGCTGGAGGCCCACACCGACACCCTGGGGGCCATGGTCTGCCAGATCAAGGGCAACGGCCGGTTGAAGCTGACCCCCCTGGGCGGCATGAGCCCCAACAATGCCGAGGCGGAGAACGTAAAGGTCTATACCCGCAGCGGCAAAATTTACGAGGGCACCTGCCAGCTGGTGGACGCCTCCGTCCACGTCAACGGCGAATATTCCAACGCCAAGCGGGGCTTCGACACCACCGAGGTGGTGCTGGACGAGGATGCCTCCTCCGCCGAGGACGTCCGCGCCCTGGGCATCGAGGTGGGCGATATCGTCTGCTTTGATCCCCGGACCCGCCGCACCGCCTCCGGTTACCTGAAGAGCCGGTTCCTGGACGACAAGCTGAGCGTAGGCATCCTGCTGGGCTTCGCCAAGTATCTGGCGGACAACGCCATCGTCCCCCAGCGCCGGACCTGGGTCCACGTAACCGTTTACGAGGAAGTGGGCCACGGCGGCTCCGCTTCCGTTCCCGCAGGCGTCACCGAGGCCATCTCCGTGGACATGGGCTGCGTGGGCGACGGCCTCCAGTGCACCGAGCGGGAGTGCTCCATCTGCGCCAAGGATTCCGGCGGCCCCTACTCCTACGACGTGGTGGGCAAGCTGATCTCCGCGGCCAAGGCCACCGGTGCCAAATACGCCGTGGATGTGTACCCCTTCTACGGCTCCGACGTGGAGGCCACCCTCCGGGCAGGCAACGACATCCGTCATGGCCTGATCGGCTCCGGCGTCTACGCCAGCCACGGCTACGAGCGCAGCCACATTGAAGGCGTGTACAACACCCTGCTGGTCCTGGCGGGCTATCTGGGGGTCTGATGAAATACTATTTTGCCCCCCTGGAGGGCATCACCGACGCCACCTTCCGTGCCCTTCATCACAAGTATTTCCTAGGGCTTGACCGGTACTATATGCCCTTCATCTCCCCTACCATCCACCGGTGTCTGACCCACCGGGAGGCCCGGGAGCTTCCCAGAGCGGACAGCGTGAATTTCACTGCCGTGCCCCAGCTTTTGGGCAAGAACGTGGAGGATATGCTCTGGGCCATCGACACCTGCCGTGACCTCGGTTATAATGAGGTGAACATCAACCTGGGCTGTCCCTCGGGCACCGTGGTCAGCAAGGGCAAGGGCAGCGGAATGCTGGCGGACCTCGGCTGCCTGGATTCCTTCCTGGATCAGATCTACGCCAAGGCCTCGATCCCCGTGTCCCTGAAAACCCGGATCGGCATGATGGAGCCGGAGGAATTCGGCCCCATTCTGGAAATCTACAACCAATATCCCGTCCACGAGCTGACCATCCATCCCCGGGTCCGGAAAGCGTTTTACAAAGGCCCCTGCGACCTGGAAGTGTTTCAAATGGCGGTGGAAACCGCCAAAATGCCCCTGTGCTACAACGGCAACCTGAATTCCCGGGCAGACATCGAGGCCATCCACCAGCGCTTCCCCTCTGTGGAGGCGGTCATGCTCGGCCGGGGCCTTGTCGCCGACCCGGGTATGCTCACCGAAGAAGGGACCACCCGGGAGACCCTGGAAGCCTTCCTGGACGAACTGAGCCAGACCTACTGCGTCCTCTTCGGCAGCAAACGCAACGCCATCTACCGGCTGAAGGACAACTGGCACTACCTCATCGCCATTTTTGACGGGGCTGAAAAGCCCTGGAAAGAGCTGCGCAAGACCACGGATTACGACCGGTTCTGCGCCATCACCCACGAGATCATCCACACGCTCCCCATGAAGAAAGACTGGGAGCCAACCTGGTGAAAGGAGAATGAATATGGGAAAAGTCACCCTGAACCCCGATGCCGAGGTGGTCAAGACCATCAAGGAGGGCCTGAAGGCCAAGGACGGCTACTGCCCCTGCCGGCTGGCCCGTACCCCCGAAAACAAGTGCATGTGCCAGGAATTCCGGGACCAGATCGCCGACCCCGAATTCGAGGGCTTCTGCCACTGCATGCTCTACTACAAGTCCAAGTAAGCACCGCGCCGCTCCGAACAACGGAGCGGCGCTTTTTTCATATTCCCCGGAGGACGGGCATAAGGATTGGTATTCTCTGTACGGAGGTGCCGCCATCATGGGCCGCAGAACCTTGAGCCTTTTTGTCATCCTTTTCCTGCTTTCCGGGACCGTCCAGGCCGTGGAATATGACGCTGCGGAGCAGGCCATTCTTTGCGCCTTTGAGGAAGGGGCGGAGACCCTGGACCTGACACCATACCGTCTGACCTGCGAGGAATTGGAGTCGCTGTTCACCAAGCTTCGGAATGAAAATGTACTCCCCTGGTACGCGTCGGGCTATTCCTGCACCTACGATCTTCGGACCGGGATCGTTCACTCCGTGACGTTTCAGATTCTGGACGAGGAAGCTTATCCCCGGGAGAGTTATGAAGCGGCAGTTCAGAAAATTCTGGCAGAAGCCGTCCTCCCCGGCATGGGCCCGGAACAGATCGCCATGTCCATCCACGACTATCTGATTTCTCACTTTCGCTACGATGAAAGCGGGGCCCGTTTCACGGGCTATGACCTGCTGGTGAACGGAACGGCGGTATGCGAGGGCTACGCCCGGGCGTACATGGACCTGCTGAAACGGGCAGGCGTGGAGGCCATGTACGTCTGCGACGAGGAGTTAGCGCACTGCTGGAATCAGGTGAAGCTGGACGGGAATTGGCATCAAGTGGATGTGACCTGGGACGATCCCCTGCCGGACATCTGGGGCCGGGTCAGCCATGCCAATTTCCCAGGGATAGATATTTCTACTGACAGCCCTATCTGCTTTGAAAGTGCGGAGGTCTGCTATCTCCGCACAGACGAGGGCACCCAAATCCGCATCCTCCGCTGGGACCAGCAGACCGGAGAACTGACCGAGCTTCTCTCCCTGGATGCCGGATACATCGACGTGGGATGCGGCCGCTACCATTACCAGACCTTCGGCCTGTCCCTGTGGAAAGGCCGCCTTTACTTCTCCGACATGGAACGGGTCTACGCTATGAATACCGATGGCACTGGGCTTTCGGTTGTCTATCGCTATGATGCCGAAGCGAACGGCACTTTCATCCGGGGCTCCTTTGTGGATGAAGGAATCCTCCATCTCACCCTCAGCGATCACGATGGGAATGCGCAGACCAAAACCCTCCGGCTTTCGCCGGAGGGTGGTGCTTATTCTTCTTCCCAGAACAGGTCGTTCAGCGTCAGGTTCAGCGCCTTGCAGATGGCGACGCAGAGCTTGATGGTGGGGTTATAGTCCCCCTTTTCGATGGCGTTGATGGTCTGCCGGGAGACGCCCACGATGTCGGCCAGGGACTGCTGGCTCAGGCCCGCCTGGGTCCGGGCCTGCTTCATGGTGTAGTTCTTACCCATAGTCAATCCTCTGCGTTAACACGCATCCGGATCGTCAGCAGAAGCGCAAGATAAAGGCAGAATGTCCCCGCGATCAGCCCCAGCCAGGGAGTCTGGTTCACAAACAAACCACCCATCCTGATTACCCCATCCAGATAGTCCCACAGCAGCACCGCCGCCGCGATCAACAGCCCGATGACCTCATTTTTCCACTTCTTGTACAGGCCCAGCCAGGCATCCATCCACACCGCAATGGTGGAATACACCGCGCCGCCCAGAAGCAGTCCGAGCCAAAGCGCCGTATCCAGCCCCTCATCGGTAATGGAAAGCCCCAGCAGCCGCAGGATCAGAAACCCGCCCAGATATGCCATCAGAAAAAGATATGCTGCCCTGCCAGCCCTTCCCCGGGCGATCCTCTGCCGTTCATCGCATCCATCGTCGCCGTCCTCCCAGCGCTGGATCAGCCACCGGCACCCAGCGAAAACCCCCGCCAGATCCCCCGCGGTCAAACCAAAAATGATCCATACTTTCATGGGATCAACTCCTTTCACTTGTCAAATATATATTACATCATACTTTTATATTTGTCAAGTATATTTGACAACTTAAGATATTAAAAATCGGGGACAGGCGAATGCCTGTCCCCGACTCGTTGGAACGAAATTACTTCTTTTCGGTTTCCTTCTTGGACTTGGTGGTCTCCTTCATGGCGACGGAGCAGGCCAGGTCGCCCAGCACGTTGACGCAGGTGGCACCCATATCGCAGAGGGTGTTGATACTGATGTACACGCCCATGACACCGGCGGGCAGGCCCGCGATGGTGGACAGGGCCGCGAAGCAGGCGATGGCGCTGCCGGGGACGCCGGGGGCGCCGATGGACAGCAGGGTATTGGAGAGCATCACGACCACCATCATGCTGAAGCTCAGCTCCACGCCGCAGGCGTTGGCGAAGAACACGATCATAAAGGACATCAGGATGGACACGGCGTCCATGTTGATGGTTGCGCCCAGGGGCAGGGCCAGGGAGGAGACCTCATTGGGCACGCCCAGCTCGTCGGCGCAGGCCTTGCTGATGGGGATGGTTGCGGAGGAGGAGCAGGTGCCGAAGGCGTTCAGGGCCGCGGGCATGATGGCCTTGAAGAACTTGCCCACGGGGGTCTTGCCGATGAACTTGACGATGCCGCCGTAGACGATCAGGGTGTACAGGAAGAAGGTGACATACAGGGCAATGAGCACCTGAGCCAGGGCGATCATGGTGTCGATGCCGTTGGCGTACATGACCGCAGAAATGGAGCAGAACACGCCGAAGGGGGTGCAGTACATGACCCAGGAGACCACCTTGATGCAGATCTCATTCAGGGCCTCGCACAGCTCCACGAAAGCCTTGGCCTTCTTGCCCAGGGCCAGGCAGGCGATGCCGATGATGACCGCGAACACCAGGATCTGGAGCATATCCCCCTCCACGAAGGAGGCCACAGGGTTGGAGGGGATCAGGTTCTTCACGGTGTCAACCAGGCTGGTGAACTTGGCGGGCTCCACGTCGGACTCCATCATATCCACGGAAACGCCCTTGCCGATGCCCAGCATCTGGGGCAGGAACAGGCCCAGGGTGCTGGCAAACAGGGTGGTGGTGGAGAAATACAGCAGGCTCTGGCCGCCGATCTTGCCGGTCTTGCCCACGGAGCCGATGCCCTGGATGCCGACCACCAGGGAGCAGAAGACCATGGGATAGATCATCATCCGAAGGGCGTTCATGTACAACGAGCTGCCCAGCTCCACCACCGGGAGTGCCCACTCATACCGCCCGGGCATGAACAGGCCGAACAGGATGCCCAGGACCAATCCGGCAAAGATCGCCGTCGTGATGTTGAATTTGCGTTTTTTCATGTTTCTTACCTCCTAAAATACAAAAAGCCCGTCTTCGTAAGAAGACGAGCAAATTTCCCGTGGTACCACTTCTCTTCGCCGGGCATGACCCCAGCCTCTCAGGACTCCTGCAAGTCCCCTGCGCTGTAACGGGCGCGCCCGTCGAACCTTAGCCATTGGCCTCGATCCGCCGCTCCGGAGCCATCTTCGGGAAGTTCCGCGCCAATCCCCTCTCAGCCACCGGGGACTCTCTGTATGGGCATTGCTTCCTTACTCTTTCCTTCACCGCATTTATCTATATGGATTCTTATGCACCATATTATACGCCTCCACTTTCTGGAAGTCAAGCCGAAATTGATCAAAATGCTTGATGTTTTGGCAAAGATTGGGTATAATGGATGAAAATACCCTGAAGGGAGAACCCCTATGAACATCATCGAAAATCTGAATCTGGACGAAGAACGCGCCCTCTACGGCGTCCGGGATACCCTGGTCCGAAACTGCACCTTCGACGGTCCCGCCGACGGAGAATCCGCACTGAAGGAGTGCCGGAACATCACCGTGGAGGACTGTACCTTCCGCCTGCGCTACCCCTTCTGGCACGTCACCGGAGCCGCCATTTCCCGGATCACCATGACGGAAACCTGCCGTGCCGCCTTCTGGTACGACCGGGATGTAACGGTATCGGAAGCCACTCTGGGCGGCATCAAGGCCTTCCGGGAGATGGACAACTGCGCTCTGGAACACTGCACCATCGATTCCAAGGAATTCGGCTGGCGCTGCCGGAATCTGCGCATCCGCAGCTGCACATTGGAATCCGAATATCCCTTCTTCTGGTGCAACCGGATGGAGATCGACGGGCTGACCATGAAGGGCAAGTATTCCTTCCAGTATTGCTCCGACCTGGTGATCCGCAATTCCAATCTGGACACCAAAGACGCCTTCTGGCACGCGAAGAACGTCACCGTTTACGACAGCGTCATCCGGGGCGAATACCTGGCCTGGTACTCGGAAAACCTCCGGCTGGTCCGGTGCAAGCTCATCGGCACCCAGCCTCTGTGCTACTGCAAGGGCCTGATCCTTGAGGACTGCGAAATGGTGGACTGCGACCTGTCCTTCGAAAACAGCGACGTTCAGGCAACGGTCAACGGCTCCATCGACTCCGTGAAGAACCCCGCAGGCGGCTCCATCGAGGCAGACGCCATCGGCGAGATCATCCTGGACGAATACCAGTGGAATCCCGGCACGGCGGAGATCAAAGTCCGTTCTCTTACATAAAAATCCATTCCTCCGGGCATACTGGCTCCGGAGGGATTTTTATGACGGAAAAACAATATGGCGAGCTGGTTGACGAGCTGGCCCCCAAATCCCCGGTGCTGAAGGACTGCCTCAACGCCTTCTGGACCGGCGGGCTGATCTGCGTCATCGGGCAGGTCTTCATCAACTGGTACACGGCCCTGGGCTTGGAGAAGCAGAACGCCGCCACCGCCGGTTCCATGACCCTGGTGTGCATCGCCGCGCTGCTCACGGGCCTGGGCGTCTTCGACGACATTGCGAAGGTCGCGGGAGCTGGCACCCTGGTGCCCATCACGGGCTTTGCCAACTCCGTGGCCGCTCCGGCGGTGGAGTTCAAGACGGAGGGCATGGTCCTGGGCACCGCGGCCAAGATGTTCAACATTGCGGGTCCAGTGATCGTGTACGGTCTCAGCGCCTCCGTGGTGTACGGGCTGATTTATTGGGTTTGGACAATGTTCTGAATGCGCCCCAGCGGCTTACGCCGTTGGGGTTTTCCCTTTATTTTCCTTGACAAACCGCCGCTTCACGCCTTATGATAGACCCATCTATTTTGGAGGTGGTCTTATGTCCCACATTTACACCGCTGCCGAGCAGCTCATCGGAAGAACGCCCCTGGTTGAGCTTTGCAGGATGGAGCAGCTTCATGGTCTCTCCGCAAAGCTCCTGGTCAAGCTGGAATGCTTCAACCCCGGCGGCTCCGCCAAGGACCGGGTGGCCCGGGCCATGCTGGACGACGCGGAGGAGCGGGGCCTGTTGAAGCCCGGCGCAACCATCATCGAGCCCACCTCCGGCAACACCGGCATCGGACTGGCGGCTGTGGCCGCCGCCCGGGGCTACCGGGCCATCATCGTCATGCCCGACACCATGAGCGTAGAGCGCCAGAAGCTGATGACCGGCTACGGCGCGGAGCTGGTCCTGACTCCCGGCGCGGAGGGTATGCTGGGCTCCATCCGCAAGGCTGAAGAGCTGGCGGCCTCCATTCCCGGCTCCTTCATTCCCGACCAGTTCAACAATCCCGCCAACGCCAAGGCCCATTACGACACCACCGGCCCGGAGATCTGGGCCGACACCGACGGCAAGGTGGACATCTTCGTCGCGGGCGTGGGAACCGGCGGCACCATCACCGGCGTGGGCCGGTATCTAAAGGAGCAAGCCCCCGGCATCCAGGTGGTGGCTGTAGAGCCCGCCGCCTCTCCCCTGCTCTCCGGCGGTCAGGCCGGAGCCCACGGATTACAGGGCATCGGCGCGAATTTCGTGCCCTCCGTTCTGGACCGGACAGTCTACGACCAGGTGATGCCCGTCTGGGAGGCCGATGCCTATGCTGCCGCCCGGGAACTGGGCAAAGTGGAAGGATTGCTCGTTGGTATCTCCTCCGGTGCGGCCCTTTTCGCAGCTATGGAGCTGGCAAAGAAGCCGGAAAACACCGGGAAGACTATCGTGGCCCTCCTCCCCGACACGGGAGAGCGGTATCTGTCCACGCCCCTGTTCGACTAAACGAAAACCGCCGGATGAAGCGCAAAGCCTCATCCGGCGGTTTTACTTTGTCTTACTTCTGCTCTTCCAGGTTCTTCTTTGCCACGGAAAGCATCAGCTTGATGCGGTTGAGCTGGTTGACTTCGGATGCGCCGGGGTCATAGTCCACCGCGGCGATGTTCGCCTGGGGATAGACGCTGCGCAGCTGCTTGATCACGCCCTTGCCCACCACGTGGTTCGGGAGGCATGCGAAGGGCTGGATGCAGACGATGTTGGGACACTCGGTCTTCAGCAGCTCCACCATCTCGCCGGTGAGGAACCAGCCCTCGCCGTACTGGTTGCCGATGGACAGGAAGGGCTTCGCCAGTTCCGCCACATCCTCGATCTTCATGGGAGCCTCGAAGCGCTTGCTCTTTTCCAGAGCGTCGATGGCGGGCTTCCGCAGAGCCCGGATGACCTTCACCGCGGCGTTGGAGACAAAGGCCGCCTTCTTGCTCTCGCCCAGGAACTCCGCCCGGTAGGTGTTGTTGTAGACGGAGTAGTTCATGAAATCCATCAGGTCGGGGACCACCGCCTCCGCGCCCTCGCTTTCCAGCAGGTCCACCAGATGGTTGTTTGCCAAAGGCATATACTTGACCAGAATCTCGCCAACCACGCCCACTCTGGGCTTGCGCAGCTCCTCGTGGATGGGGAAGGTGTCGAAGGCCTCCACGATGCCTCGGCAGACCTTCTTGTAGGTCCACTTGCTCCTGGGGTTCAGCAGGGAATCCACGGCAATGTCGAACCACTTTTTGTGCAGGGCGTTGGCGGAGCCGGACTCGATCTCATAGGGCCGCACCCGGTACAGGCAGCGCATGAACAGGTCGCCGTAGACCACCGCCTTGGCGGCGTCGATGATCAGCTTCGCGGGAAGCTGGAAGCCCTCATTGCTCTCCAGGCCGCTGGCGTTCAGGGAGATGACGGGGATATGGGGCAGGCCCGCCTTTTCCAGGGCACGGCGGATGAAGGCCACGTAGTTACTGGCCCGGCAGCATCCGCCGGTCTGGGTCATGATGACGGCCAGCTTGTTGGTGTCATACCGGCCGGAGAGCACCGCCTCCATCAGCTGGCCCACCACGGTGATGGAGGGGAAGCAGGCGTCGTTGTTGACGTAGCGCAGGCCAGTCTCGATGGCCGCCCGGTTGTCGTTTTTCAGCACCTCGATGTGGAAGCCGTGTTTTGCGAAGATGGGCTCCAAAAGATCAAAGTGGATGGGGCTCATCTGGGGCGCCAGGATCGTGTAGCCCTCGTCAAACATCTTTTTGGTGAACTCCACCCGGTGGTATTCCACAGGCTTGGGCTCGGGGCGAATGTTCTGATGGGCGCGCATATTCATGGCGGAGATCAGGCTCCGGACGCGAATTCGGGCCGCGCCCAGGTTGCTGACCTCGTCGATCTTCAGAACGGTGTAGAGCTTGTTGCTGCCCTCCAAAATCTCGCTGACCTGGTCGGTGGTAACCGCGTCCAGGCCGCAGCCGAAGGAGTTCAGCTGAATCAATTCCAGATCTTCTCTGGTGCGGACAAATTCCGCAGCGGTGTACAGCCGGGAATGGTAGACCCACTGGTCCACCACCCGCACAGGCCGGGAGGGCTTGAAGTCGATGGGCAGACTGTCCTCGGTGAGTACCGCCAGGTCGTAGCCGGTGATCATCTCGGGGATGCCGTGGTTGATCTCCGGGTCGATGTGGTAGGGTCGGCCCGCCAGGACAATGCCCCGCTTGCCGTTTGCCTCCATCCATTCCAGGACCCGCTTGCCCTCGGCACGGACGTCGGCCTTGGCCTTCTGCTGCTCGGCCCAGGCCTTGGACACGGCGGCCCGGACCTCCCTGGCGTCGATGTTCCACTCTTCCTTGAACAGCCGAACCAGACGGTCGGAGGCCACCTTCTCGCTGGTCAGGGCGATGAAGGGCCGGACATAGCGCACGTCACCCCGGGTGACAGCCTCCACGTTGTTTTTCAGGTTCTCGGGATAGCTGACCACGATGGGGCAGTTATAGTGATTCTGAGCCTCCTCGGTCTCCTGATGCTCGAAGAAGACGCAGGGATGGAAGATGGTCTTGACCCCGTTGTCGATGAGCCACTGGACATGGCCGTGGGCCAGCTTGGCGGGATAACACTCAGACTCCGAGGGGATGGACTCCATGCCCAGCTCGTAGATTTTCCGGCTGGACAGCGGCGACAGCTTCACTTCAAAGCCCAGCTCACCCAAGAGCGTCGCCCAGAAGGGATAGTTTTCGTACATATTCAGCACTCTGGGAATGCCGATAACGCCCCGGGGCGCATCCTTTACAGGAGGATAGTCGAACATCCGCTTCTGCTTGTAGGCCACCACATTGGGGGCCTTGACTCCCTTGTTTCCGCCGCCCAGGCCCTTTTCGCAGCGGTTGCCCGTGATGTGGCGACGGTTAACCGGGAATTTGTTCACGGTGAGCATACAGTTGTTGGAACAGCCGCCGCAGCGCACTGTGGAGGTGGTGTATGTAAGCTCCAAAATCTCATCCAGAGGGAGCATGGTGGTCTCCTGCCCATGGTAGCTCTCCCGGGCGATCAAGGCCGCGCCGAAGGCGCCCATCAGGCCGGAGATGTCGGGGCAGGTGACGCTCCTCCCGGAGACCCGCTCAAAGGCCCGGAGCACCGCCTGGTTGTGGAAGGCGCCGCCCTGGACCACGATGTGATTGCCGAGATCGTCAGGGTTCGCCAGCTTAATGACCTTGAACAGGGCGTTCTTGATGACGGAATACGCCAGGCCCGCGGAGATGTCGGCCACGGAAGCGCCCTCCTTCTGGGCCTGCTTCACGTTGGAGTTCATGAACACAGTGCACCGGGTGCCCAGGTCCACAGGATTGGAGGCGTACAGCGCCTCCTTTGCGAAGCTCTCGGCGGTGTAGCCCAGGGAGTTTGCAAAGTTCTCGATGAAGGAGCCGCAGCCGGAGGAGCAGGCCTCGTTCAGGATCACGTTGTCCACCACGCCGTTTTTCAGGCGGATGTACTTCATATCCTGGCCGCCGATATCCAGCACACAGTCCACTCTGGGGTCGAAGAACTTGGCGGCGGTGCAGTGGGCCACGGTCTCCACCTCGCCCTCGTCCAGGCAGAAGGCGGATTTCAGCAGGGCCTCGCCGTAGCCGGTGGAGCAGGACCGGACGATCCGGGCCTTTTCCGGGAGCCGGGCTTTCAGCTTCTCGATGGCGGTCATGGCTGTCTTGATGGGGTTGCCCTGGTTGCCGGAGTAGAAGGAGAACAGCAGCTCGCCCTCCTCGCCGATGAGGGTCAGCTTGGTGGTGGTGGAACCTGCGTCGATGCCCAGGAAGCAGTCGCCCTGGTAGTCTTCCAGGCTCCCCTTGGGGACGATGGCCTTGTGGTGCCTCTGGGCGAAGGCGGAATAGTCATCGGAATCGGTGAACAGGGGTTCCAGCCGCTTGATCTCGTATTCCACGGCCACGCCCTGGCCCAGCCGGCGGATCAGGCTGCCGATCTCAAACTCCTCCGCGTCCCCGGCTTCCAGAGCAGTGCCCAGGGCCGCGAACAGGTGGGAGTTCTCCGGGTCCACGGTGGTCTCAGGGGTGAGCTTCAGGGTCCGAATGAAAGCCTTCTTCAGCTCAGGCATGAAGTGAAGGGGACCGCCCAGGAAGGCCACGCAGCCCCGGATGGGCTTGCCGCAGGCGAGGCCAGAGATGGTCTGGTTCACCACCGCCTGGAAAATGGAGGCGGCCAGGTCGGGGGTGGTGGCGCCATCGTTGATCAGGGGCTGGATGTCGGACTTGGCGAACACGCCGCACCGGGCGGCGATGGGATAGATCTGCTGGTAGCTGGCTGCCTGCTCGTTCAGGCCGGTGGCGTCGGTTTGCAGCAGCGCCGCCATCTGGTCGATGAAGGAGCCGGTGCCGCCTGCGCAGACGCCGTTCATCCGCTCCTCAATTCCGTTGGTGAAATAGATAATCTTGGCGTCCTCACCGCCCAGCTCGATGGCCACGTCGGTCTGAGGGGCCACATGCTGCACGGCGGAGGTGGTGGCGACCACTTCCTGGACAAAGGGAATGTTCAGGGCTTTGCCGATGCCGATGGCGCCGGAGCCGGTGATCTTCACCCGCAGGGCACAGCTGCCCAGCTCCTCCCTGGCGTCTTCCAGCAGTTCCTTCAGGGTTTTCTGGGTATGGGCATGGTGACGGCGGTATTTGCCGTACAAAATATCTCCATCCTCGCTCAGGATCACGAGCTTGACGGTGGTGGATCCGATATCAATACCCGCTCTGTTATTCTTCACAAAACAGACCTCCTGTTTTTGAATATTTTGACAATTTCTCAGCCTTATAATACTCCTCAAATTCCGACAAATTCGTATCCAAATTATGAATAATTTGTGAATTATCAGTGATTACCTGAAAGCATAGGAACAGGCACCCGGTTTCCCGGGTGCCTTAGGCGATTGATTTATGTGGCTCATCTCATATCAAAATAGGTCAGCTCTTCCCCGTTGGTCAGTGTGATCATCTCCCGGAGCAGTGCCTCGTCCACCACCAGATCTCCGATCAGCTCGTTGTATTTTTCCTCTCCGATGACCTCGATCAGCTGGGCCTTTCCGAATCTCAGACCTCGGCTTTCATCGCTCAGCCGCTGATCC
>JBGVDK010000129.1:0-64355 GCA_045119355.1 Faecousia sp.
CTACAGTGGTTCTCCAACAGTCCTCCAAAATCGAATTTTACCGCAATAACATTTCCTACAAATCCCCCAGTTTTTTAAATCTTGTTTTTATTAAATAGTATCGGGCAGAATTCTCTTGTTTTTTTCACAGAAATGTGGTAAACTTATGGTGTATTTTTATGCCCTGAAACGGGGTATGTGTTTTGCTTTACAGAGATTACCTATGAAAGGAGCCACGCTATGTTTTCATCCGCCTATGTCTGGGCGAAGGTACTGATCCAGCTGGAGGAACGGCTGGGCGCTGTCACCATCAAAAGCTGGTTTGACGACGCGGAAGTGGTGGAGCTGAACGATGAGAACCTGATCCTCTATTCCCCCTCCGATTTCCGGCGGGAGATTATCCGCACCCGCTGCAACGAATATATTCAGGATGCCCTGAAGGAGATCTTCAACTCCGACGCCAAGCTCATCGTCTTCGGCGACGAAGAGCTGAAGGCTTACCGTTCCCAGGGGAAAAACAACACCGTCCTGGAGTTCGCCCCTCAGTTTTCCTTCGAGAATTTCGTGGTCGGCCCCTCCAACCGGTTTGCCCATTCCGCCGCCATTGCCGTCAGTAACAACCCCGGCACCGTCTACAATCCCCTGTTTATCTACGGCCCCCCCGGCGTGGGCAAGACCCATCTGCTCTACGCCATCGCCAACTCCATCCGCAGAGCCAATTCCGACGCCAAAATCGTCTATATCAAGGGTGACCAGTTCACCAACGAGCTGATCGAGGCCCTGCGGCTGGGCCGGAACGTGGAATTCCGGACCAAATACCGGGAGGCCGACCTGTTCCTCATCGACGACGTCCAGTTCATCGCCGGCAAGGAATCCACCCAGGAGGAATTCTTCCATACCTTCAACAAGCTCTACGAATCCGGCAAGCAGATCGTCATGACCTCCGACCGGAAGCCCAGCGACATGCTGACCCTGGAGACACGGCTTCAGACCCGGTTCGAATGGGGCCTGCTGGCGGACATCCAGCCTCCGGATTACGAAACCAGAATGGCCATTCTGAAGAATAAGGCCAAGAGCCTGGGTCTGGATCTGGGAGACGATGTGTGCAACTACATCGCCATCAACATCACCAACAACGTCCGTCAGATTGAGGGCACGGTGAAGAAGATCATGGCGTATCACAATCTTTCCAATATGCCCCTGGACCTGCCCAACGTCACCCGGGCCATCAGCGATATGTTTAAGAGCGAGGGCAACGCCCTGCCCACCCCCAGTCTGATCATCAGTCAGGTTTGTAAGTTCTACTCCATCGACGAGATCGTGCTCCGGGGCAGCAAGAAGAACAAGGGCACCGCCGAGGCCCGGCAGGTTGCCATGTATCTGATCCGGCAGCTGACCAATCTGAGCCTGCCGGATATCGGCCGGGAATTCAACCGGGATCATTCCACGGTGCTGCACTCCATCCGGAAGGTGGAGACTGAGCTGAAAAGCGGCAATCAGAATCTTCAGGACAATATTCGGGATATTACCGCGAATATTAACTCCTGCCTTTGATCGTTTTGGCGCAGGCTCGTTTGAAACTTGTTAGGCCCTTCGGGGCCTCCCTTTCTTGTTTCGGCAAGAAAGGGAGGAAAGAACCGATTTAAGAGGGGTGGTGCTGCGCGCAGCGCATCCAAAATCAATATGATTGCCGGTGGCAATCATACCGCAATTCAATTTTTACAAGCCGCCCCCTCTTAAAGATCTCCCCTCCTCCGATGTTTGGCCCGTCCATCTTGACTAAGGCGAAGATGTTCCGATCTTCGCCCTGCCGAATAAGGGGCTGGAACAACCAATCAGTAAGTGAGCTGACAAATAGAGCCGCCCCAGCTATCGATTACTACCACCCCTTAAATAGATAAGAGGGATTCTTAAGGGAGAATCAGGCCACGAAGAGGCCCTCCCTTAAGCTGACTTCTTTGGTTACTTTCTTGTTCAGCGACAAGAAAGTGACACATAGCAGTCTTAGCTAGCACCCCAGAAAAAGGGGAAACCAGACCTCAAAATTTATCCACAACAGGCTGTGGAAGCTGAAAACTTTCGCTGTTGATAACTGTGTGTCAAAATTTCTTCCACACAGCCTGTGCAAAAACTTTTCAAACCCACACATTCCGTTGTGGAAAAAAATCCGTTGCGGCTGTAGGAGAAATCATAGTTATCCACATAACTTTCTACTACTACCGCTACTGCTACCTAATATTCTATCTGTTTATAAATAAATCCTTTAGAAAGACAAGAAGGTGTTTTGTCCATGCGTTTTACCTGTGAAAAAAGCATCCTGGTCTCCGGACTGAATATCGCCAGCCGTACTGTCGCCCAAAAGTCCAGCCTCTCCGTCATCGAGGGCATCCTGTGCAAGGCAGGCCTCGGTCTGAGCCTGACCGGCTATAACATGGAGACCGCCATCACCTATGAAATTCCCGCGGAGGTTTCGGACCCCGGCGAGTGCATCCTCCCCGCCAAGCTCTTCGGCGACATCATCCGCCGGCTCCCCGAGGGTCCCGTCACCGTGGTGGTGGATGAAACCTATAAAGTGTCCATCCGGGCAGGCTTCGCCTCCTTCACCATCGCCGCCGAAAGCTCCGAGGATTACCCCGAGCTCCCCGACGTGGGCGAGGGCCGGGGTGTTCAGATTCCCCAGAACGCCCTGAAGAGCCTGAACTCCGGCACCATTTTCTCCGTTTCCGAAAACCAGGCCCGGCCTATCCACACCGGCGTGCGCTTTGAAGTGGAAAACGACGCCATCTCCGCCATCGCCGTGGACGGCTACCGGCTGGCCCGGCGGACCTTCCACCCCGAGATCAGCACCGGCCGGACCATGGCCTTCGTGGTCCCCGCCCCCGCGCTGAAGGAAGTGGAAAAAATCCTCACCGATTCCGACGAAATGGCCTCCTTTACCCTGGGCACCAAGCACATTTTGTTCCAGATCGGCACCGCTACCCTGGTCTGCCGACTGCTGGACGGCGACTTCCTGGACTGGAAAAAGGTGGTCCCCACCAACTGCCCCGTGAAGCTGGTGGCCCATGTCTCGGACCTGGTCAGCTCCATCGAGCGCGTTGGCCTGATCGTTTCTGAAAAATTCAAGAGCCCGGTGCGCTGTGTCTTCTCCAATCAGGTGCTGATGCTCCGGACCAATACCACCATCGGCGCCGCCGAGGATCAGTGCTCCATCGCCGGTGACGGCAAGGAGCTGGAAATCGGCTTCAACGTCAAGTACCTGGCCGATGCCCTTCGCGCTGTGCCCAGCGAGGAGGTCACTTTGGAGCTGACCAACGGCCTGAGCCCCATCGTCCTCACCCCTGTGGATGATAAGATGGACTTCGCCTACATGGTGCTGCCGGTCAGATTGAAGAATTGATTTTATATGTAGGGGACGGCCTCCCGGACGTCCCGTCGGCAAACATCGTTTGCCGCTGACGCGGCACGGACCGTCGAGGACGCCGGTCCCTACGAGAAAATGTTCGTTCGCGGAAATATGCGGGCGACCATTGGTCGCCCCTACGATACTAGGAGCATACTAATTATGAGAGTAGTTGTGAAAAAGAAGGGTGAAAATCCGGAGATCCCTGTGGTCATCGGCACCGAATACATCAAGCTGGAGGCCGCGCTGAAGCTTTGCAACGCCGTGCCCACCGGCGGTCAGGCCAAGTACCTGATTCAGGAGGGCGAGGCCAAGGTCAACGGGGAGGTCTGTCTGATGAGAGGCAAGAAGCTCTATCCCGGCGACCGGTTTGAGTTCATGGGCCAGAAGTATCTGATCACTGTCCATGCACCTGTGTGAGCTGAGCCTTTCCGGGTTCCGGAATTATGAGGAGCTGGAATTCACCGCCGAGCCGGGGGTGAACCTGATCGTGGGCGACAACGCCCAGGGAAAGACCAACCTGCTGGAAGCCATCGTCTATTTAGGCTCGGGAAAGAGCTTCCGGACCCAAAAAAGCGCGGAGCTTGTACGGTTTGGTGCAACTTTCGCGGATTTGAACGCAAGGGTGTACAGCGAAGGCCGGGAACAGACCCTTCGGTCGGTGATTTTCCCAGGAGGAAGGGCAAGGCAGCTCTGGCGGAACGGCGTAAAAAAGAAGTCCGCCGGGGAGATCGCCGGAGTGCTCAACACCGTGCTGTTCTGCCCGGAGGATCTGATGGTTTTGAAGACCGGCGCGTCGGCCCGGCGGCGGCTGGGGGACAACGCCCTGTGCCAGCTGCGGCCCAATTACGACGCGGCGCTCACCGAGTACAACCGGATTTTGGAGCAGAAGAGCAAGATTCTGAAGGATCGGTTCGACCATCCTGCACTCCTTGAAATTCTGCCGGAGTACAACCTGCGTCTTTGTCAGGTGGGCGCGCTGCTGATCTCCTACCGGGCGCGGTTTTACGACAGCCTGGGAAAGACGGCGTCCGTGTATCACGGACAGTTCAGCGGCGGCGCCGAGGAGTTCACCCTGGATTACCATACGGTCTCCACGGTGGAGGACCCCTTCGCTTCCATGGCGAAACTGACGGAAGACTTGCAGAATCACATGGAGTCCCACGCCCGGGCGGAGCTGGAAACGGCCCAGTGCCTGACGGGACCCCACAAGGATGATTTTGACGTGAAGCTCTCGGGCCTGTCCGTGAAGACCTACGGGTCCCAGGGGCAGACGAGGACCGCGGCCATCTCCCTGAAGCTTGCCCAGCGGGAGCTGATGCGCCGGGAGATGGGCGAGGAGCCGGTGCTGCTTCTCGATGACGTGCTGTCCGAGCTGGACCCTGGGCGGCAGGATTTCGTGCTGAACCAGATCACTTCCGGGCAGGTGTTTATCACCTGCTGCGAGCCGGGAAGGTTTACCAAGCTGGGACAGACAATTCAGATACGAAAGGGTCAAATAGTTTAATTGATAATTGATAATTGATAATTGACAAAATGCTTATCGGCTTGATGAAGCAAACGCAAAGAAGTTGTTGACATTCTTGCCTCTCCCTCTGGGAGAGGTGCCCCGGAGGGGCGGAGAGGGCGTTTTTCCCCTCTCAGTCACGGCCTATGGCCGTGCCAGCTCTCCCAGAGGGAGAGCCAAGGATTTGCATGAAATTGAGATCATCATTGAAGGAGGACGAAAATGTCTGACGAAATGAAAGTAACAGAAGAATACGGCGGATCGCAGATTCAGGTTCTGGAAGGCCTGGAAGCGGTCCGGAAGCGGCCCGGTATGTATATCGGTTCCACTTCCTCCTCGGGCCTGCACCACCTGGTCTATGTGATCGTGGACAACGCCATTGACGAGGCTCTGGCCGGATTCTGTAAGAATATCACCGTCACCATCAACCCCGGTGACTCCATCACCGTCACCGACGACGGCCGCGGCATCCCCGTGGACATCCAGCCCCAGACCGGCCGGCCTGCATTGGAGGTCGTTTACACCGTGCTCCACGCCGGCGGCAAGTTCGGCGGCGGCGGTTACAAGGTCTCCGGCGGTCTGCACGGCGTGGGCGCTTCTGTCGTCAACGCCATGTCCGAGTGGCTGTGCGTCCGGGTCCACAAGAATGGGCAGATCTATCAGATGAAGTTCGCCCGGGGCCACATTACCCAGGAGATGACCATCGTGGGCAAGACCGACAAGACCGGCACCGAAGTTACCTTCCAGCCGGACCCGGAGCTGTTCGATACTCTGGTCTATGACTACGAGATCCTGCACACCAGAATGCGGGAGGAAGCCTTCCTGAACGCGGGCCTTGCCATCACCATCACTGACAAGCGCAATCCCGACGAGGTCCTCACCGACACCATGTGCTACGAGGGCGGCATCCGGGAGTTCGCCACCTGGGCCAACCGGAACAAGACCGTGGTCCACGAGGACGTCATCTACATGGCCGGTACCAAGGGCGACGCCTCTGCCGAAGTCGCCATCCAGTACAACGACGGCTATCAGGAATATATGCTCTCCTTCGCCAACGACGTGCGCACCCCCGAGGGCGGCATGCACGAGACCGGCTTCAAGACCGCTTTGACCCGTGTCCTCAACGCCTACGGCGTGAAGAACGGCATCATCAAGGGCGACGACAAGGTGTCCGGCGAGGACTGCCGGGAGGGCATCACCGCCATCATTTCCGTGAAGCTGACGGACGCCCAGTTCGAGGGCCAGACCAAGGCGAAGCTGGGCAACGCATACATCCGGACGCTGGTGGACCAGATCGTCACCGATCAGCTGGCGACTTACTTTGAGGAGCATCCGGCAACTGCCAAAATCATCCTGGAAAAGGCTATGATGGCCAACCGCGCCCGGGAAGCCGCCCGGAAGGCCCGGGAGTCCATCCGGAGAAAAACCGGCCTGGAGAGCGGCCAGATGCCCGACAAGCTCCAGGACTGCAACGAGCGTGACCCAGAGCTCTGCGAAATTTACATCGTCGAGGGCGACTCCGCTGCGGGCTCTGCCATCCAGGGCAGAGACTCCCGGTTCCAGGCCATCCTTGCCATGTGGGGCAAGATGCTCAACGTGGAGAAGGCCCGGGCTGACAAGATCTATGGCAACGATAAGCTGTATCCCCTGATCGTGGCCCTGGGCGCGGGCATCGGCGAGGAGTTTGATCTATCCAAGCTCCGCTACCACAAGGTCATCATCATGGCCGATGCGGACGTGGACGGCGCCCATATCCGGACGCTGCTGCTGACCTTCTTCTTCCGGTATATGCGGCCGCTGATCGAGAATGGCTACGTCTACTCCGCTGTGCCTCCCCTGTACAAGCTGAAAAAAGGCAAGACAGAGAAAGTGGCCTACTCCGACGAGGAGCGCGACCTGGTCTCCGCCCAGATGCGGGGCGAGGGCAATGCCAAGGTGGACATCAGCCGGTTCAAGGGTCTGGGCGAAATGGACCCCCACGAGCTGTGGGACACCACCATGGACCCGGAGAAGCGGAGCCTCCGCCGGATCACCCTGGACGACGCCGCGAGAGCGGATGAGATCTTCACCATCCTCATGGGCGAGCAGGTGGAGCCGAGAAAAGACTGGATCGAGCGGAACGCGAAGTACGCCATCAATATTGATATCTGACGATATCAAGTGCTAAGTGCTGAGTGCTGAATGCTGAGTTAAGGGCGTTCACTCAGCACTATGCACTGTGAACTTAGCACTATTACACAGGAGGTGTCTGAATGGCACATAACCGCAGTTACAAACCCGAGGACATCCGTTTCCCGGATCAGGTGATCACTGAGAGTCATCTGGTGGAGGAAATGGAGAAGTCCTACATCGAATACGCCATGTCGGTCATTGTCGGCCGGGCGCTGCCGGATGTGCGGGACGGATTGAAGCCCGTTCACCGGCGGATCCTGTACACCATGTACGAAAGCGGCCTGACCTCCGACAAGCCCTTCAAGAAGTCTGCCACCTGCGTCGGTGACGTGCTTGGTAAATACCATCCCCATGGCGACGCGTCCGTTTACGACGCCATGGTGCGTCTGGCCCAGGATTTCTCCATGCGCTATATGCTGGTGGACGGCCACGGCAACTTCGGCTCCGTGGACGGCGATCCCCCTGCCGCTTACCGTTACACCGAGGCGAGACTGTCCAAGATGTCCAACGAAATGCTCCGGGACATCGACAAGGACACCGTCAACTGGGACCCCAACTTCGACGAAAGCCGGAAGGAGCCCAGAGTGCTCCCCTCCCGGTTCCCCAATCTGCTGGTCAACGGTTCCAGCGGCATCGCTGTTGGTATGGCGACCAACATTCCCCCTCATAACCTGACCGAGGTCATCAACGCCTGCGTCTGCGTGCTGGATGACCCCGAGGCTTCCATGGTGGACCTGATGGAGCACGTCTCCGGTCCCGACTTCCCCACCGGCGGCATCATCATGGGCCGCAGCGGCATCCGGGCGGCTTATGCCACCGGACGGGGCAAGGTGGTGGTCCGGGCACGGACCGAGTTCGAGGAGTTCGGCAAGGACCGGATGCGGATCATTGTCACCGAGCTTCCCTACCAGGTGAACAAGCGCCAGATGATCAAGAACATCGCCGAGCAGGTGAAGGACAAGCGCTTGGAGGGCATTTCCGACCTCCGGGACGAGACTGACCGGAACGGCATGCGGGTGGTCATCGAGCTGAAAAAGGACGCCAATCCCCAGGTAGTGCTGAACACCCTGTTCAAGCAGACCGCGCTGCAGTCCAGCTTCGGCATCATCATGCTGGCTCTGGTGGACGACCAGAAGCAGCCCAAGATCCTGTCCCTGCGGCAGATCATTGACGAGTATCTGAAGCACCAGATGGAGGTCCTGACCCGCCGGACCCAGTACGATCTGAAGAAGGCCAAGGAACGGGCCCATCTGCTGGAAGGCCTGCTGATTGCCCAGGACAACATTGACGAGGTCATCCGGATCATCCGCAGCCGCTACGACGACGCCCGTGAGGCTCTGATGGAGCGGTTCGGGCTGGACGAGGTCCAGGCCCAGGCCATTCTGGATATGCGGCTGAAAGCCCTCCAGGGCCTCGACCGGGAGAAGCTTCAGAACGAGTATGACGAGCTTCAGGAGCGGATCAAGTATTTTGTCGAGCTGCTGGAAAATCCCGAGAAGCTGAAAGCCGTCCTCCGGGAGGAGCTGATCGCCATCCGGGACAAGTTCGGCGACGAGCGCAAGACCGAGATTCAGGACGTGGAGGACGAGATCGACATCGAGGATCTGATCGAGGAAGAGACCTGCGTCTTCTCCATCTCCAACCAGGGCTACGTCAAGCGGATGCCCGTGGACTCCTACCGGACCCAGTCCAGAGGCGGTCGCGGCGTCAACGCCCAGAACCTGAAGGAGGAGGACTTCGTCAAGAACATCTTCGTTGCCTCCACCCATGACCATATGCTGTTCTTCACGGATCTCGGCCGGGTCCACCACCGGAAGGGCTATCAGATCCCCGAGGCCGGCCGGACCGCGAGAGGCACCGCCATCGTGAACATCCTGCCCCTGGAGCCCGGCGAGCAGGTGACGGCAGTCGTGACCACCCGGGAGTTTGACGACAACGAATACCTGATGATGGTCACGAGAAACGGCACCATCAAGCGGATGGAGCTGGTGGCCCTGAAGACCAACCGGAAGGGCGGCATCCGTGCCCTGACCCTGGACGAGGGAGACCATCTGATCAACGTCATCCGGACAAAGGGAGACGACAATATTCTGATCGCCACCGCAGGCGGCATGGCCATCTGCTTCAACGAGACCGACGCCCGTCCCATGGGCCGTGACGCCACCGGCGTGAGAGGCATCATGCTGTCCGACGGCGATTACGTGGTGGGCGCTGAGAAGTACGAGGAGGGCAAGTGTCTGCTCACCGTGACCCAGCGGGGCTACGGCAAGCGGACGGAGCTCAGTGAATACCTGCGCACCGGTCCCGACGGCGAGAAGGTGCCCCAGCAGAGAGGCGGCAAGGGCCTGAAGAACTACAACATCACCGAGAAAACCGGCAATATCGCGGGCTGCCGCGTGGTGGCCGAGGACGACGACGTGATGCTCATCGAAAACGGCGGCGTCATCATCCGGATCCCCGCCTCCTCCATCAACGTGTACAAGCGTGACACCCAGGGTGTCATCGTCATGCGCATCGAGGAGGGCAACCAGGTGGTGTCCATTGAGCGGATCGACAAGGTGGAAGACGAGGAAGCGGCGGAATGAAGACCGTGACCATCTACACCGACGGCGCCTGCTCCGGCAACCCCGGCCCCGGCGGCTGGGGGGCCATCCTGGAATATAACGGCATCGAAAAGGAGCTCTCCGGCGGCGAAGCAAACACCACCAACAACCGGATGGAGCTCACCGCCGTGATCCGGGCCTTGCAGGCCCTGAAGGAGCCCTGCGTGGTGGAGCTGTATTCCGACTCGAAATACGTCATTGACGCGCTGGAAAAGGGCTGGGCCTGGGGCTGGAAGAAGCGGAACTGGGTGAAGAGCGACAAAAAGCCCGCCCTGAATCCGGACCTCTGGGACGAGCTGCTGAAGCTGACCATGAAGCACGAGCTCCACTACCACTGGGTCAAGGGCCACGCGTCCAATCCGAAGAATAACCGGTGCGACGAACTGGCGGTTGGCGAGTGGAAAAAATTAAAGTAAAAAAGCGCCCCTCTGCTGGGGGCGCCTTTTGAGGGATCGATATGGAACAAAAATTCATTGAAGCCTGGGTTGCTGCCCGGGAGACGGCCCAGAGAATGGGCGTCCGGCTGCGGCCCATGGAGGCTGCCGACGCCATGAAGCAGGCCCACCGCTGTTTGCAGGGCCACCGGGAATCCGACGGCTTCAACATCCTGGCGGACAAGGGCCATCTGGAACTGAGCCTGGAAGCCCTGGCGGTGGACAAGCGCTTCGGCGCGCTGTTTTCCGACGAGGAAGCCAATACCGCATTGAGCAGACTGCTGAACGCAGGCTATTATATGTGAAAAAAGCACCGCGAAAGCGGTGCTTTTTTAATGCTGAGTGCATAGTGCAGAGTGATGAGTGAAGCTTCTTTTTATGTTCCAAAGAGTTCGCTCAGCGGTGCAAAGCGGTACCCCATTTCTTCCCACTTTGTCAGGATCTCATCCAGAATCTCCGCATTGGTCTTCGATGTGGAGTGCAGGAGCACCACCGCGCCGTTATGGATCCGGGTGGTGAGCTTCTCCATGGCGGTGGCGTGGCTGGGCTGATTATTATTGTCCCAGTCGGCGTAGGCCAGGCTCCAGAAGACGGTTTGATAGCCCAGCTTCTGGGCCATTTCCAGGTTTTCCTGGGAATATACCCCCTGGGGCGGACGGTAAAATTTCGTCATCTGTTCGCCGGTGATCTCGGTATACAGGGCTTCCAGATCGCTGAGCTCCTTGGAGAAGGCGTCGAAGTCCGAGATTTTACTCATGTCCGGGTGGTGCATGGTATGGTTGCCCACGGTATGGCCCTCGGCCACCATCCGGCGGACCAGGTCCGGGTTCTGTTCCAGATAGTTGCCCACCAGGAAGAAGGTCGCCGGAGCGTTGTGCTTTTTCAGGGCGTCCAGAATCTGAGACGTGTAGCCGTTCTCATAGCCCGCGTCGAAGGTCAGGTAGATGACCTTTTCCTCCGTATTGCCCAGGTACAACGCGTCAAGCTTCGCCAGGGCGTCGGCACTGGCCGGGCCTGCCGGGGGTTGACCGGCCACCTGGAAGGACAGGCCCCAGCTTCCCGTTTCCAGCACGCCCCCGCCGAAGCCGGTGATCAGCAGGACGATGGAAAGCAAAATCGCGAAAAAGACGATGATCATATCCAGTTTTTCCATAAACAAACCCCTCCCGGGACAGCTTACGTGACCGGGAGGGGCTTTATGACTCGCCGCAAGGTTTGTCATCCTGAGCGAGTGAAACGAGTCGAAGGATCTTCGCACCGATTCAGGCGCAAATGTAATCATACTGCGAAGATCCTTCGACTCCACTGCGCTCCGCTCAGGATGACAGGACGGGCGAATAACAAAAATTCTGGCGAACGTGTAGAAATATTTCTTCCAAAAGAAGGGAGTTTTGTCAAATTTCCAATTGATATTTTTGTATCTTTTGCTATAATGGAAAGTGGCTTATAGTGAGCCCCGTACTTAGGAATTTGACAAAATCAAACGATAAGGAGTGATTCTTGATGTGCTGCAATCACAAGAGTGTGGATCTGAGCCTGCTGAATGACGTGCTGGAGCATTACGCCGACGTTAAGGGCAGCCTGATCACCATTCTGCAAAAAACGCAGGAGATCTATGGCTACATCCCCATCGATGCCGTTTACCACATCGCGGAGCGTACCGGCTCCACCCCCGCCAAGGTGCTGGGCGTGGCGACCTTCTATTCCCAGTTCCGGTTCCAGGCCGTGGGTAAGTACCTGATCATGCTGTGCAAGGGCACCGCCTGCTATGTCAATGGCGCCGAGCGGATCATCGAGGCTGTGAAGGAAGAGCTGGGCATCGGCGACAACGAGACCACCGAGGACGGCCTGTTCTCCCTGAGCCTGGTTAGCTGCCTGGGCTGCTGCTCCCTGGCCCCTGTTATGATGATCAACGAGGATACTTACGGCTCCCTGACTCCCGACAAGGTCAAGAAGATCCTGCGGGACATCCGTGAAAAGGAGGGCATGTAATGAATACCAGAATCGTAGTTGGCGAAGGCTCCTGCGGCCTGGCCGCCGGCGCGGGCGCGGTTTACTCCGCCCTGGAAGCCAAGCTGAACCCTGAGATCAAGGCCGAGCTGTCCATCACCGGCTGTATCGGCATCTGCTACCTGGAGCCCATCGTGGACGTTTACGCTCCCGACGGCAAGCTGTACCGCTGCGTCCAGGTCAAGCCCGAGGACGCCGAGACCATCGTCGAGGCTGCCAAGACCGAGAACTTTGACCTGCTGAAGGACATCGTCATCAAGGAAGAGGACGAGCAGTTCCTGTCCAAGCAGACCCGTATTGCCCTGCGGCACTGCGGCATCATCAACCCCGAAGATATCAACGCCTACATCGCCGATGACGGCTATCAGGCTCTGGAGAAGGTTCTGAAGACCATGACCCCCGAGGAGGTCATCGAGCAGATCAAGATCTCCGGTCTGGGCGGCCGCGGCGGCGCTGGTTTCCCCACCTGGTTCAAGTGGAACGCTGCCCGCCAGAGTGCCGGCGAAGAGAAGTACCTGATCTGCAACGCCGACGAGGGCGACCCCGGTGCATTCATGGACCGTGCCGTCATCGAGTCCGACCCCCACAACCTGATCGAGGGTATGCTGATCGGCGCTTACGCCATCGGCGCAAAGGAAGCCGTTGTCTACGTCCGTGCTGAGTATCCCCTGGCCATCGTCCGTCTGACCAATGCCATCAAGCAGGCTGAGGAGAAGGGCTACCTGGGCGAGAACATCATGGGCACCGGCTTTAGCTGCAAGATGCGGATCAAGGCCGGCGCAGGCGCATTCGTCTGCGGCGAGGAGACCGCTCTGATCGAGTCCCTGGAAGGCAACCGGGGTATGCCCCGCCTGAAGCCTCCCTTCCCCGCACAGGCCGGTTACTGGCTGAAGCCCTCCAACATCAACAACGTTGAGACCTTCGCCAACATCGCCTGGATCATCAACAACGGCGGCGCCGCGTTCTCCGCAATGGGCACCGAGAATAGTAAGGGCACCAAGGTCTTCGCTGTCACCGGTAAGGTCAAGCGCTCCGGCCTGGTGGAGATCCCCATGGGCAAGACCCTCCGGGACGTCATCTTTGACATCGCCGGCGGCATCCGGGACGGCCACGAGTTCAAGGCTGTCCAGATGGGCGGCCCCTCCGGCGGCTGCATCCCCGCGCACCTGCTGGACACCGTCATCGACTACCGGGCTCTGGGCGCAACCGGCGCCATCATGGGCTCCGGCGGTATGGTCGTCATGGACGAGACCACCTGCATGGTGGGCATCGCCAAGTTCTTCCTGGAGTTCACCACCAAGGAGTCCTGCGGTAAGTGCGTCCACTGCCGCATCGGCACCAAGCGCCTGAGCGAGATCCTGAACCGGATCGTCTCCGGCGAGGGCAAGGAAGGCGACGTGGAGCTGCTGGAAGAGCTCTGCACCACCATCAAGGACGGCGCGCTCTGCGGCCTGGGCCAGACCGCTCCCAACCCCGTTCTGACCACCATCCGCTACTTCCGCAACGAGTACGACGCCCACATCCGGGAGAAGAAGTGCCCCGCAAAGGCCTGCACCGCTCTGCTGACCTACTCCATCGATCCCGAGAAGTGCGTCGGCTGCTCCCTGTGCTCCAAGAAGTGCCCCGTGGGTGCCATCTCCGGCGAGCTGAAGAAGACCTATACCATCGATTCCAACGTCTGTATCCGCTGCGGCGCCTGTAAGAATACCTGCCGCAAGGGCGCGGTCGTGGTGGAATAAGGAGGTACGAGATATGCCTGAAATCAAACTGACTATTAACGGCAAGGAATGCGTGGGCCAGAAGGGCCAGACCATTCTGGAAATTGCCGAGGCCAACGGCATCTTCATCCCCACCCTGTGCCACCTGGCTGAGGTGAAGCACTACGGCGCCTGCGGCGTCTGCGTGGTCGAGGGTAAGAACATGCCCAAGCTGATGCGCTCCTGCTCCACCATGGCCGCCGACGGCATGGACATCAACACCGAGTCTAAGCGCTGCGTCCAGGCCCGTAAGGTTGCCCTGGAGCTGCTGATGAGCGACCACGACGGCGACTGCAAGGGCCCCTGCGGCCTGAACTGCCCTGCCCACACCGATGTCCAGGGCTACGTCAAGGAGATCGCCAACGGCAACGATCACGGCGCCGTGAAGATCATCAAGGAGAAGATCCCCCTGCCCGCATCCATCGGCCGTGTGTGCCCCCATCCCTGCGAGGAGAAGTGCCGCCGTGCTCTGGTGGAGCAGCCCCTGTCCATCGCCTATCTGAAGGCCTTCGCTGCCGACAATGATATGGCTTCCGCAAACCCCTACAAGCCCGAGGTTGCCGCTGCCACCGGTAAGAAGGTCGCCATCGTCGGCGGCGGTCCCGCCGGTCTGTCTGCCGCTTACCAGCTGGCGGTCAAGGGCCACGGCGTCACCGTTCTGGACATGATGCCCGAGATGGGCGGCATGCTCCGCTACGGCATCCCCGAGTACCGTCTGCCCAAGGCTGTTCTGGCCGCTGAGGTGGCCTCCATCGCCGCTCTGGGCGTGGAGATGAAGAACAACATCAAGGTCGGCGTGGACGTGACCCTGGACTCCCTCCGGGCCGAGTACGACGCCGTTCTGGTGGCCGTCGGCGCCTGGAAGTCCACCGGTGTGGGCTGCGAAGGCGACAAGCTGGATGGCGTTCTGGGCGGCATCGACCTGCTGCGGGAAGTGAACCTGGGCGGCCGTCCCGACCTGGGCAAGAACGTCGCCGTTGTCGGCGGCGGCAACGTGGCCATGGACGCCTGCCGGACCGCTGTCCGTCTGGGCGCTGAGCACGTTTACGTCATCTACCGCCGTACCCGCGCCGAGGCTCCCGCCGAGGATCTGGAGATCGAAGAGGCTCTGGAGGAAGGCGTGGACTTCAAGTGGCTGACCAACCCCGCTGAGATCATCGGCGAGAACGGTAAGGTCGTCAAGATCAAGCTGCAGGTCATGGAGCTGGGCGAGCCCGACGCCTCCGGCCGCCGCTCCCCTGTGCCTGTGGAGGGCAAGTTCGAGATTCTGGATGTGGATACCGTCATCTCCGCCATCGGCCAGCGCTGCGCCCTGCAGGGCTTCGAGGCTCTGACCCAGACCCGGAAGGGCACCATCGAGGCCAGCGAGAACAACTGCACCACCAACCTGGAGGGTGTGTTCGCCGCCGGTGACGCCACCAACCGCGGTCCCTCCATCGCTGTCCGCGCCATCGGCGAGGCCAACGACGCTGCCACCGCCATCGACGCTTACCTGAATGGCCGTGACATGAAGATCCCCACTCCCTACTACTCCGAGCGGAAGGTCACTGCTGAGGACTTCGCCGACCGGGAGAAGCTGGCTCGCGCCGAGATGTCCTGCAAGGATCCCTCCTACCGCAAGGGCAACTTCGACGCCGTGATCAACGGCTTCACCGACGAGCAGGCCCGGGCTGAGGCCAAGCGCTGCCTGGAATGCGGCTGCCACGACTTCCACGACTGCAAGCTGGTGCATCACACCAACCTGTACGAAGTCAACCCCAACCGTTTCGCCGGCGCGAAGCGGAAGACCGGCTCCGAGACCAAGCTGGTCTGCATCGAGCGCAACGAGGGCAAGTGCATCCTCTGCGGTCTGTGCGTCCGTGTCTGTGAAGAGGTTGCGGGCGAGGGCCTGCTGGGCCTGGTGGGCCGTGGCTTCGGCACCGTCATTAAGCCCGAGTTCCGGGATCCCGAGAAGATCGCCAAGTGTGCCACCTGCAAGAAGTGCGCGGAGGCATGCCCCACCGGCGCTCTGAAGATCCTCAACAAGTAAATTTGGTAATATATGGAAAATCCTCCCGATTACTCGGGAGGATTTTTTGTCCACATTTTGCGCAATGACTGTGGAAAAATTGTCATCGTAGGGACCGGCGTCCTCGACGGTCCGTCGGTAAAATTTGACCGCGATGGGCAAATTTTTCCGCATACAATGCCGCCTATCGGCGGAGCGGACCGTCCAGGAGGCCGGTCCCTACATACATAAAATGAATCCCCTGTGCGAAATTTGCACAGGGGATTCAAAATCTGTGGATTACTTTTCGGCGTTGGCCTTCAGCAGGTCACGGATCTCGGTGAGGAGCACTTCCTCAGCGGAGGGAGCGGGAGGCGCGGGCTCTTCGACGACAGCGGCTTCTTCTTCCTTCTTCTTGCCCAGCTCGGAGAGCTTGTTCAGGCCCTTCACCAGGAAGAAGACCACCAGGGCCAGAATGGAGAAGTTGATGACGGCGGAGATGAAGTTGCCGTAGGTCAGATAGTTCTGGACCTCCTGAACCACTTCAGCGCCGGTGGCGTCGATGACGGTCTCATAGGTGGGCTGCACCCAGGGCATCCGGGGCAGGGCGATCTTGGCGTCGGAGAAGTCCGCGCCGCCCATGAAGATGTTCACGATGGGCATGATCAGATCGTTGGTCAGGCTTGCGGTGATGGTGGAGAATGCGCCGCCGATGATGGTACCAACAGCCAGCGCCATGGCGTTGCCCTTGACGGCGAAGGCGATGAACTCGTCCCACCAGGAGGGATTCTTGACGGGGTTCTTCATGTTATATGTTCCTTTCATTGTTTAATGGGGATCCGCGTTATGTGCTTGATCGGTGCTCCGGTTTCATTGGATCATTAGAAGAAGATAAAATAGATCATAAGCCCAATGAATACCAGACTGATCAGTTTTACCACCAGATTTCCCAGGAGTTCCAGCGGTTCGGGCAATCCAAACAGGGCCAGGAGCACAAACAGCGCAACGATCACTCCGATGGCGATCAGATATCCGATGCACCCTTTGCCGCAGCCTTCGCTGTCCGAGGAAGAGGAACTGGAAGTATCTTCTTTTTTGGGGGTGGTACTGGGCTTGGGAGCTGGTTTGGAGGTGGGCTTTTCCGGTTTCTCATTCAGGATCTCCGCGATGGAATCCTTGGAAGGGGCCTGACTTTTCAGCTTTTTCCAATCGTTCAGATTATTCAGATTTTCCGAGGTGTTTCCCTTGGCTTGCGTGCCCGGTTTGCTGGGGAGGATTCGTTCAATCTGCTGATCCGATGGTTTCAGGTCTTTCATGAGACCGATCTGCTGTTCGTCCTCAGATATGTTCAGCTTCCCATTTTCCAGCGGTAAATTTGGAATCTTGTTTTCCGGATCCATAAGATCCTCCGTTCTCTCTCTTTTGGAAGAGGTGGATTACTTCTTCTCGATGACCTCGATACCGCCCAGGTATTTCCGCAGCACCTCGGGAACCACCACGGAGCCGTCGGCACGCTGGTTCTGCTCCACGATGGCGGGGAAGATCCGGGAGGTGGCCAGGCCGGAGCCGTTCAGGGTGTGAACGAAGTCGATCTTGCCGTCGGCGCGGCGGTAGCGGGTGTTGCCACGGCGGGCCTGGTAGTCACGGGCGTTGGAGACGGAGGAAACCTCCTTATAGCCGTTCATGGAGGGGATCAGGATCTCGATGTCGTAGGTCCGGGCCATGGAGGCGGAGCAGTCGCCCGCGGCCAGCTTCACGGTGCGGAAGTGCAGGCCCAGACCGGCGACCAGGTTCTCAGCCTTCTTCACCAGCTCCTCAAAGGCCTCGTCGGAACCCTCGGGGGTGGTGAACTGGAACATCTCCACCTTGTTGAACTGGTGGCCGCGCACCATGCCCCGCTCATAGGCACGGTGGGAACCGGCCTCCCGGCGGAAGCAGGGGGTGTAGGCGAAGAACTTCTTGGGCAGGTCCGCCTCGGTCAGAATCTCGTCCCGGTACACGGAAGCCAGAGCGGCCTCGGCGGTGGGCAGCATATAGAACATGCCGTTCTCGGTGGGATGGTTGGCGATCTTGAAGACCTCGTCGGCGAACTTGGGGAACTGGCCCGCGGTCTCGCCGCACTGGTACTCCAGCATGTGGGGAGGCAGGATGAAGTCGTAGCCGTCGGCGGTGTGGGTGTCGATGAAGTAGTTCAGCAGAGCCCACTCAAGTCTTGCGCCCATGCCGGTGTACATCCAGTTGCCGGAACCGGCCAGCTTGACGCCCCGCTCATAGTCGATCAGGCCCAGGTCCCGGCACAGATCCACATGGTGCTTGGGCTCGAAATCGAAGCTGTGCTTCTCGCCGATGTAGCGCAGAGGCTCGTTGTTCTCCTTGCCGCCGGGGAGCAGGTCGGGGTCGGGCATATTGGGCAGGCTCAGCATCAGGGTCCGGTACTCGGCCAGGACCTTTTCCAGCTCCGCGGACTCGGCGGCGATGCCGTCGTCCAGGGCGGCAACCTGAGCGGTCAGGTCTTCCAGAGCGGCCTTCGCGGCGGAGGCGTCCTCGCCGGTCTTCTCAGCCTTCTTGATCTGGCCCATGTACTTGCCGAATTCCTTGGACAGCTTCTTCTTCTGGGCGGTCTTGCCCTCGGAGGAGGTGATCAGGGTCCGGCGGAGCTCGTCCAGCTCCAGAATGCGGTCAATGGCGGCGTCGCAGTCCACTTCCTTGGCCTTCATACCGGCCTTGACTGCCTCGGGGTTCTCTTTGATTCGTTTGATGTCAAGCATTGTTCTTACTCCTTATTCCTGACCGAGATAGGGCTGTTCCATATACTCGATCACCATATAATATGCGTTTTTGCCTTCGTCGCTGAGCACGTCCAGCATAGATTCCAGTTCCTTCATGGCCGTTTCCAGCACTTCCTCATCATAGTCGATGAAGGCGTTCTGGGCACGGACCAGGGTCTTATAGGCCGTCAGGGTCCGCTGGTACTTCTCGTTGTCCTCGGTGTAGAACTGGGCGTTCTCGGTGTATTCCAGGCTGTTGGACAGCTCGTCGATCATGATGTTCAGATTGTCCATCATTTCCTGCTTTTCCATCAGCTCGGCGGTGAGCTCCTCGTTCTCGGTCTTCAGGGACTCGTTCTCCTCTTCCAGCTCGTTGATCCGGTCGTAGAGCTCCTGAATCTGGATGGAGTTTTCCGCGGGATCGGTGCCGCTGGGGTCATTGGTCTGGCCCCGGAGGAAGAGGCTCAGCAGCACCACAACAAAGGCGATGCCGAACAGTCCCACCAGATACCACACCAGGGCGCACTTGCGCTTCTCGGTGATGACGGTCTTTTGCTTCGGCTCCTCGGGGGCAGCGGAGGACTGCTCTTCCGGGGCAGGATCGGCCTTCGCGGGCTTTTCCTTCTTCTTTTTCCCGGGCAGCTCGGTTTCGGGGGGGTCCTTCAGCAGGTCCCACAGCTCGCTTTCGTTCAGCTCGGTGTCTTTCTGTTCGTTTTCGGTGTTCATTTTTTCTCTGCTCCTTTCAGGGTCATCAGCGCGTCCAGAAGGTTCTGTAGATCATCCTGTCCATAATACTCCAATTCAAAACGTCCCTTGCGCTTGCCGTTGACGATTTTCACGCCCCGGCCCAAGGCTTTGGACAGGCTTTTCTCACATTCGGCGATGTAGTTGACTTCCAGCCTCTTCTCCTGCTTCGGCTCTTCGGGAGTCTCCTTGTTCATATTCCGGCATAGAAGCTCCGCCTGCCGCACCGACAGGTCCAGGGCCGCAATCTTCTGGGCGGCTTCCTCCTGCTTTTTCACGGACTTGACTGTGAGGATTGCCCGGGCGTGTCCGGCGGTGAGCTTGCCGCTGCGGAGCATCTCCATCACCGGCTCGCTTAGGGCAAGCAGCCGCAGGGAGTTGGTCACCGCCGAGCGGGACTTGCCCACCTGTTTCGCGACGTCCTCCTGGCTCAGTTCAAACTCTCCGATGAGCTTCTGATAGCCCAGGGCCTCTTCCACCGGGTTCAGGTCCTGACGCTGCAGGTTTTCAATCAGGGCCAGCTCCGTGGCCTTCCGGTCGTCGGCTTCGATGATTACGGCGGGGATGTCGTTCAGGCCCGCCATCCGGCTGGCCCGCCAGCGGCGCTCGCCGGCGATGATCTGATAATACCCGCTGTCCATCAGCCGCACCGTCAGGGGCTGGATCAGTCCGTGGACGGAAATGGATTCCGCCAGAGCCTGAAGCTCCTCGGGGTCGAAGTCCTGCCGGGGCTGGTCCGGGTTGGGTTCGATCTTATAGATCGGCAGCAGCTTGTAGCCGGAGCTTTCCTCGATGGGCTCGCTGAAGTCGCCGAACAGCGCGCCCACGCCCTTGCCCAGGCCTTTTTGCTTTGCCAAACTCATCATCCTTCCTTATTTCAATATGTATGGTTATAGCTTTGCTTTGAATTCCTCCGCCAGGTTCCGGTACGCGACGCTTCCCCTGCTGGATCGGTCGTAGTGCATCACGGGAATTCCATGGCTGGGGGCTTCCGCCAGACGGACGTTCCGGGGAATGACGTTGGCGAAGACCTTGCCGGGGAAATGATGCCGCACCTCCTGGGCCACCTGGTTGGAGAAGTTGGTCCGGCCGTCGAACATGGTCAGGATCACGCCGAAGATGTTCAGGTTCGGATTCAGCTTCCGCTTCACCGCCCGGAGGGTGTTCATCAGGTCCGCCAGACCTTCCAACGCGTAGTACTCGCACTGGACCGGCACCACAATGGAGTCGGCGGCGCATAGGCCGTTGAGGGTCAGCAGTTCCAGAGACGGCGGGCAGTCGATGAAGATCACGTCGTAGTCAAAGCGGAGCTTCGCCAGGGCGTTTTTCAGCTGGAACTCCCGGGAATCCATTCCGATCAGCTCCACGGCCGCGCCCGCCAGGTCGCTGGACGAGGGCAGCACGTCGCCGTAGGGGGTCTGGACGATGGCTTCTTTCGGGTCCACGCCGTTGATGACCACGTCGTAGACGCTGTTCTTAATTTTCCGCTTTTCGATGCCGAGGCCGGAGGTCGCGTTGGCCTGGGGGTCGAAGTCGCAGAGCAGGGTCCGCAGGCCCAGATCATGGAGGGCGGATGAGAGATTGACGGCGGTGGTGGTTTTGCCCACGCCGCCCTTTTGGTTTACGATGGCGAAAATTTTACCCATTTGCCTACCTCCCAAATTTCTGCGTTCATTATACCATATCTGTTTTTAAAATCAATATCTTTCCGTTTTCTGACCGCCGATGTTTCACGTGAAACACTTTCTTTTTTTGTGCAGGAATGAGAAAACACCTTCTGGATGAGCAGAAGGTGTTTGATGGACAAAAACGAATGTTTCACGTGAAACATAGAATTCAGCGTCTCAGGGGTGAGTCCTCCGCCGCCTCGGTGGAGTAGTTCTGCCCGATACCGAAGCCGTTGTGGTCGGTGCTCTGGAAATGGTAGATCAGGATTCCAACACTGACGCCCAGCACAATCACCAGGGCCAATACCACGCAGATCAGGATGTGAATGACCCGCCGGAGCTTCAGGATGATCTCATCGGGATTTTCCCGCTTGACAGGAGTGGTATAGACCTTCTGGGGACGCTTGGGAATGGTGACGGGGGTCCCGGGTTTGACGGGGGATTTCTCCATGCTGGCGAGACATACCGGACAGAAAACCTGATTGGCCTCCGTTTCCCTGCCGCATTTCATGCACTGCATCTGCCTTCCCTCCTTGAAATCGCTTTTTTATATTGTACATGATTTCCGGCGGTTCGTAAAGAGGGAAAATGAGCAAGTGCTGAGTGCACAGTGCTGAATGCTGAGTGAAAAGCAAAACTCAGCACTCAGAACTCAGAACTGTGCACTGCGGCCACCGGCCGCCGTTATTCTGTACAAAAGCATCGATACAGAAATGGTGATGTATACGAAGTTATTTGAATCCTATTGACAATCACGTGATTGCGTGATAATATCAAACCATCCTAATTAGGAGGTACATACAATGGATTGGACAATACCTGGAACGGTGCTCATCGGACCAAGAGAAGACGTGGAGCACTCCATTCAGCAGATCGAGGGAATGTTCCTGGGCGGCGGCATTGTCCGCAGCCAGGTGGCCGCGGTGACGGGGCTGGAGCCCCACGCGGTGCAGAACTGGATGAAGCGGGGCTTCCTCTCCAACCCGGTGAACAAGCGCTACACCCTCCGGCAGTTCAGCCGGATCGCCATCATCAACATGCTCAAGGGGGTCATGCCCCTGGAAAAGATCTGCGGCCTGCTCAGCTATGTCAACGGCGATCTGGCGGACGAGAGCGACGACCTGATCGACGACACCCTGCTCTACTTCATGTTCCTCCGGCTGGCCAGCCAGGCCCGGCACATCGGCGGGACCCGGAGCTGGGACGAGGTGATCCCGGAGATCCTGGCGGACTATGTCGAGCCGGTCCCCGGCGCCAAGGAGCGGATCGACAAGGTGCTCCGGATCATGCTCACCGCCTGGATCGCTGTCCGGACCATGCAGGAGGCGGAGCACATGCTGGAACAGCTCCATTGAAAAAATTAAGAAATAAAAAGGAGAATCAATAACATGGAACAGAATGGAACCTATCGCTGGGTCAACGAGGACCAGCCGGGCTCCCCTTCCGGGAAGGGCCCGAAAAAGTTTCACGTGAAACCTAAAAAAATCGGAACCATCGCGGTGATCGTGGCGCTGGCCCTGATCCTGCTGATCGGCGGGACCAGCTGCTTCTACACCGTGGATGACAAGCAGCAGGCGGTGGTCACCACCTTCGGCAAGGTTACCGACATCACCGACGCCGGCGTCCACTTCAAGCTCCCCTTCGGCATCCAGCAGGTCCAGAAGGTGGACGTGAACGTCTATCAGCAGATCGAGCTGGGCTACCGCTCCAAGGGCGGCGGCGACTTCCAGACCCTGGAGGACGAGATCTCCATGATCACCGGCGATTACAACATCGTCAACGTGGACTTCTTCGTGGAGTACAAAATCTCGGACCCCGTGGCCTACCTCTACTCCTCCAACGACCCGGAGCTGATCCTCCGGAACCTGATCCAGAGCCAGGTCCGGAACGTGGTGGGCTCCTCCTCGGTGGATGACGTGCTCACCTCTGGCAAGGAGAACATCCAGATGCAGGTGAAGGAGCTGGTGGCCTCCATTTTGGAGGAATATGACATCGGCCTGACCCTGGTTGATGTGAAGATCCAGGACTCCGAGCCGCCTACGCAAGAGGTCATCGAGGCCTTCAAGGCGGTGGAGACCGCCAAGCAGCAGGCCGAGACCGTGGTCAACGACGCCAAGGCCTACCAGAACGCCCAGCTTCCCGACGCCCAGGCCCAGGCGGACAAGCTGATCCAGAACGCGGAGTACCTGAAGCAGAAGCGCATCAACGAGGCCATCGAGCAGGTGGCCATGTTCGAGGCCATGTATGAAGAGTACGCCCTGAACCCCGCCATCACCAAGACCCGGATGTATTACGAAGCCATTCAGGAGATCCTCCCCGGGGTGACCCTCTACATCGACACCACGGGAACCGGAAACATCGACATGATGCTTCCCCTGAGCTCCTTCTCCGAAGGCTCGACCACCATCCAGAACGGAGGTAACTGATATGAAGATCGGTAAGATCATTGCCATTGTCCTCGCGGTTGTGCTTCTGATCTGCGGACTGAACAGCATCTACACCGTGGAGGAGGACCAATACGCATGTGTGGTCCGGTTCTCCAAAATCGAGGAGACCACCGCGGAAGCGGGCATCCACTTCAAGGTCCCCTTCCTGGACTCTGTGAAGTATTTCTCTAAGGCCACCCAGTTCTACGACATTCCCCCCAGCGAGGTCCTGACCTCTGATAAGCAGAACATGACCGTGGACTGCTACGTCCTCTGGCGGATCGAAGACCCCCTGAAGTTCTACCAGTCCCTGGGCACCGTGGACAAGGCCGAGCAGAGATTGGACGCCATCACCTACAACGAACTGAAAACCGTCATGGGCACCCTGGCTCAGGCGGACATCATCAACATGAACGACGGCGCTGAGCGCAACGACATCTACGAGGGCATCGCGGTTTCCGTGGACGAGCTGGCCCAGACCTACGGCATCACCGTGGAGGACGTGAAGATCAAGCGCTTTGATCTCCCCGAGTCCAACGAAAACGCCGTCTACTCCCGGATGATCTCCGAGCGGAACCAGATGGCCGAGAAGTACACCGCCGACGGCGCTTACGAGGCATCCATCATCCGCAACGACGTGGACAAGCAGGTGAACATCATCATCTCCAACGCCAAGGCAGAAGCCGCCAAGCTGGAAGCCGAGGGTGAAGCGGAGTACATGCGCCTGCTTGCTGAAGCATATGATACCGACGAGAAGAAGGAATTTTACGAGTTCACCATTGCCCTGGACGCTCTGAAGCAGAGCCTCACCGGCGAGGAAAAGACCATCATCCTGGACGCGGATTCCGCATTGGCGAAAATCCTGACGGGTAACGGTTGATCGTAGGGGCGACCATTGATCGCCCGAAGGAAAAAGAGAGGAGGAACGAGATTGAAACTCTACATCAAAGAAAAGGTATTCTCCTGGTCGGACAAGTTCACCGTCTGGGACGAGCACGGAAACGAGCGTTACTTCGTGGAGGGCGAAATCTTCTCCTGGGGCAAGAAGCTCCACGTGAGAAACGCCTGGGGCGAGGAGGTGGCTTTCATCCGGCAGGAGCTGTTCACCTTCCTCCCCTGCTACCGGGTGGAGGTGGGCGGCCGGGAGGTTGCCCAGGTGCGGAAGGAGTTTTCCTTCTTCCGCCCCCGCTACCGGGTGGACGGCCTGGGCTGGGAGGTGGAGGGCCACTTCCTGGAACATGACTATGAGATCACCGAAATGGGCCGGACCATCGTCTCCATCGAAAAGGAGTGGATGACCTGGGGCGACAGCTATGTGCTGAACATCGCCAACCCCGCCGATGAGCTGGTGGCCCTGGCGGTGGTGCTCACCATCGACTGCGTGGTGGAGAGTCAGAATAACGACTAATTCAGAACGTATCATCAAACCGTAGGGGCGACCATTGGTCGCCCGCCGAAAAAGAAACAGAAAACATAGAAAAATAAGGAGGAAACATTATGGAATGGATCATCGGAATTGGAGTACCCATCATTCTCATCATCGCCCTGGTGGCCGCGGGCTATGTCAAGGCTCCCCCGGACACGGCCTACATCATCTCCGGCTTCCGCAAGCCCCGGATTCTCATTGGTAAAGCCGGTATCCGCATCCCCTTCTTGGAGCGGCTGGATAAGCTGTCCCTGAAAATGTTCAGCGTGGACGTGAAAACCACCGACTACGTCCCCAACGCCGAGTACATCAACGTGAAAGTGGACGCCACCGTCAAAATCCGCATCGGCCAGACCGAGGAAATGATGACCCTGGCCTCCAAGTTCTTCCTGAATGAGCGGGAGGAAAAGATCATCGAGCGGGTCCAGGACACCCTGGAGGGCAATATGCGTGAGATCGTGGGCCAGATGCGGCTGGAGGAGATGGTCACGGACCGGAAGGCCTTCGGCGAGCGGGTCCAGGAGAACGCTATCCCCGACCTGCAGAAGATGGGCCTGGAGATGATCTCCTTCAACGTCCAGTCCTTCTCCGACCAGAACAACGTCATCGAGGACCTGGGTATCGACAACATCTCCCAGATCAAGAAGGGCGCGGCCATCGCCAAGGCCCAGGCGGACCGGGACATCGCCATCTCCCAGGCCCAGGCCGCCAAGGAGGCCAACGACGCCAAGGTCAAGGCCAACATGGAGATCGCCGAGAAGCAGACCGCCCTTGCCATCCGTCAGGCGGAGCTGAAGCAGCAGTCCGACGTGAAGAAGGCGGAAGCCGACGCCGCCTACTCCATCCAGGAGCAGGAGCAGAGAAAGACCATCGAAGTCACCTCCGCCAACGCCAACATCGCCAAGGCCGAACGGGAAGCCGAGCTGAAGGCCCGTGAGGTGGAGGTCAAGAAGCAGACCCTGGACGCGGAAATTCGCGCGAAAGCCGACGCCGAGCGCTACCGTCAGGAGCAGGAGGCCCAGGCGGAGCTGTTCAAGCGCCAGAAGGACGCCGAGGCCAAGCGCTACGAGCAGGAGCAGGAAGCCGCCGCGGAAATGAAGATCGCGGAAGCCAAGCGCTTCGCCAAGGAGCAGGAGGCCGAAGGTATCGCCGCCGTGGGCCGTGCCGAAGCGGAAGCCATCCGGGCCAAGGCTCTGGCGGAGGCGGAAGGCATCGACAAGAAGGCCGAGGCCATGAAGAAGTACGGCGAAGCCGCTGTGGTGGAAATGATCATGGCCGCACTGCCTGAGATCGCCAAGAACGTGGCTGAGCCTCTGGCGAAGGTGGACAAGATCACCATGTACGGCGAGGGCAACTCCGCCAAGCTGGTGGGCGACATCGTCAACTCCACCACTCAGATCACCGAGGGCATCAGCGCCGGCATGGGCATCGACCTGCGGAGCCTGCTGATGGGCGCTCTCGGCGGCAAGCTGGCGGCGGACGCCTGCGACCATAACGACGACTGAGCCGTAACATAAAACCACTGTCATTGCGAGGGCCGAAGGCCCGTGGCAATCCGCATCCCCTGCGAGGCTTCGCATCGCGCGGCTCTCTGAGCCGCAAGAGAACGGATTGCCGCGGTCGCTCCGCTCCCTCGCAATGACAGGAAAAATGGTGGAAAGGAGAACAGCTATGGCAAAACTAGAACGGACCTATCATGGAGAGAACTTTGACACCATCCTCCGAAAAATCGAGAACGCCGTCCTGAACGGCAGCGTGTCCGCTTCCCTGGAGGATTCCTCGGACTTTGACACGGGAACCGCCCGGTGCGCGGTACGGGTGTTCGAGCGGTATTCCTACGCCGGGGGCAACCGGGTGAGCATGAATGTGACGCTGTTCCAGTCCGGGGAGCTGATTTGTCTCACCGCCATCACCTCCGGCGGCAGTCAGGCCATGTTCTTCAAGGTGAATACCTGGGGCGAGGAAACCTTTCTGGATACCCTGGCGGATGCGCTGGGATGAAAAACACCCTCCGGTTTTCGTGACCGGAGGGTGTTCTATTTCATATTCTCTTTTGCCGTGTTGATGGAGGCAATTAACATGCGACGGATGGTTCCGCATTGATTGTAAAGGTCAACGGCCGCTTCCCTGCCCAGAATGTCGGACTTCACAAACAGTTCCAGCCAGTATTCCGCTTCATAGCATTCCTTCAAAGCGATTTGCAGCTTCGCAATGAAATCCGTCTTGCCATGTGCGTAGTTGGCCTCCCGGATGTTTGCGCCGATGGAAGTAGCGGAACGTTCCAGCTGATTCACAAGGGAATAGTGACCATTTATGGTTTCGCACAGCTTGATGATCTTCACCGCAAAATCTGTTGAAAGCTCCCGGAGCTTGGAATCCGCCATAGTCGTAACCACCCTTCCTGAAGGTATTATACAATAGGAAAGATGGTTTGTGTAGTGAAATATTTGCCTATCGGCAAATGTGAAATAATGGCCTTACGGCCATTGTGAAATTTTTCGCTTACGCGAAAAGTGAAATAAAATTCGTTCCAACACGTGCGAAGCACATTTCACATGGCGGAGCCATATTTCACTGCCGCAGGCAATTTCACTCGTTCCGAAGGAACGAATTTCACTGAAAAAAGAAGCACTTGCATAAGCAAGTGCTTCTTTTTTCATGGGGTGGCTGATGGGACTCGAACCCACGATCTTCAGAGCCACAATCTGACGCCTTAGCCAACTAGGCCACAACCACCATATTTTGTTTGCTGAAAACTGAGAGAGCAGATGGCACGCCAGGAGGGACTCGAACCCCCGACCTACTGCTTAGAAGGCAGTTGCTCTATCCAGCTGAGCTACTGGCGCATTTCTATGGAGCGGGTGACGGGAATCGGACCCGCGTATCCAGCTTGGAAGGCTGGTGTTCTACCATTGAACTACACCCGCAGATCCTGCTGTCTAGCGTTCTCAGCCATAGAATCTTACCACAGCTTCTCTCATTTGTCAAGCCTTATCCGAGAATTTCCGGAATTTTTTCGTAAATCACATCCGCAACCGCCCCGTCGCCGCACTTGCACACGTTCTCGAACCGGTCCCGGATGATGGCGTCGGCGGGACAATAGGCATAGTCCGCGTCGGAAAGCATGGTTACGTCGTTTTCTCCGTCACCCACGCACACGAGAATCTTCCGTCCCAGCTCCTTCTGAAGCCGCCGGGCGGAGCGGGCCTTGCTGATGCCCTTGGCGTGGACGTCGATGATCCGGTCCGCGGCCCGGAAAACCACGCACTTGTCCCCGAATTCCCGTTCCAGGGTGGCCTGGATCTCGTCCATCCGGGCCATTTCGGCGGGGGAACCTTCATACAGATGGGCCACGGTCACGTCCCGGATCTCGCCGTAGATGGAGAACTTCAGGAAGGGCGACAGCTCGTCTTCCAGGGTTGCAAAGGCCCAGGGGCACTGCTCGTGGATGCAGAAATCACGCCACATCTCATTCTGCTCGAACAGATAATGATGCTTCACACCCTGAAGCTCCACCGGATGCCCGGGAAACAGCTCCATGGCCTTCCGGATGGTCTCCCGCCAGGGAAGGTCAATTTCATGAGTGAAGGTGAACTCCCCCGCTTCCTTGTCGTAGGCGGCGGAGCCGTTGTACAGCAGCAGCGGCGCGTTCACGGGCACCACATCCATCAGCCGGGAGTACATGGGCACAGACCGGCCGGTGTTCACGGTAAAAGCGCCGCCGTTGTCCATAAAATAGCGGATGGCCTCCAGATTCCGGGCAGGAATGGAGGAATCCGGCCCGGTGAGGGTCCGGTCAAAGTCTACGGTGAGCAACACATCAGAAAATTTGGCCATTACATTCACATCCTCAAAGTACGTTTGTAGGGACCGGCGTCCTCGACGGTCCGTTCGGTAAAATTTGACCTCGACGGGCAAATTTCACCGCATACAATGCCGCCTGACGGCGGACCGGACCGTCCGGGAGGCCGGTCCCTACGATTATGTTCCGATCTTTTCCAGTTTCTCAATAACCTCAGTAAAATAATCCGGCAGCGGCGCGAACACCATCACAGGCCGTCCATCCCTGGGATGGCGGAAGCACAGCGCCCCCGCATGGAGGCACTGGCTCTCCTGGCCCAGCTCCTTCTTCTTGTGTCCGTACACCGTATCCCCCAGAATCGGATGCCCGATGTGTGCCATATGGACGCGAATCTGGTGGGTCCGGCCAGTTTCCAGCTTGCACCGGATGTGGGTGTAGCCCCGGTAGCGCTTCACCACTTCCCAGTGGGTCACGGCGTTCTTGGAGTTCCGCTCGGTGACGCACATCTTCTTCCGGTCGGTGGGATGGCGGCCGATGGGGGCGTCCACAGTGCCGCTGTCCTCCCGGAAGGAGCCGCATACAATGGCGTCGTAGGTTCTCGCCATGGAGTGGTCCTTCAGCTGGGAAGCCAGCACCGTATGGGCGTAGTCGTTCTTCGCCACGGCCAGCAATCCGGAGGTATCCTTGTCGATCCGGTGGACGATGCCCGGGCGCAGTTCTCCGTTGATGCCGGAGAGGTTATCCCCCATGGCGTACATCAGGCCGTTGACCAGGGTGTCGTCCTGGTGCCCCGCCGCCGGATGGACCACCAGGCCCTTGGGCTTGTTGATCACCAGAACGTCGTCGTCTTCATATACAATTTCCAGCGCCATCTCGGTGGGCTGGATGTCCACGGCCACCGGCTCCGGGATGGTGACTTCGATGGTGTCTCCGGGTTCCAGACGGTCGTTTTTCCTGGCGTTTTTCCCGTTGCGGAGCACATTCCCCTGCTCAATGAGTTTCTGGGCGCCGGAGCGGCTCATATTGGGCGCAACCCGGGCGAGAAAGGCGTCCAGGCGCTCGCCGGGGGTATCAGCGGTAAAGATCATTTCTTTTTCTCGTCCTTCCAGAATTCCTTGTTGAAGAAAACCAGCGACACCACCAGGGCCACACAGCCGCAGGTGATGAAAGCGTCGGCCACATTGAACACGGCGAAGCGCATGAACTCCACCTCGATCATGTCCACCACATAACCCAGGCGAATCCGGTCAATCATATTGCCGAGACCTCCGGCGTAGATGGCGGCCACGCACCAGCGCTCGAAATTGGAAAAGGGCATGACCTTCTTCACCGCGTCGTAAATGACGGCGATGGTGAACACCAGAAAAATCAGAGCGAACAGCCACTGCTGGCCCTCAAAGGAGGAGAAGGCCGCGCCGGTGTTCTGCACATAGGTCAGATGGAACAGCCCGTCGATCACCGGGACCGTGCCGCCCAGGGGAATATTGGCAACCACCAGGGCCTTTATCACCTGGTCCAGCACCACCGCCAGGGCCACAAACAGGAGCATCAAAGCGTACATCATTGAAAAACCTCCGAAGGGATACATTATTTTTTATCATACCATGCCCGAAAACCAATGTCAATCGATGGAAAGGCCTCCCCGAAAGGGGAGGCCAAAGGATTTATCTGCGCTCCCCCGAAAGGGGGAGGGCCAGCATCATTGGTTCAGCCGCGTTTTAGCAGCAGCCGCAGCCGCTGTTTCGGTCGCAGTCGTTGCCGGAGTAGTTGTTGTTGCCGCAGAAGCCGTTGCCGCAGCCGCAGAACAGGATCAGCAGGATGATGATCCACAGACAGCTGTTACCGCACATACCGTTGTTGTTATACATAATAATGACCTCCGAGTCAAAGAATGTTGGCGGATGAACCGCTCATTCCATGTTATTCCGGAGGAGAAATTTGGTGCGGACCGGGAGAGCTGAATTTTGTTTTGTAGGGACCGGCGTCCTCGACGGTCCGTCCGGCGCAAGCCGGAAAGAAAATGTAGGGTCCCGTGTAACAAAAGAGCCGCCCGATGGGCGGCTCCTGAAACCTTAAGCACTGATCTTTTTGCTATTCTGAATGACCTTCTTATAGAACTCGATGCCGTAGGTCAGCGCGCCCTGATAGATGTTCTCGTTCAGGCCGTGGACGCTGCCGTACTGCTGCTCGTCGATGTAGAGCGGCGCGAACCGGATGCAGTTGGGGCAGATCTCCTTGAAGAACTTGGCGTCGGTGCCGCCGGTCATCACGTAGGGGCTGACCTGGACGCCGGGATAAACCTCCGCCGCGACCTCCTCAATCAGCCGGAACTGCCGGGACTCGAAATCCACCACGGGACAGGGAGCGTCCTGATAGAGCACCTCCGTCTGGATGTTGTACTTGTTGGCGATGGCGGCCACCGCGGCGAAGGACTCGGGCCCGGCCTGATGGTGGATCAGCCGCATATTGCCGGTGACATAGGCCTGCTGGGGGAGCACGTTCAAGCCGTCGCTGCCCTTGGCGGTGGTGAAGGCGATGGTGGTGTGCATCATGGCACCTACGGCGTGGCTGACGCTGGGGAGCACCTTGGTCAGCAGAGGCTTGAACAGCCACAGGTTCGCCATAATGAGCTTCATGGGGAAGATCATGTTGGGAGCGAGCCGCCGGAACATCTCCACCATGGTGGGGCTCAGCTCGTTGCGGAAGGGAGAATGGTCCTCCACATCGGCCATGAACCGGCCTAAGCGCACAAGAGGGGTGTCCTTGGTGGGGGCGCTGGCATGGCCGCCGTTGGAGCGGGCGATGAATTTCACGTCGGCGTAGCCCTTCTCCACCACGCCCACCATGGCGTACAGGCCGTTGACACCGGCGATGGGAGCCTCCAGGATCATGCCGCCCTCGTCCAGCACCAGGCTGGGCTTCACGCCCTGCTTTTTCAGATACTCCACAATGGCAGGCGCGCCGGGACCGGAGACCTCCTCGGTGCAGGAGGAGGCGATGTACACGTCGCCCTCGGGCTCGTAGCCGGAGGCGATCAACTCCTCCAACGCGGAGAAGATGCAGAACAGGCTTCCCTTGGTGTCCACGGTGCCCCGGCCCCAGACCTTGCCGTTCTCGTCGATGTCCCCGGAGAAGGGAGCGTGCTCCCACTTTCCTCCGGCCTCCACCACGTCCTGATGGCTCATGAGGACGATGGGATCGGCGTTGTGCTTGCCCGCCCATTTGTAGAGCAGGCTGCCGTCGAAGTCGTGAATTTCGCAAGCCGCGTGGACGTGGGGGAACAGCTCCCGCAGGACCTGATGGAAGGCCTCAAACTTTTCAGGATGGGCTTCGTCCCGGCTGGAAATGGTCTCACAGCGAATCATTTCCGACAGCCGCGCGCCATACTCCGCGTCCTTGGGAGTGTTCTGGATGTGGATGGAAGCGGTGGCCGCGGCGGTAGGCTTGAGCATCGCGGCCCGGATGACGCACACGGCGATCAGCGCCAGCAGAAGCGCAAGAAGAATCAGCAGAATTGTCATGGAAATTACCTCCTACTCTTTTGAAATTGAAAATTGATAATTGACAATTGAAAATTATTGGAGTACTTATCGGCTTCAATCCGCTTGGCTCTCCCTTTGGGAGAGCTGGCACGGCCGTAGGCCGTGACTGAGAGGGGAAAACGCCCTCTCCGCCCCTCCGGGGCACCTCTCCCAGAGGGAGAGGCAAGAATGGCAACAGCTTTTTGTGTTTGCTATATCAAGCCGATCAGCATTCTTATTTTTAATAGAAAACAAATCCTAATTTTCAACTTTCCACTTTCAATTTTCAATTTAACAAGTCTTTCTTCCACAGCACATACCCCAGCACCAGGGCCAGCGCGCCCACGGGGATCATCATGGTGCTGGTCTGGTTGATCAGGCTGGGCATCATAATGCACAGCACGCTCATCAGCACCAGCGGCGGCGCGGACAGCCGGAGGGACTTGGCGAAATACTTCAGGCCCAGCGCGCCGAAGAGGGCGGGGACCACGTTGTTGAAGGCGGGCTGCAATGCTTCGCTCTGCAAGACGGGCTGCAGCGGCACGATCAGCAGCACGCCCACCAGGATCACCACCGTGGTGGTGATGGCGGAGGTGGCCACCGCGATGGTGGAGATGATCTCATGCTCGGCGGTGCCGGGCTCGGTTTTCGCGATAGAGGCGGCGTTCATTGCGCAGGGGATGCGCATATTGGTGACGTTGCCGGTGATGAAGCTTAAGTAACTGCCGCCCACGCCCAGCATGGGGGTGTAGATGAGAAATTCCACGATGCTGGTGGGATAATAGATGATGGCGACCTTGATGATGCCGTTGACGAAGCCGTTCCAGTCCGGGCTGAGATCGTTCATCATGCCGAAGGCAATAGGCACCAGCAGAAGCAGACCGATCATCAGCACCATGGTCACCCGTCCGAGGACGTGGAGGGAATTGTTGAATTCGTCGAAAAATTTCTGTTTCTCGTCCATTGTGTGCCTCCTCAGAAGATCAGCCCGATGACCACAGCGGAGGCCATGGCAATGAGCATACTGGCGGCGAGAGAAAAGTTTTCCAGGGCGGATTTCCCCTTCTTCTGGATAAAATACTCGAAAACGCCCATGGACGCCCCGGCGATCAGCGCGACAATGAGGGGCATCCAGTCCTCATGAACGGCCTTGCCCACATAGCTGCCCACGAAGGTGGCGCACAGGCCCACGAACATGGCGGTGGTGGCGTGGGCGCCGAAGCCGGGCTTGGAGGAGCCGGAAGCCTCTTTCTTGGGCTTGGCCTTGAGTTTTTTCATGTAGCCCTTCAGGAAGAAAATACAGCAGATGATGCCGCCCAAAATGCCCACGGTCATCACGAGAGCAATGGTGATGAAGGCCTGGGGTGTCAGCTCTTCCAGCCGCAGACCGGACAGCCCGGTGGACTGGGCCGCAATCTCGGCCACATTTAATTCATATTGAAGCGAGCCGATGACGCTCAGCCGCAGCCAGGAAAAGGGCACGCCCAAAGAGCCTGACAGGGCGATGACGCCGAGCAAGATACTGATACTGGGCAGCAGCGTAAAGGTGGCGCTGGACGTGATGGCCCGGCGGAGGACTTTTTTGTCCATGCCGATCTTCAGCCCGGCCCGGTAGCTCTTCACCAGGAAAATGGCGCACACGCATACCATCACCCCCAGGACGATGGCGACCAGGGCGTAAAGCTGAGCTGCGTTGACGCTGGAAAGATATTCACTCACAGGCGATCCCTCCCGAAAATAGATAGGACCATCATAGCACCATTTGCCGGGAATGTCAAAAAAAGTTGAAAGTGGAAAGTGTAAAGTGGAAAGTGATTGTGTTGCTGCGCAACAAATATAACGCACGACCCATCCAGTCTGTCATTCTGAGCGGAGCGTCAGCGAAGTCGAAGAATCTTCGCACTTATGGGATGTTTGCAGTCAAATCGGTGCGAAGATCCTTCGACTCCCTCCGAAAATCTACGATTTTCTTCGGTCTCTCAGGATGATATACCTTTTCAAGAATTTTCAATTTTCCACTTTCCACTTTCAATTATTCCCAGATTTGCTCCCAATTCCATGGACTATTCCGATTCCCGCTGGGGATATTAGCTTTGCAGAGAAAAAGGAGGGCGACTTGCAATGAAAAGAAAATTCTTCGCCGCCGGATGGGCGGCGGTTTTGGCGGTCATGTTCAGCGTCACCGCCTTTGCCCAGCGGATGCTGATCCCTGTGGGCGAGGTGGTGGGCCTGTCCCTGGCGGAGGGCAGCGTCACCGTGGCCGCTTTTGACGACACCCTGGGGGCGGGTGCCCGGGAGGCTGGGCTTCAGATCGGGGACGAGATCGTATCGGTGGATGGGAAGACCATCGATTCGGCCTCGGACCTGCACCGGGCGCTGGAATCCTCAGATGGAACGGTGGAGCTGACCCTCAGCCGAAAGGGCACGGAGCATTCAGTGCGGCTCTCCCCTGCCGTCACTGCCGATGGGCCGAAGCTGGGGATCTATATCCGGGAGGGTGTTACGGGCATCGGCACCGTCACCTACTATGATCCTGAGAATCAGTGCTTCGGCGCCCTGGGCCACGGGGTCAGCGACAGCCGGGGGAAGCTGTGCCAGATGCGCTATGGAAACGTGTACGAAGCCTCCGTCGCCGGGGTGAAGATGGGTAAGCCTGGCCAGCCCGGGCAGCTCAAGGGCGCGGTCTCCGGGGAAACGCCCATGGGGAGCCTGTATGCCAACACCTCCTTCGGAGTTTTTGGCCAGGGAAAAAGCTGGACGGGGGAAGCTCTGCCGGTGGCGAGCGCTGAGGAAGTGAAGGCCGGGGCGGCCCAGATCCTGTCCAACATCTCCGGGGACGAGGTGGAGGTCTTCTCCGTGGAGATTCTGAAGGTGTACGGCGAGGAGACCACCAATGGCCGGGATCTGCTGATCCAGGTGACGGACCAGACGCTGCTGGAAACCACCGGGGGTATTGTAGCTGGAATGTCGGGGTCACCACTCGTTCAGGATGGAAAGCTAATAGGTGCGGTCACGCATGTCCTGGTCCAGGACCCGACTACCGGGTATGGGATTCTGGCGGAGCATATGCTGGACGCGGCGGAATAAGCGGGCGGGCAATGCCCGCCCCTGCGTCTATGATTGAGAGAAAATCTGTAGGGGCGACCATTGGTTGCCCACTTTTTTGCCCGGATGCAAAAAGCGCACACCAAAGGGTGTGCGCTTAAAAAATGTTATCATCGGGGAAATGTTCCATAATGTCCTCAACCCGGCAGTGGAGGATGTTGCAAAGCCGGTCGATGGTGTTGGTCTCCACGTTCAGATTTTTTCTCAGCCGGTCCAGTTGGGATCGGTTTACATTATGATGGGTGTATAAATCATATTGGCTCACGCCTCGGTCTTTCATGGTTTCCCATAGCCGATCATATTTGATCATGGCAGATCCTTCTTTTTACAGGAAAATCCCGTAGGGGCTGGCGTCCTAGCGACTCGCTAAGAGCCGGGCTTCGCCCGGTTGCTCGCTTGCATGGCGCCTGCGGGCGCTCACGCCAGCCCGTCGGCAAACAGTGTTTGCCGCTGACGCGGCACGGACCGTCGAGGACGCCGGTCCCTACAGTTATCTTCCCAACTGCCAGAACGCCACAGCACTGGCTGCGGCCACGTTCAGGGAATCCACCCCGTGGCTCATGGGGATCTTCACGGTGTAGTCGCAGTCCGCGATGGTCTTCGCCGCCAGGCCGTCCCCCTCGGTGCCGAGGACAATGGCGAGCTTTTTCTCCTTCGCCAGCGCCTCGTCGTCGATGGACACGGAATCGTCCGTCAGAGCCATGGCGGCGGTCTTGAAGCCCAGTGCTGTCAGCTCCTCCACCCAGTTTTCGCTGAGATAGGTCCAGGGAATCTGGAACACCGTGCCCATGCTCACTCTCGCGGACCGGCGGTACAGCGGGTTGGAGCAGGCGGGGGTCAGCAGCACCGCGTCCATGTTCAGCGCCGCCGCGCTGCGGAAAATGGCGCCGATGTTGGTGGGGTTCATCACGTCCTCCAGCACCGCGATCCGGCGGGCGTTCTGCACCGCCTCGGCGACGGAGGGCAGCTCCCGGCGGCGCATGGCGCACAGCGACCCCCGGGTCAGCTGATAGCCGGTGAGCTTCGTCAGCACGTCAAATTCCGCGGTGTACACCGGGATGTCCCCGCACCGGGCGATGACGTCGGCGGCCTCGCCATGAAGGTGCTTCCGCTCCACCAGGAAGGACACCGGCTCGTACTCGGCGTTCAGGGCCCGGTCGATGACCTTGGGGCTCTCGGCAATGAACAGGCCGTCCTTCAGGCGGTGACGGTTGAGTAGCTGGGCCTCGGTAAGCCGGGCGTAAACGTCCAGCTCCGGCGCGGAAAAATCGGTGATCTCAATGATGTTAGCCATAGTGCGCTCCTTGTCGGCGTGTTTTTCTACATTATAATTGCAGAAGGGTCGGAAGTCAAAGGAAAGATGCGGGGCCGGTTTGCGGATTGTGCGGGAATGTGGTATTATATAAATAAGGAAGGTTTTGATTGGATGGCCCGTTGGAAAAACCACTGTAGGGACCGGCCTCCTGGACGGTCCGCTCCGCCGGAAGGCGGCATTGGTTGCGGTAACATTTGCCCATCGAAGTCAAAAGTTACCGACGGACCGTCGAGGACGCCGGTCCCTACGGTGATTCTTCGACAGGTCGACAAATCAAAAAAACGGAACTGGAGGTTATGCGATGAACTGTGACTTACACACCCACTCCATCTACTCCGACGGCACCGACACCCCGGAGGAGCTGATCGCACAGGCCGAGGCCCTGGGCCTATCCGCCGTCGCCCTCACCGACCACAATACCGTCGCCGGACTGCCCCGGTTCCTGGCTGCGGCGGAGGGGAAGCAAGTGAAGCCTGTACCGGGCATTGAGTTTTCCACCGGGTATGGGGCTGGGGAGCTGCACATCCTGGCCCTCTTCGTCCGGCGGGAACATTATGAAGCCATCCAGGCCCGGGTGGCCCTGCCGGATAGGTGGAAGCGGGATAGCAATCTGGCCCTGGCGGCGGCGCTGAATCAGGCGGGGTACGCCATTGACTATGCCGCCATCGAGGCCTCCACCCCCGGCGGCAAGGTGAACCGGGCCCATTTCGCGGCGGCCCTGGCGGAAAAGGGCTATGTGAGTTCCATCGACGAGGCCTTCCGGGATCTCCTGAAGCCCGGCGGGCGGTTCTATCAGCCTCCCAGGCGGCTGGACGCCATCGAGACCATCCGGTTCATCCGGGAGCTGGGGGCGGTGTCCGTGCTGGCCCATCCCTGGCTGAACCTGAAGACCCGGGAGGCGTTGGAGGGCTTCCTTCAGAAGGCGGTGCCCGCGGGTCTGGACGGCATGGAGGTCCGCTACTCCAAATTTGATGAGGCGCAGACGGAGCAGGCCGCTGTCCTCGGGGAACAATACGGCCTGCTCCCCTCCGGCGGCAGCGACTATCACGGCGGGAACAAGCCGGACATAGACCTTGGCTCCGGCCGGGGGGACCTGGCGGTCCCGGAAGGGTTCTATACCCGGCTGAAAGCCCTGGCGGAGGAGCGGCAAGGGGCAAAATAAGCGTCCAACCAGCGGTTGGAACCGGAAAAAATCCCGATTCAACCACCGCTCCATTGCATTTTTGAGGCTGATTTGCTAGGTTTGAATCAGCAGCTGCGAAAAAATTATTTCAGGAGGAACACATCATGACCCTTGGAAACCGGATCGGACAATACAGAAGAAAGCTGGGCCTGACCCAGGAGGCCCTGGCGAAGCAATTGGAGGTCACCAATCAGGCGGTGAGCAAATGGGAGTCGGACCAGTGCTGTCCGGACATTACGCTGCTGCCCAAGCTGGCGGAGATTTTCGGCATCACCATCGACGAGCTGTTCGGGCTGGAAGCCTCTGCGTCCGCGATGGAGGAACCCACTCTGGAACCGGAGCAGCCCGCAGCTGAGGAAGAACCCGCCGCGGAGGAACCGGAGGCGGATCCCCAGGCTGAGGAAGAAACCACCCGGGGAAAGAAGGTCTTTGGCATCGATTTTGACGGGCTGTTCGGCTTTGAAATGGAGGACATTTATCAGCAGGCGCAGAAAATCGGCCGGAAGGCGAAGGAGTTCGGCCAGCAGGCCCGGGAGCAGTTCCGGGAAGCGGACTGGTTCAAAGAGGCCAAAGAGGTTCCCTTGCCCGATGGGGTTGAAGTGAACTGGGAGGACGACGACACCCTCCGGGTGGCGATTTTCATCGGAAAGAAGCTGGTGGTTGGACACCCCGCCCAGGACCGGATCGAGTTCCGCTACGAGGGCCCGGCATTGAACATCGTCAGCCAGTGCTCGGTCTCCTGCGACAGCGTGGAGGGCAGCGTCCAGGCCGGCGGGGACGTAAACTGCGATGACGTGGGCGGTGATGTCCACGCAGGCGGAGACGTGAACTGTGACTGCGCGGACGGCAATGTCAAGGCAGGCGGCGATGTCAACTGTGACGAGGTCGCAGGAAATATCAGCGCAGGAGGCGACGTGACCTGCGACGAGGTGGAGGGCTCCATCACCGCCGGAGGCGACGTAAGCGTCGGATAAAAATCGGAATTGCGATTGTAGGGACCGGCGTCCTCGACGGTCCGTGCCGCAAAGCGGCAAACGATGTTTGCCGACGGACCGTCCGGGAGGCCGGTCCCTACGATAATTCCCGCAAAATTCCCCCTACCGCAACGGAAAAAAGTATGTTATAGTATTGTAAAACAGAAAAAGCGGGAGGAAACGACAATGGGCATCGTAGTCATCGGCACCACCTTCGTGGACATCAAGGGCTTTCCGGAGGACGCCTACATCCCCACCGGGCGCAACGTGGGCCGGGTGGAATACATCCACGGCGGTGTGGCGCGGAACGTGGTGGAGGATATCGCAAACGTGGAGCTTCGTCCCACCTTCGTGGGCATCGTGGACGACTCCCCCATGGGCAAGGACGTGCTGGAAAAGCTGAAAAAGCACAAGGTCAACTGCGACTATGTGCTGACCCGGCCGGACGGCCTGGGGCTGTGGCTGGCGGTGTTCGACAACAACGGCGACGTGGCCGGTTCCATCTCCAAGCGGCCCAACGCATATCCCATGGTGGCGCTGCTGGAGGAGAAGGGGGACGAGATCTTCGCCTCCGCCGATTCCGTGGTGCTCCAGGTGGACCTGCACAAGGACATTGTGAAGAAGGTCTTCGAGCTGGCGGAGAAGTACCACACCAAGCTTTACGCCCTGGTCTCCAACATGAGCATCGCGGCCGAGCGCCGGGACTTCCTCCAGAAATTCGACTGCTTCATCTGCAACCAGCAGGAGGCGGGCCTCCTGTTCCTGGACGATTACGAGGGTAAGAACGTTCAGGAGATGGAAGCCATTCTTGCCGACCGGGTGGTCCGGGCGAATATTCCGGCCATGGTGGTGACCCTGGGCGGCGACGGCGCGGTCTTTGCCGACCGGAATGGCAGCAGCGGCTACTGCCCTGCCCGTCCGGTGCAGGTGAAGGATACCACCGGCGCGGGAGACGCCTTCTGCGCGGGGGTGTCCATCGGCCTGACCTACGGCAAGACCCTGGCGGAGGCGGTGGACATCGGCACATATCTGGCGGCGTCGGTGATCACCTCCTCGGAGAATGTCTGCCCCCGGTTCATGCCCAAGGAGCTGGGCCTGGATGTGAAGATCTGATTGGAACATAAAAGCCCGGCGAAAGCCGGGCTTTTTCCGTTGCTGGACAAGGAAATTGTAGGGACCGGCGTCCCCGACGGTCCGTTCGGTAAAATTTGACCTCGATGGGCAAATTTTGCCGCTACCAATGCCGCCTGACGGCGGAGCGGACCGTCGAGGACGCCGGTCCCTACGAAAAAAAGGCCGCTCAACTGATGGTTGAGCGGGAAAACAACCACCGTTCAACCGATACTCAAGCCCAATCAACCGATGGACGCTTCTTTTTTCCGTCCCGGGATGATACTATGGAGCCATCAAAGGAAAGGAGCGATCCACATGGAAATGACATTGGGAAAGCGCATTGCCCAGCTGCGGCGGAGAAAGGGCATCAAGCAGGAGGAGCTGGCGAACCTTCTGGGCATCAGCCCCCAGGCGGTGAGCAAATGGGAGAATGACCAGACCTGCCCGGACGTGATGAGCCTGCCGAAGATCGCCAAAATTCTCGACACCACGGTGGACTATCTGCTCTCCGGGGAGCCGGAGCCGGTGGCCCAGATCGTCCCGGTGGAGAAGCGGAAGGACATCAAGGACATGATGCTTCGCATCGTGGTGGACTCCGCCGACGGGGACAAGGTGCGGGTGAACCTCCCCATGGCCCTGGTCCAGGCGGCGGTGGACGGCGGGATGCAGGTGAGCATGTTCACCGACCACGAGGCGGCGAAGAGCATCGACCTGCGCCAGGTGCTGGAGCTGGTCCGCCAGGGGGTCGTCGGCAACCTGGTGGAGGTGGAGTCCGCCGACGGGGATACCGTGCGGATCTTCGTGGAGTAAGGCCATGCGGATCAAGGTATCGGACGGGAAGAAATTCCGGATGGACCTTCCCCTGCCCAGCGGACTGGTGCTGAACCGGGTGGGAGCGGTCTTCCTGTGCCGGGAGCTGAATGAGGAGGGTGTCCACATCTCCACCGGCCAGATGATGGATGTGATCCGGGCCATCAAGGCCTATAAGAAAGCGCACCCGGAATGGTGCCTGGTGGAGGTTCAGTCCAAAGCCGGGGAATACGTGATGGTGAAGCTGTAAGCAAATCCGGTGGACAAATTGTAGGGACCGGCCTCCCGGACGGTCCGCTCCGCCGAAAGGCGGCATTGGTAGCGTTAAAATTTGTCCATCGAGGCCAAATTTTAACGATGGACCGTCGAGGACGCCGGTCCCTACAATTATATCGAAACGCAAAAAGCGCTCCGGCGATGCCGGAGCGCTTTCATGTCTCTAAATTACTCCCAGAGTTTCTCGGGGTACATGCCCTTCTCCCGCAGGTCCGCCAGGGCGGCCACCACGGTGGGCTTGTCTTCCTTATAGGTCACGCCGTACCACTTGTCGTTGGAGCGCAGGACCTTCACCCGGGCCTTCTTCCGGCTGAGCAGGTTGGACACCACCGTGGGCAGGAAGTATTCGCCCTTCAGGGGATTCTCTTCCAGGGTCTTGTCCAGGAAGGCGGGGAAGCCCGCCCAGGCCTCGTCCAGATAGCTCTTCTGGAAGCCCCACAGGTTCATGGACACCACGTCGTCGTCGCTGAGGTCGTGCCAGGTGGCGCCGTCATCCTCGGTGTACTGGGGATTCCGCTCGCCCTTGACGATCTTGGTCCGCTCCACCACGTTGTGCAGGTAGCCGCTGGCGGTCTCGGTGCACACGCCCCGGGCCACGGAGCCGTTCTCGGTGACGGTGTTCTTCAGCAGGTAGCCCACCATGGCGTACTCGTACATCTCCGCCGTGTCGGGATGATGGAGCAGGTAGTTGTAGATCTCGTCGAAGCCCTCGGGGCCGTAGTAGTCGTCGGCGTTGATGACGGCGAAGGGACCGTCCACCACATCCCGGGCAGCGAGAACCGCCTGAGCGGTGCCCCAGGGCTTGGTCCGGCCCTCGGGGACGGTGTAGCCCTCGGGCAGGTCGTCGGCGCGCTGGAACACGTATTCCACGTGCATCTTCTGGGCGATGCGGTTGCCGATCTTCTCCCGGAAGATCTCGTCGATCTCAGGCTTGATGACGAAGACCACGGTCTCGAAGCCGGCCCGCATGGCGTCGTACACGGAATAGTCCAGGATTACGTGACCGTTGTCATCGATGGGGTCCAGCTGCTTCAGACCGCCGTAGCGGCTGCCCATGCCGGCGGCCATCACTACGAGTACGGGTTTGTTCATTTGTTCTTCCTCCAATATCTTTTTTAGTTGAAAGTTAAAAGTGTAAAGTTGAAAGTTTATGGTTGAAAGTATGAAAATGGACACAACAATAACTTTCCACTTTCCATTTTCCATTTTCCACTTCGTGCGCTTAGCGCACGAAATGGGTGGGCAGCTCGCAGCTCCAAACCTGGCCGGGCTTCAGCACCGCCGCGGCGGCTCTCTGCTCCCAGTTCAGGGGATCGGTCTCGGCGGCGGGGAGGCTCATCCAGGGCTCGATGCACACGAAGGGAACGGGCCACACGGGCTTGGACCAGATCAGGGTGTAGGGGAAGGCGGCGATGTCGCAGACCACGCCCCGGCCGGTGCCCTTCTCGTAGATGCCAAGGGTTTTTGCCGTCAGGTTAAACATGCAGTGGGAATCGTTGGCGAAGGTGGTTTCGTCCAGGGGGATGGTGTCCGTGTTCTTCCCCAGGCCGTACCAAGCGCCGTTCAGCAGGCCCTTGGGCTGGGTGCCCAGGCACATGGGAGACTGGGGCACATCGAAGCGGAACTCGTAGTCGGCGGCGGTGTGCTCCCCGTCGAAGGGCAGCTTAAACGCCGGATGGTAGCCGATGCCGAAGCGCAGCTCGTCCTCGTCCCGGTTCTCCACGGTCAGCCGCTGGGTGACGCAGTCGCCGTCCAGGATCACGGTGGTGGTCAGCCGGAAGCGGTAAGGCCACTGGGCCAGGGTCTCGGGAGAGTCCACAAGCTCCATGACGATCTCAGATTCGTTCTGCCGGACAAAGGTGTGCTCCATCAGACGAGCGAAGCCGTGCTGGCCGCCCTCGTAGGTCTTACCCTTGGCCTCCATTTTGCCCTCCACCAGCTTGCCGGTGTAGGGGAAGAGGATGGGCGCGTGGTAGCCCCAAACCGCTTTATCCGCGTCGTGCATATGCTCCACGCCGTCGGACTTCCGGAGGACAGAGCAGATCTGCGCGCCGGAGGTGGTGACGGATACCTTCAGAAGCTCGTTTTCGATGGTGTAGATCATGGAAAATAACCCCTTTTTTATTTTGCTTTTGTTATTAGAACTTGTTTTGATAAGCCTAGCAAATTTGTCATCCTGAGCGAGCATAGCGAGTCGAAGGATCTTCGCACCGATTTGACTGCTGATGTTATCTTACTGCGTAGATTCTTCGACTCCGCTTCGCTCCGCTCAGAATGACATGTCATTACCTGTTACGCTGCGGGGAAAAGCAGGGCCTTGGCGGCGAAGTAGACCAGCACGATGATGCCCAGGCCGATCCGGTACACGCCGAAGGCGGAGAAAGAGTGCTTCCGCACATAATCCATCAATGCCTTGATAGCCACCATGGACACCAGGAAGGAAACCACCGTGCCCACGATGAGAATGGCGACCTCCGCGCCGGTGATGGCGACCCCGGAGAGCAGGAACTTCAGCAGCTTGATGGCGGAAGCGCCCAGCATGGTGGGAATCGCCATGAAGAAGGAGAACTCGGAGGCGGCGCTGCGGCTGACGCCCAGGATGATGCCGCCGAGAATGGTGGAGCCGGACCGGGAGGTTCCGGGGACCAGGCTCAGGCACTGGAAGCAGCCGATGAGCAGGGCGGTCTTGTAGTCGATGTGCCAGACCTTTTTCACCAGGGGGGTCTTGCTTGCGTTCTGCCGCTCTACGTAGATGAAGGCCACGCCGTAGGCGATCAGGGCCAGGGCCACCACGATGCCGTTGTGCAGGTGCTCGTCCATCCAGTCGTCGAAGAGGACGCCCACCACGCCGCTGGGGATGATGGCGAGGACCACCTTGAACCAAAGCTGCCAGGTGGCCTTCTTGGCCTTGAGGCTCTTCTTCGGGGAGAAGGGATTGAGCTTATGGAAGAAGATGACGATGACCGCCAGGATGGCGCCCAGCTGGATCACCACGTCGAACATACTCTGGAACTCCTTGGAGACGTCCAGATTGATGAACTCGTTGAGCAGGATCAGATGGCCGGTGGAGGAGACGGGCAGCCACTCGGTGATGCCCTCCACAATGCCGAACAGCACGGCCTTCAGGATTTCAAGGAACATGGGGGTTCTCCTTTCGGAATCTGTATGAAAAGGTCATACGAATTTACTATACTATAGCGTGTTTTGGTGCTTTTTGCAAGAAGAAATACAGCCAGAATGGCATTTTGGACAAGTGAAACCGGAATGGGATAATTTCAATTTTATGAACAGTGTTTCAACTTTGTCATCCTGAGCGAACGAAGTGAGTCGAAGGATCTTCGCACCGATTATACTGCAGATGTGATTACAGTGCGAAGATCCTTCGACTCCGCTTGCGCTCCGCTCAGGATGACATGACTGAGGCCGTTCACATTTTACCCCCGTACTCTTTACAAATTGTTCACCCTAACGGCGGAAGATTGGATATAATGAGGTAAAAGGAAAATTAGCGCAAAGAAATAAGGAGGAAACTACTTATGGCTGTATCTGTTTTGGTTGTGGAAGATGATAAAAATATTGCCGAGCTGCTTCAGATGTATCTGGAAAAGGAAGGCTACGCCGTCACCGTCGCCCATGACGGCGGCGCGGGCCTCAGTAAGTTCCGGGCCATCAAGCCCGATCTGGTGCTTCTCGACGTGATGATGCCCGTGATGGACGGCTGGAGCGTGTGCAAGGCCATCCGCACCGAGTCCCAGACCCCCATCATCATGCTCACCGCCAAGGGCGAGACCGACGACAAGGTCACGGGCCTGAAGACCGGCGCCGACGACTACATCACCAAGCCCTTCGAGATGAAGGAGGTCCTGGCCCGGATCGAGGCGGTGCTCCGCCGGAGCGGCTCCGCCGCGGCCACCAAGAAGAATGACCGCCGCCTGACCTTTGACAAGCTGGTCATCGACATGGACGCCTTCGAGCTCACCGTGGACGGCAAGAAGGTGGACACGCCCCCCAAGGAGATGGAGCTGCTGTTCCACCTGGCCTCCTCCCCCAACCGGGTCTATACCCGGAACCAGCTGCTGGACGAGGTGTGGGGCTTCGACTATTTCGGCGACAGCCGGACTGTGGACGTCCACGTCAAGCGCCTGAGAGAAAAGCTGGAGGGCGTCTCCGACCAGTGGAGCGTCAAAACTGTCTGGGGCGTGGGCTACAAGTTCGAGGTGGTGTAAGCCATGAAATCCACATTCAGCCGCCAATTCTCCGCGACTGTCTTGATTTTGCTGCTGGCCCTGCTGCTCCTGGGCGGAGCCTTCCGGATCCTGGCCTCTGAGTATTTGCAGCAGAACACCGCCCAGCAGCTCCTCACCGACGCCACCTCCATTGCTGAGCTCACCGCCGCCTATTCCGCCGACGACCGGCTGTATGACGAGCTGTTACAGACCAATCTGACCTTCGCGGCCCAGGTCTCCGGCTCCGACGCGGTGGTCTGCGACACCAGCGGCATGGTGGTGCTCTGCTCCGACCGGGACCTGACCTGCGACCATCTGGGGATGGTCATGGACAGCGCCTATCTGGAAAAGGTGTTCGAGAACGGCTCCGACCTGTCCTCCGGCAAGATCGAGGGCCTTTACGAGGAGGCCCGGTATCTGGTCTCCGTGCCCATCGTCAGCAAAAACACCGGCGCCAACATCGGCATCGTCATGGTCTCCATCCCCATCAGCGAGGCCCTGCGGATGCTGGAAGGCATCACCGATATTCAGGTGACGGTGTCGCTCCTTGTCATCCTCATTGCCGTGGTGGTCATGAGCGTCTCCACCCGGAGCCAGTGCCGTCCCCTGAAGGAAATGGCCCAGGCCGCCCGGGAATTCGGCCACGGCAATCTGAAGGCCAGAGTCCGCACCGGCGGACGGAACACCGAAGAGGTGGACGAGCTGGCCATCGCCTTCAACACCATGGCGGCGTCCCTGGAAAAGAGCGAATACCAGCGCCAGGAGTTCGTTGCCAACGTCAGCCACGAGCTGAAGACCCCCATGACCACCATCGGCGGCTACATCGACGGCATCCTGGACGGCACCATTCCCCCGGAACGTCACCGCCATTATATGCAGATCGTCTCCGACGAGACCAAGCGCTTAAGCCGCCTGGTCCGGAGCATGCTGGACATCTCCAAGCTCCAGGACTCCGGCATCCCCGAGGAAAAGAAGACCCGCTTCGATGTGGAGGAGGCCATCGGCCAGGTGATCATCACCTTCGAGCAGAAGATCAACGGCAAGGGCCTGGACGTGGATGTGGACCTGCCGGAGCATCCGGTGTACACCCGTGCGGACCAGGACGCCATCACCCAGGTGATCTACAACCTCATCGACAACGCGGTGAAATTCTGCGAGAGCGGCAAAACCCTGGGGGTCAAGCTCCGGGAGGGCGGCGGCAAGATCTACGTCTCCGTCTCCAACCAGGGCGAGACCATCCCCCCGGAGGAGCTGCCCCTGGTCTTCGACCGGTTCCATAAGACCGACAAATCCCGGAGCCAGAACCGGGACGGCTGGGGTCTGGGCCTGTATATCGTGAAGACCATCATTTGCAGCCACGGAGAGAACATCTCCGTATCCAGCCGGGAGGGGAAGACCGAGTTTACCTTCACCCTTCCTTTGGTTAATTGATCCTAGAAATTTCGATTTATAGGCCAGTTGAAAAACCACTGTAGGGACCGGCGTCCTCGACGGTCCGCTCCGCCGCAAGGCGGCATGGTTTGCGGTAACATTTGCCCATAGAGGTCAAATGTTACCGACGGACCGTCCGGGAGGCCGGTCCCTACATGGCTTGATCGAAATATGAATCCTATCAACTGAGGTAGTACTATGGCAGATTACGAAAACGACTCCCTGGAAGCCCGGGAGCCTGAATATGAATATGCCTGGCAGAAGAACCTTCCCGGGGACGATTGCTATTTCGGCATCGGCTCCACCACGCCCCCCAAGGACCACACCGCCGTCATTTCCGGGGTGCTGATCCTGCTGATCTCCATCTGCGGTGTCTTGAGCGCCCTGAGTCTGATGAACATCGACCTGTTCGCGGATGTGGTGCTGGAGCCCTCGGAGCCGGAGGTGGGGGTCCCGGTGAGCTTCACCCCCTCCAACGGCCGTCTGCCTGAGAGTTTGGAGACCGCCTCCGGGGACAGCAATGTTCCGGCCACGGAGCCCGGTCTGGTGGCCGGTCCCGACGGGACGGGCATGGAACTGCATATCAGCAACGCTCCCACGGGGCCTGCCAATCTGCCGGATGACGAGACGGTTCCCGGGACCACAGCGGACAGCGGCGTGCTCAGCTGGCAGGAGGTTTACGAAAAGGTGATCCCCAGCGTGGTCAGCGTGGTATGCTCCGACGGAAGCTCCACGTCCGGCGGCACCGGCGTCATCATGGATTCCCGGGGCTACATCATCACCAACGCCCATGTGGTGGAGGATGCCCAGCAGATCCAGGTGATCCTCTGCGACGACCGTTCCGTCACCGCCCAGTGCATGGGCATGGATACCATTTCGGACCTGGCGGTGCTGTACATCGAGGCCGACGGCCTCACCGCCGCGGAGTTCGGAGACAGCGACGCGCTGCGGGTGGGCGACGAGGTAGCCGCCATCGGTGATCCCCTGGGCGTGGAGCTGCGGGGCACCATGACCGACGGCATCATCTCCGCCATCAACCGGGGGCTTCAGGTCAACGGCCGGACCATGTCCCTGCTTCAGACCACAGCGGCGCTGAACAACGGCAATTCCGGCGGTCCCCTGGTGAACTGCTACGGCCAGGTCATCGGCATCAACACCATGAAGATCGGCGACTATGCCAGCTCCTCCGGCGTGGAGGGTCTGGGCTTCGCCATCCCCATCTCCACGGTGAAGGGCGTGGTGGAGCAGCTTGCAACCAACGGCTATGTGGCCGGACGGCCGGACTTAGGGCTGGATGGCCAGATGATTTCGATCTTTTACCAGCATTACTACCGCCTGCCCTCGGGGATGATGATCACCTCGGTGGACGAGGACAGCGACGCCGCCGTCAAGGGCATCAAGGCGGGCGACATCCTGGTGTACCTGGCCGGGGAGCGGATCACGGACCTGGATACCTATCAGCAGACCGTCAACGGTTTGGAGGTTGGCGACGAGGTCAGTGTGATGATCTACCGCAGCGGCATGGAATATGAGCTGAATCTCACCGTGGGGGAAAATCACGGGTAAGGTTGCAGAAATGAATGTAGGGACCGGCCTTCCGGACGGTCCGTTCCGCCGAAGGCGGCATTGGTAGCGGTAAAATTTGCCCATCGAGGTCAAATTTTACCGAACGGACCGTCGAGGACGCCGGTCCCTACAATAAAAATGGAAGTTTACGAAATTCGCGGGCGACCAATGGTCGCCCCTACGATGGTTACCCAACATCCCGATGCAACAAAAACACCCTGCTTTGAGAGCAGGGTGTTTTTGCCATACTTAGGAGATCGGAAAATCAATTGTGCAGAGGTGATAATCCGTTGGGTTCATTATGGTTAGCTTTAACTAACTAGATAGTACCATATAAAACCTACAATGTCAATAGGCAAATGCAGGAAAAAGAAAAAACCTTCTCTGGGGACAAATCCCAGAAAAGGCTTGTATTGCGGATAAAACTGTGATAAACTAAATTGATTTATTATGCTGATAAGAATGGAGCATCTGTTATGCGTTAAGATTTCTATCTTTTCAGAAACCTTACATCTAATAATGGAGTGATAAAATACAATGGCTACTTTACACGAAGAGATCAGCCGCCGCCGGACCTTCGCCATCATTTCCCACCCCGACGCCGGTAAGACCACCCTGACCGAAAAGTTCCTGCTCTACGGCGGCGCCATCGCCCAGGCAGGCGTGGTCAAGGGCAAGAAGAATTCCCGTGCCGCTACCTCCGACTGGATGGAGATCGAGAAGCAGAGAGGCATCTCTGTCACCTCCTCCGTCATGCAGTTCCAGTACGGCGGCTTCTGCATCAACATCCTGGACACCCCCGGCCACCAGGATTTCTCCGAGGATACCTACCGGACTCTGATGGCCGCGGACTCCGCCGTCATGGTCATCGACGGCGCCAAGGGCGTGGAGCCCCAGACCCGGAAGCTGTTCAAGGTCTGCGCCATGCGCCACATCCCCATCTTCACCTTCGTCAACAAGATGGACCGGGAGACCAAGGACCCCTTCGACCTGCTGGATGAGGTGGAGCGGGAGCTGGGCATTGAGACCTACGCCATGAACTGGCCCATCGGCTGCGGCAAGGATTTCCAGGGCGTTTACGACCGGGAAAAGGAGGAGCTGCTGTTCTTCTCCGGTGTCAATGGCCGGGCCAAGGCCGACAAGCTGGAGGTGGACCTGTACGATCCCCAGGTTGCCGAGCTTCTGGATAGCGAAGCCAAGCACCAGCAGCTGATTGACGACGTGGAGCTCCTCTCCGCTGGTCGGGAAATGGACATGGAGGCCGTCCGCAAGGGCCAGCTCTCCCCCGTGTTCTTCGGCTCCGCCCTGACCAACTTCGGCATCGAGCCCTTCCTGGAGGCCTTCCTGAAGCTGACTCCCCCTCCCCTGGCAAGAACCGCCGACTGCGGCGAGATCGACACCTTCTCCCCGGACTTCTCCGCCTTCGTCTTCAAGATCCAGGCCAACATGAACAAGGCCCACCGGGACCGGCTGGCCTTCATGCGGATCTGCTCCGGCAAGTTCAGCCGGGACACCGAGTATTTCCACGTCCAGGGCAACAAGAAAATGCGCCTGAGCCAGCCCCAGCAGCTGATGGCCGCGGAGCGTGAGATCGTGGAGGAGGCCTACGCCGGCGACGTCATCGGCGTCTTCGATCCCGGCATCTTCTCCATCGGCGACACCATCACCACCCCCGGCAAGAAGTTCAGGTATTCCGGCATCCCCACCTTCGCTCCCGAGCACTTCGCCCGGGTCTCTGCCAAGGACTCCATGAAGCGCAAGCAGTTCGTCAAGGGCACCGAGCAGATCGCCCAGGAGGGCGCCATCCAGATCTTCAAGGTTCCCAACTCCGGTATGGAGGAGGTCATTGTGGGCGTCGTGGGCACCCTGCAGTTTGAAGTGTTCCAGTACCGGATGAAGAACGAGTACGGTGTGGACCTGCGGATGGAGTATCTGCCCTACGAGGAGATCCGGAAGATTGACGCCTACAAGGGCGATTTGACGGACCTGAACCTGGGTTCCGACGCGGAGCTTTTGGAGGATTATCACGGCAACAATCTGCTGGTGTATTCCAGCTACTGGGCCATCGACTTCATCAACCGGAGAAATCCTGGGTTGGAAGTATCCGAGATCGTGGTTGAAGAGGGTTAAACGGTACAGACCATCAAGTTTGTCATCCTGAGCGGAGCGCAAGCGAAGTCGAAGGATCTTCGCACTATAATAATATTTGCAGTTAAATCGGTGCGAAGATCCTTCGACTCGCTACGCTCGCTCAGGATGACAGCCTTTCTAATTGCATAACAAAAAGACCGCATCTTCGGATGCGGTCTTTTCACATTCATTATTTTTCTTTCTTTTCCCGCTTCGCGGGCTTGACATCATTCCAGACCACCGGGTCCACGGCCTTCAGCAGCAGCCAGTTGTTGAGGTACGCCGTGATGGCGAAGCCCACCAGGAACCAGAACATCCAGGTCTGCATAAACAGCGCCGGGCTGAAGAAAAACAGCACGAAGGGCAGCAGGTTCAGGGCTACGGCAACCAGGGGCCGCCAGCCTGCCTTGATGGCGTTGAGAAAGCTCCCCTTGATGATATCGAGAATTTTGTCCTCCTTCTCAGACCGGATCAGGGTCATGGGGGCCAGGGCTAAGGTGGCGAAGTAGAAATAGGAGGTTGCCAGAATCACGCCGAAGCAGAGCACTGCCATCACCTGGCCAAGCTGGGTTGCGCAGACCAGGTCCACCACCACGAACGCGCCGAAGGCCAGGGAGATGAGGAACAGCGCCGTGCCCTTCTTGAAGTTCCGGCCGAAGGCGGTGAAGAACGTCCGGGACACGCCGGTGGCGTCCTGGGTCAGCAGGGCCTGGACGGTGTCATAGAGGGCCGCGCAGCTTGTGCCGATGGTGAAAATGGGCACGCAGCTGAGGAAAAACAGCAGGTTCAGGATGCACAGGTCGGCCAGCAGCGCGATGGCCTTGCCCAGGGGGGAATCGAGGGAGAAAAGTTTCATGGGAAGCTCCTTTGGCGAACAGCGGAGCTGTTCGGAATTGAAAATTGATAATTGACAATTGAAAATTGTGGTATCGCTTCGCGATGGATTTAACTATTATATCAGGCTGTTTCTATTTTGGCAAGATTTTGCCGGAAAGAAACCAATAAATGCGTCTGCGTTGACTTTTGAATAAAAAATGCGTATAATATACTAGATTTATTATGGGTAAAAAATGGCAGGTTTTGAATTATGGCAAAAAAAGCACAACAGCAATATGGCAATTCCAGCATCTCCATGCTCAAGGGCGAGGACCGGGTCCGCAAGCGTCCCGCGGTCATCTTCGGCTCCGACGATTTGGAGGGCTGTAAGCACGCGGTGTTCGAGATCGTTTCCAACGCCATCGACGAGGCCCGGGAGGGCCACGGTGACACCATCATCGTCACCCGGTACGAGGACCTGAGCGTGGAAGTGGAGGACTTTGGCCGGGGCTGCCCGGTGGACTGGAACGAAAAGGAACAGCGCTATAACTGGGACCTGGTGTTCTGCGAGCTCTACGCAGGCGGCAAGTACGGCGAGAACGGGGAAAACTATGAGTATTCCCTGGGCCTGAACGGCCTGGGCTCCTGTGCCACCCAGTATTCCTCCGCGTTTTTCGACGCCACCATCCGGCGGGACGGCTTCAAATACACCCTTCACTTTGAGAAGGGCCGGAACATCGGCGGCCTGAAAAAGGAACCGGCGGACCGGAAAAAGACCGGCTCCTGCTTCCGCTGGAAGCCGGATACCGAGGTCTTCACCGACATCAGCATCCCCGCGGAATATTACCGGGATATGCTCAAGCGCCAGGCGGTGGTCAACCCCGGCGTCACCATCCGGTTCCGCAACCAGGTGGACGGCAAATTTGAGACCGAGGAATATTGCTACGAGAACGGCATCAAGCAGTATCTGGAGGAGCTGGTGGGGGACGACGCCTTCACCATGCCGGTGTACTGGGAGACCGAGCGCCGGGGCCGGGACGCCGCCAACCGCCCCGAGATGAAGCTGAAGATCACCGCGTCCTTCTGCTTCTCCAAGAAGGTCAGCCGGGTGGAATACTATCACAACTCCTCCTGGCTGGAGTACGGCGGCAGCCCGGACAAGGCGGTGCGCTCCGCCTTTGTCTCCGCCTTTGACAAATATCTGAAGGATTCGGGCAAATACTCCAAGAACGAGGCCAAGATCACCATCCAGGACGTTCTGGACAGCCTTGTGATCATCACCAACTGCTTCTCCACCATCGGCTGCTTCGAGAACCAGACCAAGAAGTCGGTCAACAGTAAGTTCACCCAGGAGGCCATGACCGCCTTCCTCCGGGAGCAGCTCACCGTTTGGTTCCTGGAAAATAAGCAGGAGGCCGACCGGGCCGCGGATCAGATCCTGGTGAACAAGCGGGCGAGAGAATCCGCCGAAAAGACCAAAAGTAGCGTCAAGAAGAAGCTCTCCGGCACCGTGGACATCGCCAACCGGGTCCAGAAGTTTGTGGACTGCCGGAGCCGGGACACCTCCCTCCGGGAGCTCTACATCGTGGAGGGCGACTCCGCATTGGGCAGCGTTAAAATGTCCCGTGACGCGGAGTTCCAGGGCATCATGCCCATCCGGGGCAAGATCCTCAACTGTCTGAAGGCGGACTACAACCGAATCTTCGCCAGCCCCATCATCACCGACCTGATGAAGGTCCTGGGCTGCGGCGTGGAGATCACCGGGAAAAAGGCCAAGGAGCTTTCTTCCTTCGACATGGAGAACCTCCGGTGGAGCAAGGTCATCATCTGTACCGATGCCGACGAGGACGGCTTCCACATCCGGACGCTGGTGCTGACCATGCTCTACCGGCTGTGCCCCACGCTGATCCGGGAGGGCTATGTGTTCATCGCCGAGTCTCCCCTGTTCGAGATCACCTGCAAGGACAAGACCTGGTTCGCCTACAATGAGCCGGAGAAAAATAAGATTTTGAAGGGCCTGGAGGGCAAGAAAGTCACCATCCAGCGGTCCAAGGGTCTCGGCGAAAACGACCCGGAGATGATGTGGATGACCACCATGAACCCGGAGACGAGACGCCTCATCAAGGTCATGCCCGAGGACATCGAACGGACGGCCTGGTATTTTGACGTATTGCTCGGCGACGAGCTGGCCCAGAGAAAGGACTTCATCGCCGAGAACGGCGCGAAGTATTTGGATTTAGCGGATCTTTCCTGATAAGGAACTGTAGGGACCGGCGTCCCCGACGGTCCGTCGTGAAAATGGAACATTTTCACGAAACCAAGCACCCAATAGCCGCTGCGCGGAGCGGACCGTCCAGGAGGCCGGTCCCTACAAGGCAGATTTTTGAGATACGAAGGAGCCAACTATGGCACGAAAAAAGAACGAACCTGACAAGAAGAAAAAAGTGAACACCGATGGCGTGGTTGGCCTGGTGGGCTCCACCACGGAACAGCCCATCTCCGCGACCCTGGAGCTGAACTTCATGCCCTACGCCATGTCCGCCATCGTCTCCCGGGCCATCCCGGAGATCGACGGCTTCAAGCCCTCCCACCGGAAGCTCCTGTACACCATGTACGACATGGGCCTGCTCACCAAGCCCCGGACCAAGTCCGCCAACATCGTGGGCCAGACCATGAAGCTCAACCCCCACGGCGACGCCGCCATCTACGAGACCATGGTCCGCCTCGCCCGGGGCAACGAGACCCTGCTCCATCCCTTCGTGGACTCCAAGGGCAACTTCGGCAAGGTCTATTCCCGGGACATGGCCTACGCCGCCCCCCGTTACACCGAGGCGAAGCTGGAACCCTTCTCCGCGGAGCTGTTCCGGGACATCGATTCCGACACCGTGGATATGGTGGACAACTACGACGCCACCATGAAGGAGCCTGCCCTGCTCCCCACCACCTTCCCCAACGTGCTGGTGAACCCCAACCAGGGCATCGCGGTCGGCATGGCGTCCAACATCTGCTCCTTCAACCTGAAGGAGGTCTGCGACACCACCATCGCCCTGATGAAGAACCCCGACCACGACGTGCTGGAAACCATGCCCGGTCCCGACTTCTCCACCGGCGGCGAGCTTCTGTATGACGAAGCCCAGTTCCGGGAAATTTACAATACGGGCCGCGGCTCCTTCCGGCTCCGGGCCAAGTGGCGCTACCTGAAAGAGGGCAACCTGATCGAAATTTACGAGATCCCCTATTCCACCTCCACCGAGGTCATCATGGACAAGGTGGCGGACCTGATCAAGCAGGGCAAGATCAAGGAAATCGCCGATATGCGTGACGAGACCGACCTGGGCGGTCTGAAGCTGACCATCGACCTGAAGCGCGGCGTGGACCCGGAGAAGCTGATGGCCAAGCTCTTCCGGATGACCCCCTTGCAGGACAGCTTCGCCTGCAATTTCAACATCCTCATTGCCGGTATGCCCAGGGTCATGGGCGTGAAGGAGATCATCGAGGAGTGGACAGCCTGGCGCACCGAATGCGTCCGGCGGCGGATCTACTTCCAGATCGGCAGGAAGTCCGACCGGCTCCACCTGCTGCAAGGCTTGGCAAAAATCCTGCTGGACATCGACAAGGCGGTCTCCATCATCCGCAACACCGAGCTGGAAAGCGAGGTCGTGCCCAACCTGATGATCGGCTTCGGCATCGACGAGATCCAGGCGAATTACGTCGCCGAGATCAAGCTGCGGAACATCAACCGGGAGTACATCCTGAAGCAGACCCGGGCCATCGAGGACCTGGAAGAGGAGATCGCCGACCTGGAAGCCACCCTGAAAAACCCCCGGAAGCTTCAGAAGGTGATCATCGACGAGCTGAATCAGGTGGTCAAGAAGTACGCCCAGCCCCGGAAGACCGAGATCGTCTACGGCTCCGCAGAAGCCGAAGAGGACGAGGAAGAGGAGGAGCAGGTCCCCGAGACCCCGGTCCACCTGATCGTCTCCAAACAGGGCTACCTGAAGAAAATCTCGCCCCAGTCCCTCCGGATGTCCGGCGAGCAGAAATTCAAGGAGGGCGACAGCCTTTCCTTCACCGTGGAGACCACCTCCCGGGCGGAGCTGCTGGTCTTCACCGACCAGTTCCAGTGCTACAAGACCCGGCTCTCCGAGTTCGAGGACTCCAAGGCCTCGGTCCTCGGCGAGTACCTGCCCGCCAAGCTGGGCATGGACCCCGGCGAGAACGTGGTGAAGGTGGTCCTTGCGGGAGATTACTCGGGCTTCGTGCTGTTCTTCTTCGAGAACGGCAAGGCCGCCAAGGTGCCCCTCAGCGCCTACGAAACCAAGACCAACCGCCGGAAGCTCACCGGCGCCTACTCCGACAAGAGCCCCTTGAAGACCATCCTTTTCCTCAGCGAGGACACCCAGCTGGTGGCCTACTCCACCGATAACCGGGCGATGATCTTCAATACCGCCCTCCTGGCTCCCAAGACCACCCGGGCCACCCAGGGCGTCAACGTGCTGACCCTGCGGAAGAAAGCGGCCCTGGACTTCGCCGCATTGCTCGAGGGCAGCAACATCACCAACGAGACCCGCTACCGTGCCAAGGCCATCCCCGCCGCCGGCGCGGTGCTCAAGCCCGAGGAAGCGCCCCAGGCGCAGATTTCACTCTTGTAAGTGCTCAGTGCACAGTGCATAGTGCTGAGTTTGTGAAAAAGACTATGCACTCAGCACTTAGCACTCAGCACTCTACAAACGGAGGTTCGCTATGAGAAAGACAATGGAAAACCTGCTGTGGGGCGCCAAGGTCGCCCTGGGCTGTGCCATCTTCGCGTTGGGCTTCGACTTGTTTCTCGAGCCCAACGGCCTGAACGCCGGCGGCATCTCCGGCATCGCCATGATCATCACCCACGTCACCGGCTTCGGCTCTGTGGGTACCCTGTCCGCGCTGATCAATCTGCCTCTGTTCTTCCTGGGCGGGAAGAAGATCGGCGTGAAGTTTTTCGTGGGCTCCCTGCTTGGCACGGTGCTGCTGTCGCTGTTTCTGGACCTGTTCACCCTGATCCCAGTGATCGAGACCGAACCGCTCCTCGCCTGCCTCTACGGCGGCATCATCTGCGGTTTGGGCCTGGGCGTCGTGTTTATGTCGGGAGCCTCCACCGGCGGCTCGGACATTCTGGTTCGGCTGCTGAAGAGCAAATACCGGAATATGAACATCGGCGAGATCTCCATCGTCATGGATGTGGCGGTGGCGGCCCTCACCGGCTTCCTCTTCGGGGACATCGCCAATATGCTGTATATCCTGATCACCGTCTTCGTCTCCGGCCAGGTGGTGGACGCGGTGGTGTATAAGTTCGACTACTCGAAGGTGGCCTATATCATCAGCGGCAAGCATCAGCAGATCGCCGACGCCATCAATGACAAGCTGGAACGGGGCGTGACCTATCTCTACGGCCAGGGCTACTTCTCCGGCTCCGACACCAAGGTCATCCTCACCGCGGTGAAGAAGGGCCAGCTGGCCCAGCTGAAGGAGATGGTGGTTTCCATCGACCCGGGCGCCTTCATCATCGTCCAGGAGGCCCACCAGGTTCTGGGCGACGGCTTCGCAAAATTCACCCACGATTCCCTGTAAGGAAAGGGGGAAACGCCCCGTGAAACGAATCTTGTGCCTGATCCTGGCGGCTGCCGCAGCGATAAGCTGCGCCGGCTGCGGCTGGATGGAGGGCAGCCATGTGTCCGTCAAGCCCCATCAGGTGGGCTACTCCCAGGAGGAGCAGAATGAAAGCGTGATTTCCAGCTACTCGGAGCTGCGCAGCGCCGTCACCGGCCTCATCGACGACCGGGCCGAGGAGGGCGTGTTCCCCCTGTCCGACTACTCCGAGGAGGACGTGACCAGGGACATGGAGGCAGTGATCTCCTACGCCACCTCCATCTACCCCGTGGGCGTCTACGCCGTGTCCCGGGTCCAGTATGCCTGCGGCCAGAATCTGCTGTCCGTGCGGATCGAATACCGCCGGAGCAAGGCGGAGATCGACCGGATCCGCACGGTCCGGGGGGTGGACGGCGCAAAGGCGGCCATCAACGAGGCCCTGGCGGATTACGAGGACTCCCTGGTGCTCCAGATCACCGGCTACACCGAGACGGATTTCGTCCAGTATGTGGCGGATTACGCGGCGCTGTACCCGGAGGTGGTGATGGAGCTGCCCCAGGTCACCGCCCAGGTCTATCCCCAGCAGGGAACGGTGCGGATTTTGGAGCTGCAATTTTCCTACCAGACCAGCCGGGATTCCCTCCGGTTTATGCTCAGCCAGGTGAAGCAGGTCTTCTCCTCCGCCCGGCTGTATGTCACCGGCGATGCCGACGACGCCGTGAAGCTGAACCAGCTCTACGGCTTCCTCATGGAGCGCTTTGACTATTCCATCCAGACCTCCATCACCCCCAGCTATTCCCTGCTGTGCTACGGCGTGGGAGACAGCCGGGCCTTCGCCCAGGTCTACGCCGCCATGTGCCGCCAGATCGGCCTGGAAGCCATGACGGTCTCCGGTACATATAACGGCGAGAGCCGGTTCTGGAACATTGTGAAGAACGGGGACACCTATTACCATGTGGACCTGCTGGAATGCGCCCACCGGGGCAGCTTCCGGCTCCTGGCCGATGGGGAGATGGGCGCCTACGTGTGGGACTACTCGGCGTATCCGGCCTGCGGCGTCCCGGTGGAGGAGCCGGAGGAGACCACCGCTCCCACGGAAACGGAGACCACGGAAATTGCCGAATAATTTTTAAAAAAGGGCTTGACAAATCGGGAACCCGGATGTATAATGCATCATGTTCTAAGGAATAAGCCCATGCGGGTGTAGCTCATCCGGTAGAGCGCCACCTTGCCAAGGTGGAGGTAGCGAGTTCGAGCCTCGTCACCCGCTCCAAAAAAGACCGAAGCGAAAGCTTCGGTCTTTTTTTATCAACCCAGATCCCGCCGGGATCTGGGTTGTTTCACTTTCTGCTGATGCAGAAAATTTCACAATGGCCACAGGCCATTATTTCACATTTGCCGCCAGGCAAATATTTCACTAAAAATCCGATTTTATAGAAACCTTCCGACCTTCCCTCAGAAAGCCGGGAGAATACCGACCAGTTCCCCTACCGGCCCAGGAATGCGATGGGCGGCGGAAGTGACCTGGCAGAGGCGGTGAAGAAGTAGAGTATCGATTTATTGTTTTATTGACGCGCTAAAACAATGCTGTCATTGCCACGGGCCTACAGCCCTCGCAATGACGTGGATCTTTTTACATTGGCCTATAACTCGAAGCCTTTCGTCATCTACCCATAGATAAAGTCCCGTCCATTCGGACGGGACTCATTTTTGGCTTTGCTACCGCAGGAACGTTACCGAGTGGTTTCTGCTCGCGTAACGATTACCACAGTACCGTGCACGAGGAGCCAGCGGCGGCTCGCCGCTTACTTGGCGAACTCCACAGCCTTGGTCTCGCGGATGACGTTGACCTTGATCTGACCGGGATATTCCAGCTCCTGCTCGATCTTCTTGGCAATGTCACGGGCCAGCAGGATCATGTTGTCCTCGGTGACCACTTCGGGCTTGACCATGATGCGGATCTCGCGGCCTGCCTGGATGGCGTAGGCCTTGTCCACGCCGGGCCAGGAGCCGGTGAGCTCCTCCAGCTTCTGCAGACGGCGGATGTAGTTCTCCACATTCTCCCGTCTCGCGCCGGGACGGGCGGCGGAAATGGCGTCCGCGGCCTGGACCAGAACGGCGGTGATGGTCTTAGGCTCCACGTCGCCGTGGTGGGCCTCGATGGCGTTGACGATGACAGGGTTCTCCTTGTACTTCCGGGCAAGATCCGCGCCCAGCTGCACATGGCTGCCCTCCATCTCGTGGTCCACAGCCTTGCCCAGGTCATGCAGCAGACCCGCGCGCTTGGCAACGGCCACGTCCATGCCCAGCTCTCCGGCCAGAAGGCCCGCGATGTGGGCGACCTCGATAGAGTGGTTCAGAACGTTCTGGCCGTAGGAAGTGCGGTACTTCTGGCGGCCCAGAATCTTCACCAGCTCGGGGTTCAGGTTGTGCACACCGGTTTCGTAGCAGGCACGCTCGCCTTCCTCGCGGATGGTGCGGTCCACTTCCCGGCGGGCCTTCTCCACCATGTCCTCAATGCGGGTGGGATGGATACGGCCGTCGGCAATGAGCTTCTCCAGAGCCAGCCGGGCAATTTCACGGCGGACAGGGTCGAAGCTGGATACGGTGATGGCTTCCGGCGTGTCGTCGATGATCAGATCGACGCCGGTGATGGTTTCGAGGGTGCGGATGTTCCGGCCCTCGCGGCCGATGATGCGGCCCTTCATTTCGTCGTTGGGCAGGGGCACCACGGAAACGGTGGTCTCCGCGGCATGGTCAGCGGCGCAGCGCTGGATGGCGGTGGCGATGACCTCCCGGGCCTTGGTTTCGGCCTCGTCCTTGAGCTGGGCCTCAATCTCCTTGATCTTCATGGCGCTCTCGTGACGGACCTCGTTCTCCACGGTTTCCAGCAGATACTGCTTGGCCTGCTCCTGGGTCAGGCCGGAGATCTCCTCCAGCTTGTCCTGCTGAGCCTGGCAGAGCTGATCGGCTCTGGCCTGGGTGTCGGCGACCTTGGCGAGGCGCTTGTTCAGCTCCTCTTCCTTCCGCTCGAAGGCCTCGGTCTTCTTGTCCAGGGTGGCTTCCTTCTGCTCCAGGCGGCGCTCCTGCTTGGAGAGCTCTGCCCGGCGCTCTTTGACCTCTTTGTCGTGCTCGGTGCGAGATTTATGGATCTCATCCTTGGCTTCCAGCAGCATTTCCTTCTTCTTGTTCTCGCCGCCGCGGATGGCCTCGTTGATGATGCGGGTGGCCTCTGCCTCGGCAGAGCCGATTTCCGCTTCAGCGACGCGCTTGCGGTAGGTGATGCCGATGAAGACACCGATGAGAACGCCGATCAAAGCTGCGATGGCGTAAAATAAAAAGTCCATAGTTTTCGCAACACACCTCCTTGTTAGAATTGGCTCTGATACCGGAGATGGCGCAAAAAGGCCCTTTGGCATATTCTGTTTGGCGTAATAAGCACCCGGACAGGGCGGTCCGGGGGCGGTTTGGGCTCACAAAAGAAAACGCCGAAAGGCGAATTTTGCATACGTTACCGGTATGGGAACCGGATATCAGCAAACGCTGTCCCCGCGCACCGGGGGCAGCCTATACTAGTCCAAAGCTATTTTACCTGCCAATGTGCATAATGTCAAGAAGAATTGCGGAAAAAGAATCCGGAACTGTGGAAAGTATCGGATTCCCCGGGCAGTGCGGCCATATCGTAGGGACCGGCGTCCTCGACGGTCCGCTCCGCCGAAAGGCGGCATTGTTTGCGGCAAAATTTGCCCATCGAGGTCAAATTTTACCGACCGGACCGTCGAGGCCGGTCCCTACGGCAACGCCATTACATTATATACAGATATGCGCCAAAACCATCCTTTTTTCGTGGACTGTACATTTAATATTGACATCTGTCCGCCTGGAGTGGTATAGTATAAAAATCCAGTACCTTCTGGGTACACTTCTTGGAAAAGGAGAGAAAGAACATGAAAAAACTGATTGCCATTGTCTGCGCCATGCTGATGGTGCTTTCCCTGTGCGCCTGCGGTTCCGCCGGGAAGCAGGAGAAGTATGTGGTCGGCATCTGCCAGCTTCTGACCCACGACGCCTTGGACGCGGCCACCCAGGGCTTCAAGGACGCCCTGGTCGCCGAGCTGGGCGAGGAGAACGTGGAATTCAAGGACCAGGACGCCGGCGGCGAGTACGCCAACTGCGCCACCATCGTGGACGGCTTCGTGGCTGAAAATGTGGACCTGATCCTGGCAAACGCCACCGCTCCCCTCCAGGCCGCCGCCTCCGCTACCTCTGACATCCCCGTGCTGGGCACCTCCGTCACCGACTACGCCACCGCCCTGAACATCACCGACTGGACCGGCACCGTGGGCGGCAACATCTCCGGAACCTCCGACCTGGCGCCCCTGGACCAGCAGGCGGATATGATCGCCGAGCTGTTCCCCGAGGCTTCCACCGTTGGACTGCTGTACTGCTCCGCCGAGCCCAACTCCGTCTATCAGGTCACCAAAATGGCCGCTTACCTCGCCGACCTGGGCTACGCATCCAAGGAATTTGCCTTCGCGGACGTCAACGAGCTGGCCGCTGTCACCCAGTCCGCCTGCGACGAGTGCGACGTGATCTACATCCCCACCGACAACACCGCCGCCGCCTATACCGAGACCATCGCCAACGTGGTCCTCTCTGCGGGCGTTCCCGTGGTGGCCGGTGAGAGCGGCATCTGCGCCGGCTGCGGCGTTGCCACCCTGTCCATCAGCTACTACGACCTGGGCTACACCACCGGTCAGATGGCCGCCAAGATCCTGAAGGGCGAGGCCGACGTCTCCGAAATGCCTGTGGAGTACGCTCCCGAGGTCACCAAGATGTACAACGCCGCCAACTGCGAGGCGCTGGGCATCACCCCTCCCGACGGCTACGAGCCCATTGGATAATTCTTCATGAATAAGTGAATAAGAGCGGAAAGTCCATCCGGGCTTTCCGCTTTTTTTGAAGGATTTCCCTCGGAAAAGACGGATTTTTTCTGGGGATATCCATTGACATTGAGAAACAGCGGATGTATATTATTCTCATATTTCGTTTGCGGCGCACATCCGTCTGCGCGCCGTGGAAAAAGGAGAGAATGTTATGAAGAAGCGCATCGCGATCGTGCTGGCGCTGGTTTTGGCGCTGAGCCTGTGCGCCTGCTCCGGCGAGGGCCAGGGCGAGACCGCCAACGGCGGCGAAACCACCGAAACCTACGTCGTCGGCATCTGCCAGCTGATGACCCACAACTCCCTGGACGCCGCTACCCAGGGCTTCAAGGACGCGCTGATCGCCCAGCTGGGCGAGGAGCACGTGGAATTCAAGCACCAGGACGCTGGTGGTGAGTACACCAACTGCGGCGTCATTGTGGACGGCTTCGTGGCCGAGGGTGTGGACCTGATCCTGGCAAACGCCACCCCTCCCCTTCAGGCCGCCGTGGCTGCCACCGCTGAGATTCCCGTGCTGGGCACCTCCGTCACCGACTACGCCACCGCCCTGAACATCGCCGACTGGACCGGCACCGTGGGCGGCAACGTCTCCGGCACCACGGACCTGGCTCCCCTGGACCAGCAGGCGCAGGTTATCCAGGAGCTGTTCCCCGATGCCGAAACCGTGGGCATGCTCTACTGCTCCGCCGAGCCCAACTCCGTCTACCAGATCACCCGGGTCAAGGGCTGCCTGGAAGAGATGGGCTACACCTGCGAGGAGTACGCCTTCGCCGACGTCAACGAGCTGTCCGCCGTCTGCCAGACCGCCTGTGACAACTCCGACGTGATCTACATCCCCACCGACAACACCTGCGCTACCTACACCGAGACCATCGCCAACGTGGTCCTGCCCGCAGGCATTCCCGTGGTTGCCAGCGAGGCCAGCACCTGCGCCGCCGCCGGTGTCGCCACCCTTGCCATCGACTACTACGATCTGGGCTACGCCACCGGCCTGATGGCCGCCAAGATCCTCACCGGCGAGGCCGACGTCTCCACCATGCCCGTGGAGTCCGCAGGCGAAGCCACCAAGATGTACAACCCCGCCAACTGTGAGCTTCTCGGCGTCACCGTTCCCGAGGGCTACGAACCTGTGGGCTAAAAAACGCGTAAAATGGAACAGCGGAAGGGGAGTTCTCCGCTTCCGCTGTTTTCCCATAAAAACCATTCCTTTGGAGGAAGCATGAACATCATCACATCTTTCATCAATTCCCTGCCCGGCGCCTTTGGTCAGGGCCTCGCCTGGGGCGTCATGGCCCTGGGCCTGTACATCACCTACCGGGTGCTGGACATCTCCGACCTGACGGTGGACGGCTCCCTTGCCACCGGCGGCGCGGTCTGCGCCATCGCCATCAGCCTGGGCGTCAATCCCTGGGTCGCCGTGCTGCTGGCGGTTCTCGCCGGTATGCTGGCGGGCCTGGTCACCGGCCTGTTCCACACGGTCTGCGGCATCCCCGCGATCCTCTCCGGCATCCTGACCCAGCTGGCCCTGTATTCCATCAACCTGCGGATCATGGCCATCGGCTCCAACGCCAGCACCAAGGCCACCGTGGCATTGAGCGTGGATAACCACGCCCTGCTGCTGTCGAGCCGGTATGTCCGGGAGCTGAGCCTGCGCAATCCCCTGCTGCTGCTGGTCATCGTGGTCATCGCGGTGATCGGCCTGCTGTACTGGTTCTTCGGCACCGAGCTGGGCTGCGCCATGCGCGCCACCGGCGCAAATCAGAACATGGCCCGGGCCCAGGGCATCAACACCGACTCCGGCAAGGTGCTGGCTCTCGTCATAGCCAATGGTCTCGTGGCCCTCTCCGGCGCGCTGCTGGCCCAGTATCAGGGCTCTGCCACCGTGGACATGGGCCGGGGCGCCATCGTCATCGGCCTCGCCGCCGTGATCATCGGCGAGGTGGTCTTCGGCAAGATCTTCGTGAACTTCGCATTGAAGCTCCTGTCTGCCGTGCTGGGCGCCATCATTTATTATGTGGTCATCACCCTGGTGCTCCGGCTGGGTCTGGAATCCACCGACCTGAAGCTGCTGACCGCCCTGGTGGTGGCGGTGTTCCTCACCGTGCCCTACTGGAAGGATAAGTATTTCACCAAGACCGGAAAGGCAGGTGCCTGAGATGCTGGAGATCAAAAATGTATGCAAGACCTTCAACCCCGGCACCATCAATGAGAAGGTTGCCCTGAAGGAGCTGAACCTGACCCTGAACGACGGGGATTTCGTCACCGTCATCGGCGGCAACGGCGCGGGCAAATCCACCATGCTGAACGCCGTGGCGGGCACCATTCAGGTGGATACGGGCTCCATCATTCTCGACGGCCGGGACATCACCCGCCTGCCGGAATTCAAGCGGGCGGCCTACCTGGGCCGGGTGTTCCAAGACCCTATGATGGGCACGGCTGCCACCATGCAGATCGAGGAAAATCTGGCTCTGGCAGACCGTCGGGGCAAGCGCCGCACCCTGCACCTGGGCATTACCCAGGCGGACCGGGAGCGCTATATCGAGCAGCTGAAAATCCTGGACTTGGGACTGGAAAACCGGATGACCGCCAAGGTGGGCCTGCTGTCCGGCGGCCAGCGCCAGGCTCTGACGCTGCTGATG
>JBGVDK010000130.1:0-34221 GCA_045119355.1 Faecousia sp.
GAAGCACTTTGCGCTGAATGACAACGAGAATCAGCGCATCGGCCTGTCCGTTTGGGCAAATGAGCAGTCCATTCGTGAGGTCTATCTGGAAGCCTTCGAGCCTGCCTTTGAGCAGAGCGAAACTGCCGGTGTTATGACCTCCTACAGCCGCTGGGGCACCACCTGGTCCGGTGCGGACAACGGCCTGATCAACGGGATCCTTCGCAGCGAATGGGGCAGCAAGGGCATCGCGATCTCCGATAACTGCCGCAATCACATGGATGCTGTTTCTGGCGTTATGGCCGGCTCCTCTGCCTATGACGATATGGCAAACGGCAAGACCGGCGATTTGATGGAGTTTGAAAATGACGCTGTGGTGGTCAATGCCATGCGTGAGGCCTGTCACTACAATCTGTATACCATTGCAAATTCTCTGGGTATGAACGGTGTAGGCGAAAATACCACCGTCAAGAGCGCCACTCCCGGCTTTATGAAGGCCATCAATGTGTTGAAGGTTTTGTTCCCAGTCCTGTTTATGGTCTGCCTGGGCCTGTACATCTACAGTCGCATCAGATTCAACAAGAGTGAAGCATATACGTCCTATAAAGCCTTCAAAAAATCTCTGAAGGCAAAGTAACACATCCACGAAGAAATCTCCCTGCCCGTTTCCTATACACATTCTCCTCACTAAATTTGTCTATTTTGCCATTGTGGGCAGGGAGATTTTTCATATTATGCATAGGAGGAAACTATGCGAAAAGAGCTGTTAATCAACGAAAACTGGCTGTTCCGCTACTTTGACGGCAGCGAAACGATGCTGGATCTTCCCCATACCTGGAATGCCATTGACGGTCAGGATGGCGGAAATGACTATAAGCGGGGCACCTGCGTCTACACCAAGGCCTTCTCCGCACCGGAGTGTTTTTCCGACGAGCGAGTGTATCTGGAGTTCCGGGGTGTCAATGCCTCGGCTAAGGTCGTGCTGAATGGCGCAGTCATGACCACCCACGACGGCGGCTATTCTACCTTCCGCTGCGATATTACAGAATATCTGAAGCCGGAAAATGAGCTGATCGTGGAAGTGGACAACTCCAAAAATGACCGGGTCTATCCCCAGAAGGCAGACTTTACATTCTACGGAGGCATCTATCGGGATGTAAAGCTGATCATCGTGAATCAGAATCACTTTGATCTGGACCATCACGGCGGCCCCGGTATCGCCGTCAGCTCCAAGGTCAACGGCAAGGATGCATCCATATGGGTCCGCACCTGGGCCAACTGCGAGGGAGAAGTATCTCTGACCATCAAGGATGCCGAAGGAAACACCGTCGCCACCGGAAACGGTAAGGATACCAACATTGAGATCAAAAATGTCCATCTGTGGGACGGTCTGGAGGATCCCTACCTCTATACCTGCGAAGCCACTCTGTCCGTAGGCGGAAAGGCTGTGGACAAGATTTCCACCCGCTTCGGTGTCCGCTACTACCATGTGGACCCCCAGAAGGGTTTCTTCCTGAATGGGCGCAGCTACCCTTTGCGGGGTGTCTGCCGCCATCAGGACTGGAAGGGCATCGGCAATGCACTCCATAAGGAACATCACGATGCGGATATGGCTATCATCCGGGAGCTGGGAGCAAATACTCTGCGCTGTCCCCATTATCAGCACGACCAATATTGGTACGATCTGTGCGATGAGGCCGGTCTCATTGTCTGGGCGGAGATCCCCTACATCTCCGAGCACATGAACAATGGCCGTGCCAATACCATCAGCCAGATGACCGAGCTGATCGTCCAGAACTATAACCACCCCTCCATCTGTGTCTGGGGCATCTCCAATGAGATCACCATTTCCACAAAGGACAAGAAGGATATGATGGACAATCACCGGGTGCTCAACGATCTGGTTCACGAGCTGGACCCCAGCCGTCTGACCACCCTGGCCTGCTACTCCGTCTGCGGTCCGTTCAATCCCGTGGCGCACAAGGTTTCTGATCTGGTAAGCTGGAATCTGTACCTTGGCTGGTATGTGCCGGGTATGTTCCTGAATGAATGGTGGGTGGATTTCTTCCACAAGGTCTATCCCAACCGGTGCCTTGGCTACTCCGAGTACGGCTGCGAGTGTATGCCCCATCTGCATACCGATCATCCTAAGCGCCTGGATCAGTCCGAGGAATATCAGTGCAAGTACCACGAGCATATGCTCCGGTTCTTCGACAAGCGGCCCTTTATGTGGGCTACCCACTTGTGGAACACCTTCGACTTTGCTGCCGATGCCCGCAATCAGGGCGGTGAGCCGGGCATGAACCACAAGGGACTGGTCACCTTTGACCGGCAGACCAAAAAGGATGCCTTCTATCTGTATAAGGCCTGGTGGAGCAAAGAACCTTTCGTTTATCTCTGCGGCAGACGGTATGTGGATCGCCCCGGCAACGAAGCCAAGATCACCGTCTATTCCAATCAGCCCAGCGTTACCCTTCTGGTCAACGGCAAGGAATTTGCCAGCCAGACCGGCGATAAGGTATTCAACTTCACCGTCCCTGTGTCCGGTGAAATGAAAATCGAAGCTGTCTCCGGCACATACCGGGACGAAATTGCCATCCGCAAAGTGGATAAGCCCAACCCTGCCTATAAGCTGGGCAAGGATGCAGGCAATGCCGGTGACTGGGTGTAAGGAGGAAGCAATAATGAGTGAAAACAAAAGCATGAACCGTGCCAAGCCTTACCAGCTTGCGCTGTTCCCTCTGAACAACGGTGCTACCAATGTTTACTTCGTTCTGATCCTGCAGTACATCGCAAGCTTCGGCTCCAATGTTCTGGGCATCACCGCCATCTTTGCATCCCTGATGGTTACAGGTATGCGTATCTTCGATGCCATTACCGATCCCATCATCGGCGCGATGATGGACAAGACCAACACGAAGATCGGCAAGTTCCGTCCCTACATGATCCTGGGCAATGTGGTCATGGCCATTTCCGTGGCTCTGCTGTACTGCGTGACTCCCATGATCCCCGCTGACATGATGTTGGCCCGTATTGCCGCTTATGTGGTGCTGTATGCCGTCTGGGTCATTGGCTACACCTTCCAGACCTCTGTTACCCGCGCTGCTCAGCCTGTTCTGACTGACGATCCCCAGCAGCGGCCTTTGTTCACCATCTTCAACACCATCGGCAGTCTTGCCGGTATGGGCATCATGCAGGCTGTCGGCCCCATCATGGCCGGTGACGCCTTCTGCGGTGACTACAATGCACAGTGGTACATGGTCATGTGCCCCATCGGCATTGCTGTTTCCGCGCTGCTGACTGTTCTGTCCATCATCGGCATCGCCGAGAAGGACAACGAAAAGTACTTCGGTCTGGGTGCGGCTGAGGCCGAAGCGCCCAAGATCTCTGAGTACATCCAGATCATTAAGGCCAACAAGCCCCTGCAGCGTCTGATGATCGCCGGCGGTGGCTGCAAGCTGGCTATGGGCATTGGCACCAACCTGACTGTTCTGTGTATGCTCTACGGCTGCATGATGGGCAACTACGACGGCCTGTACCTGCCGATGATGGTGCTGGGTTATGTGTTCGCCGTTCCCTTCTTTATCCTGACCGTCCGTACCTCTCAGAAGCACGGTCAGAAGAAGTCTTTGATGACCTATGTTGGCGTGGCTCTGGCTTGCTATGTGGGTGTTCTGGCACTGCTGTGCCTGTGGAACCCCGGTAATCCTGCTTTCAACCTGTCCATCATGGGTGAGAGCGGCCTATCCATCAACCTGTATACCGTTTTGTTCATCCTGTTCTTCGGACTGGGCTACGGCGCTTACTATGCTACCGCGGATATGCCCATCCCCATGGTGGCTGACTGCGCCGACTACGAGACCTACCGCTCCGGTAAGTTCATCCCCGGCATCATCGGCACTCTGTTTTCTCTAGTGGACAAGCTGGTTTCCTCTCTGGCAGCCACTGTCGTTTCCATCGTTCTGATGATCATGTGCGGCATCGATTACCTGCCCACCAAGAATACTCCCTATGTGGAGGGTATGAACTGGGCTACCATCTTCCTGTTCTGTGGCATCCCCATGATCGCCTGGGCGCTGACTCTGTGGGCCATGAAGGGCTACGAGCTGGACGGCAAGCGGGTCAAGACCGTCAACGCTGTCAATGCTGCCCGTAAGGAGGCCATCTCCAACGGCATGAGCCTGGAGCAGGCGATGGCAGCCATTACCGACGATACGGTATCCATTGAATAAACGAAAACTTTGCCTATAACAGACGGGCAAAGTCCTCCTCACCCCACCCATGCCATTGGGTGGGGTGCCTCCACAGAAAGAAATTGTGATTATCTGATTGTTGGCGCAGGGTTGTTCGGTGCGGTCTTTGCACAACAAGCAAAAGCGGCGGGAAAGTGCGTTCTTGTCATGGATAAGCGCTGCCACATCGGCGGCAACGTTTATACTGAGGAAATCGAAGGTATTCAGGTACATAAATACGGTGCCCACATTTTCCATACCAATAACAAACAGGTCTGGGAATATGTGACCCGCTTTGCGGAGTTCAACCGCTATACCAATTCTCCCGTTGCCAACTACTATATGAATGTGGACCTGTACCGCTACTGGATCGGCCGTCCTGACCAGTCCGTGCAGGAAGAAGTGATGAAAAAGCGCTACCACCATCAGATACTGGTGACGGAAAAATGCTTCACCGCCTGCCATCTGGATGACATCCCCAGCAAAAAGCTGCGAAAGCACCTGCACCACGAGCTGTTTATGATGTTCGGCATCTCCATTCTCTTTACCCGGCTGAACAAGACCGCCGAAACCGATGCGGCTCTGGACCGGATGTGGGACAACTGCATCGCCTTCGATCCCAAATGGGGCCGTCATTTCCGTGACCAGACGCTGCTGTGGTTCATCTGCCGTCCCGGAAAACTGGGACAGGATTTCTCCGAATTTATCTACCGGCTCTGCAATAAGATCGTCCGATTCAACTGACGCACCGCCGCGGCGGTGCGTGACGCATGAATTTCTCCTGCGTTCTCATGAATGCGGCATAGAAAAACCCCACAGTCTTTCCTCTCCTGACCAGAGGATCGACTGTGGGGATTTTTTCGTTTTGGGATATGGAGATGCAAACACCGTTTTTCCGGTTTGTATATACAGATTGCAAAACGGCTGGGATTGTAAAGGGACTGCCGGTTCCTTGCCTTCCGGGTTTCCAACAGGGGTGAAAGCGCCCTTTGGCACACGATTTTGCAGCGCAAAGTCTAGTGTGTTATACCTTCCGGGATCCGCGGGCGGCTCAAAGGGGGCTGTCTCTTGTGCTACAGACACTTTGAGATGGACGCAGAACAGCCGGTTTTGCGAACCTTCTGGTTTGCAGAGCGTTTGAATTTGCTGTGAGCAAAATCGGCTGTTCGGGTGTAGGCGGTGCTCCGGAGCGCAGTGCAGGAGCATCGCCGGGGATCACGGGAGGTATATAAAAAGCCCTCGTCCCCGCCGCAGCGGAACCGTATCTCCCCATAACGTTTCCCAAAAAATAACAAAAAGAATTTCGCCAATTTCCGGATTTTTTGCCCAAGGAGTAGTGAGGGGATTATTTCAAAAGATTTGGCCCAAATCCGTTTTTGCCTCCCAATGAGTATTGGGGGAAAGCGGGGCGGACAACATCGATGCTTTCATTCATGAAGAGTTTACAAAGAATTTTTCATACAAAATCGATTTTGTTGCCCAAGGAGTATTGGGGAGGTTTTGAGCCGGAAAAAAAGTTTACAAAAAGTTCTTGGTAAAATATCGATTTTTCCTCCCAATGAGTATTGAGAGGGAAACGGGCAGAACGGCATCGATACTCTCGTTCACAGAAAATGCAAATATTTATTGGCACAAAATCCAAATTTTTCAGGAATGAGTATTGAGGGTATCTTTCTGAAGCTGAAAAATTATTCGCCAATTTTGAAATTTCGTCAGCAAGGAGTAGTGAGAGCGTAATTGATCATAAAATTACGTAAGCATGTCGCTTTCAGCCTGCATTTTGTGACAAAGGAGTAGTGAGGGGGATGCCGTTGAATCTATACAAAGAAATCAAATCAGCCGTAACCACAAGGGCGGCGGCAGAGCGCTACGGCCTGAGCGTGGATCGCAACGGCATGGCGCTGTGCCCGTTCCACGATGACCACAACCCCAGCCTGAAGGTGAGCCGCGGCTTCCATTGCTTCGCCTGCGGTGCTCAGGGAGATGTGATCACCTTCACCGCCATGCTGTTGGGGATCAACGCAGGATCTGCCGCCCGAAAGCTGGCAGAGGATTTTGGCATCGTCACCAATGCGCCGCAGACACTCGATACAAAGAAAGGAGAGAACTGGTTCTCATATGCCCGTGGGGTACTTCACGAATACTACGACCTGCTTCTGCTTTGGAAGCAATCGCATCGTCCTCAAGCACCGGAGGAAGGATGGGATGACCAATTTGTGGAGGCCCTGCAGAATCAGGCAAACATCCGGGAGCTGATCCGGATTCTGGAATTTGGGCCAGCCGCAGAAAGAGAAGAAATCCACCAACTGTACGGAGGTAAAGTAACTGAAATTGATGATCGAATCCGCAACCATGACACAACAGGAAGTTTTCAAAAATCTCAATAAAAACGACAAAGGCACCACCCAGCAAACCATCGGCAACTGCGTCTATGCGCTGGAGCATGATCCGATGCTGGCCGGAAAGATCCGCTTCAACATTCTGGCCGGGCGGGACTCCATCGTGGGCGATGTGGGCTGGGCACGCACCGGCGATCCCATCACTGACCGGGATCTGAGCTACCTGAAGCTGTATCTGGAACAGCACTACCATCTGAATAACGAGAAACATCTGAAAGATGCCCTTCGCATCATAGCCGGTGAGAACCGGTTCCATCCCATCCGGGAGTATCTGGAACGTCTGGAGTGGGATGGGCAGAAACGCATCGCTCATGCACTGACCAGATTTCTGGGAGCGGAGGAATGCCGGTTCAACACGGAATGTCTGAAGGTATTCATGATGGGGGCCATCAGCCGGGTGTTCCGCCCAGGATGCAAGTTCGAGCTGATGCTCTGTCTGGTGGGCGGGCAGGGCGCAGGAAAATCCACTTTCTTCCGATTCCTCGCAGTCAAGGACGAGTGGTTTTCCGACGACCTGAAGAAGCTGGACGACGACAATGTGTACCGGCAATTGCAGGGTCACTGGATCATTGAGATGTCCGAAATGCTGGCCACAGCCAATGCCCGGAGCATCGAGGAGATCCGCAGTTTCCTCAGCCGCCAGAAGGAAATCTATAAGATCCCATACGAAATCCACCCGGAGGACCGCCTGCGGCAGTGTGTGTTCGCCGGTACATCCAACTCGCTGGACTTCCTGCCGTTGGACAGAGCTGGCAACCGGCGGTTCCTTCCCATCATGGTGGATCAGAGAAACGCAGAGGTTCACATTCTGGAAGACGAAGAAGAGTCCAGAGCCTACATCGACCAGATGTGGGCAGAGGCCATGACAATCTGGCACAGCGGCGATTTCCGTTTGGCGCTTCCCGCTGATCTTGCGGAGGAGGCGCGAACCCGCCAGCGGGAGTTCATGCCCGAGGACACCATTACAGGCCAGATCCAAAGCTGGCTGGACGGCTGGAAGGAGGACTATGTCTGTTCCCGGCAGATTTATGATCTGGCGCTGGGTCGTTTTGGCTCGCCCAAACAATGGGAGACCCGGGAGATCAACGACATCATGAACAACAGCATCACCGGCTGGGAGCGCGGCCCCGCTCGTCGCATCCCCGGTTACGGAACGCAACGGACATGGAAACGGAAAGCTGAGGTAGAGGTTGCGCCCATGGCGCAGCTGGAGCTTCCGGAGGGCTGGTAACTGTAAACGGAGGAGCTGTTAGCAGCCCCTGTGAACAGTCCGTTCACCGCCGGTCAGTGAATTCTTCCTTCTTTTTCCTATATTTCTTTTCTCTTTTCTATATTTGTTAACAGAGATCAGAAAAAGAAGGAAGAGAAGGGATAAGGAAAGGAAAAACAACTGCCGAAAGTGTTTTGGGGTCCGTTAACGCATCCCGTTAACGACTCCGTAACACCCAACCGCTACCCCAGCAAATTGGATTGCAACTGATCTAATGGTTTGCCGACGGGCGAAGAAGTTCACCGGCTAGCCGTAAAAATGCACCGTCCGGTGATGGTGCAGACGATGAATCCGCCGCACTCTCCAATGAAGAAATACACCGTTCCGGTCATTGGTTCACCATCCGGCAAAACCGAAAGATCGACCAACGACCAGTTCATCACAACAAGGAAATGCAGGAGAAAAACATGAAAAAGATCAACCCCATCGCGTGGGAAATCAAATCCCACATCATGGCCGCAGGTTACACCCAGAAGGAGGCTGTGGATACCTGCGCCACGGAGTTTGGCTGGAGTGACAGCGACTCCAACTTCTCCAACAAACTGAAAGAGCAGACCCTCCGCTACAAAGAGGCATTGGAACTGGCCCAGGTGCTGGGCTATGAGATCGTCTGGCACAAGAGGAGGGATGACTGATGGCGAATCCCCAGTACGCGATTCTTCGCTTCGCCAAGTACAAGGGGCCGGAGATCAGCCGGATCGAGGCCCACAACGAGCGAACCAAAGACAGCTATGCCAGTAACCCGGACATTGATCCAAAGCGAACCAATCTGAACTTCCATCTGGTTACCCCAGAGCGGAAGTACAGAGCCGAAACCGAGAAGCAGATCGCAGAAGCGAAATGCCGTACCCGGTCGGATAGCGTCCGGGTGGTGGAGGCACTGATCACTGCCAGCCCGGAATTTTTCGAAAAGAAAAGTCCGGCACAGATCAGAGCTTTCTTTGAAGATGCTCTGAAGTTCGTCCAGAACCATCAGTCCCCGGAAACTATCATCTCCGCCGTGGTTCACATGGATGAAAAGACGCCCCATATGCACCTGAGCTTCGTTCCCCTGACAAAGGACAAGCGGCTCAGCGCCAAGGAGATTCTGGGCAACAAAAAGAAGCTGACTGGGTGGCAGGACAGCTTCTGGAAGCACATGGTCAAGAAATATCCGGAGTTGGAGCGGGGCGAATCCGCCAGTCTGACGGGACGGACCCACATCCCTCCCCGGATCTACAAGGAAGCAGCTCGGCTGGGAAAACAGCAGCAGATGCTGATGGCCCTGCTCTCGGATATCAATCCCCTGAATGCCAAGAAGCGGGCAGCGGAGATCGAGGCTCTGCTGAAAACCTACATCCCCGGCGTGGAGAAGATGCAGGGTCAACTGAAGAAGTTTGCAGCCGCTTTCAAGCAACTGAAGGCTGAGGCAGACTCCGGAAAGCTCACCGTGAAGGAGCAGATGGAGATCGCCCAGAAGCTCAGCGAATACGAGGATCTCCGGAAAATCGTGGACAACATTCCGGAAGAGATCCTGACCGAGTACACAAAACAGACTTCAAGAAATACGGAGGAAAAACGCCTATGACAAATCAGCCCGTAAGGGAAAATGCAGTAGTGAAAACTGCCACTAAAACGATATCTCCTATGGAGGTTTTTGCAGAACACGGAATGTTTTTGACCGTGACTGACCTGACAGAAATTCTGAAAGTCTCCCGTCACACCGTGGATCGAATGCTGCGCTCCGGTCAGCTTCCTGCTGCCAAGCTAGGCAACCGATACCGTGTCCGCGCCGATGACTTTCTGAAATGGTGGGACAACCAGGTAAAGCAGGAGCAGAAGAATATATTGAAGCATTTGGTTTCATAACCGAAATAGAAGGCACCCGTGTCTGATCGCTCGGACACGGGTGCATCTTTATTGTAGGGCTTAGTATCCTCTGATACCACGAATAATGGAATTCGTATTCCATCCAACAGTTACATCTGCGGCCTTTTTAACAACGGCAGATGTCCGCTCAGAGGCCCACGGTTCGATTGCGATAATCTTCTTGCCCATCTCCTGAGCAAGTTTGATTTCGATATTAATCCATTTGCTGTAGGTAGAATATACACCTGCCAAAATCAACACGCAGCTGGCGTGCTGCATTTGATTGCGGATCGCTGCTTTTAACTGGGCATCATTGTTTGCGTTATGGATAGGATTATTCTTGGGCACAGAATAATCTTTATAGACAAAGTTCGGAGCTTTGTTCAAAAGGCCTAATAAAGCGTTGTAGTTTTCAGAATAGCTCCAGGAGTGGCTGATAAACAGGTTGTATGTCATAGTTTTACCTCAACTTTCGTTTGACCTCATCATAAAAGATTGCGGTTTCAATGGGACGGTACATAGGTTTTGAATAGATATTCGGATGTCGCTGTTTGAGGTCATTTGCCACATCGTTTCGAACAGCTACATAAGTGGCAACGTCAGATACGGATTTCAATCTCGGCCAGTATTCTAGATAATCAGGAAGTTTGACCGATGATGTGAGGTAGCTAGCGGTAGGCATATCTATCTGTGCAGCCATTCCGATTTCAAAGGGAACCCACCACGAATTCTTGGTGGCCTCAGACATGACCACAATAATATCGGAACACTGATTAAGCTGAGACTTTATATGATCTGTAAGAGATTTGCCTCCTCCAATAATGGACGAATCCAGAAGATCTAGATACGCCTCCACCCCAAGAATATCAAGCTCCAGTTTAATGCGTCGTGCCTCCAAGGAATCCTCTTTCTTGTGGGAAATAAATACCTTCACTACGCACAACCTCCACAGCAGGGACAGATCAGAGGAATTATCAGTTTAAATAACGGCCAGATAATCGCAACAGCATATAGGAAAAAGAAGATCCGAGGAATAGCCTTTTCAATCTTTGTCAGCCCCACATAATCATGTTCCAATTTGAGTTTTTCCCACTCATAGGAAAAGGGTGCAAGAGGAAGTTTTGCTTCGATCTCGTTAACGATATCATACTTCACTCGGCTAAGCTGCTGATAGGACTGGATCGTATTGAGCCAGAGAATACAGACAACAATGCCTACTGCAGACAGCAGGAAACTCTTATAATCCCCGGTAAAAGTAATAACAGCAAACAAGCCGGTATTGATGGTGATGAACAGTCCATTCGAGTTATTCCGCTTCTCGGTGTTGCAGTTTGCCTGTTCGACACAGGCCTTCCACTGTTCCAGGACAGCAGCATCATAGCCATCACCATATACTTCTTTCTTGACAGATTCGAGCATTTCAGATCACCTCAGTTTCTATTTGATGGATGTTCCCTTGGATGGGTGGGATTACCATGTGACATTATACCATTAATACCCTGAAAGTCAATCCAAGGAACACAAAATATTGTGTCCATACTGTTAACAAATAACAATATATTGTGTTTTTGAAACAAAATCACAAGCAAAGAAAAGGAGTCATATATCCATTTGGATATATGACTCCTTTGGAGCGGGATACGGGAGTCGAACCCGCCTCTTAGCCTTGGGAAGGCCGCATAATACCGATATACCAATCCCGCAAATATTTACTTAACGTAACAATTAGCGTGACATTTTCGAAAATTCTGTTTCAGAAACCCGAAAAGTCGTTGCAGCGCAAGGCTTTTTCATCTGGTATCAAACCAGCTTGGGAAGCTCGCATTCTACCGATGAACTATACCCGCATTTCGCTTCGCTATTATAACACACTTGGTTTGGAAATGCAAGGGGAAATGTTCGACCGGATTCGTGAGATTATTCAGCGGAGGATTCTGAAGATACCGGGATGTAGTGGACACAGGCGGGAGTATTGGATCGGCGGTGTATCAGCCGGGGATAGACACAATGACCGCAGGGGGTGAGGGAAAACCGGGTTTCGTCGAATTTGATATAATGCGGACGATAATATTGGCAGGTTTTACAAGTTGGTTCGTTCATAAGTACACCTCAAGTCAACTGTTAACTAATAGTATACTTAATATAAGTATACTTACAACATTGTATCACAAAATAATCCTAAAATAAAGCCAACTTTGGATTATTTGAGGTGCAATATGAGAAATAAAAACAACAAGCATTTGGGAATCGAGATCGATCCTGAACTTCACCATAAGCTGAAATACATTGCCAAATATGAAGGACGTTCGATTAACGGACAGGTGATCTATCTGATTCGACAGTGCGTTCGTGAGTATGAAAGTAAAAACGGGGATATTCCGCCCCAAGAAGAGGAGAATCAGGCGTAATATCCGGTGCGAAGATCCTTCGACTCGTTTCACTCGCTCAGGATGACAAGCTTGCGAGGCAAAGCCTCGCGTGGGCCTTCGGCCCACAGGGGATGCGGATTGCCACGTCGCTTCGTTCCTCGCAATGACAGCAAATATGCGGGATTGCGGAAATGAAAAAAGAGAGGAAGAGATTTGGTGATCTCTTCCTCTTTGTGTTTTTTCAGTCGTCGATGCGGCGGATGTTCGCGCCCAGGTTGGTGAGCTTCTGGATGATGTGTTCGTAGCCGCGCTCCACATAGTGGATGTTCTCCACGTAGGTGGTGCCCTCGGCGGAGAGGCCCGCGATGATCAGGGCCGCGCCTGCCCGGAGGTCCTTGGCGTAGACCGTTGTGCCGTGGAGCTGGGTGGTTCCGGTGACGGAGGCGGTCTTGCCGTTGATGACGATGTTCGCGCCCATGTTCTGAAGCTCGGTGCAGTAGCCGAAGAACCGGGTCTCGTAGACGGACTCCGTCAGGCGGCTGATGCCGTTGGCCAGGGACATGCACACACAGATCTGGGCCTGCATATCCGTGGGGAAGCCGGGGTAGGGCATGGTCTTGACGGTGATGCGCCGCAGACCCGCAGGCCGCTGGACCCGGATGGCGTCGTCGAACTCGGTGATCTTCGCGCCCATCTCCCGGAGGCGGGTGGTGATGCACTCCATATGCTTGGGGATCACGTTTTGGACCAGCACGCTGCCGCCGGTGGCTACTGCCGCGGCCATGTAGGTGCCTGCCTCGATCTGGTCGGGGATGATGGCGTAGGTGCCGCCTCTGAGCTTGGTCACGCCCTTGATCTTAATGGTATCGGTGCCAGCGCCGGAGATCCGCGCGCCCATGGTATTCAGGAAGTTGGCCAGGTCCACGATGTGGGGCTCTTTGGCGGCGTTCTCGATGATGGTCTGGCCCTGCATCAGGGTGGCCGCCAGCATGATGTTCACCGTCGCGCCCACGCTGACCACGTCCAGGCTGATCCGGGAGCCGTGAAGACCCTCGGGGCCGGGGGTCATGGCAACGTATTCCTCGGTCTCCTCCACGTCCGCGCCCAGGAGGGTGAAGCCCTTGATATGCTGGTCGATGGGACGGGCGGCGAAGGCACAGCCGCCGGGGAGGGCCACATGGGACCGGCCGTAGCGGCCAAGCTGGGCACCCATCAGGTAATAACTGGCCCGCATTTTCCGAACCAGGTCTGCATTGGGCTCGCAGTATTCCACGTTGGAGCAGTCGATCTCCACCACGTTGGGCTCCACGGTCTCCACCGACGCGCCCATGCTCTGCATGATGTCCAGCAGGATCCGGACGTCGGAGATGTCCGGGACGTTTTCAATCCGGCACTTGCCTAGGACCAGCAGAGTGGCTGGCAGAATGGCGACAGCCGCGTTCTTGGCTCCGCCGATGGTGACGGTGCCGTTCAGCGGGGTTCCGCCGATGATTTCGTATTTAGCCAAGGATAATCCTCTCCTTGCGGGTTCATATTTGGTCGCAGACTTGCGAAAGAATCATAGAATGGGAATAATCCATGTTCATTATAACACAAATCCCGCAAAGTGTAAAGGGCGAAAAAATCACCGGCGGAGACCCTTGGGATAGTGGTTTTTCAGAACTTTTCCGTCGCCCTTGCCCCAGCCGATGGAAAGGCCGCCCGCTGTCACCAGGGTCCAGCCCTTCTGGGCGGAGGGGACCACCTCGCCGTGGAGATAGGAGGCGATTTCAGGAGAGTCGGGGGAATAGTCCTGGGTGGAGGCGCAGGTTTTGAGGTACAGGGCCAGGGCGTGGGCGGGCTCGAAGCGGCCCTTTTTGTACTCGCCCAGCTCCAAGCCGGGACGGAGGACCTTCAGGCCCTTCAGTTCCGGCAGAGCTTCCGGGGCCCAGAACAGGGAGGTGCCGAAGGAAATGGGCTTGCCCGCCGGGAGGGTGATATCCAGGGATTTGGCGAAGTCCAGCCACTCCTTGGGCGTTTTCTCCGGCTTGGAGGGGGTGAGGGTGGATTCTTCGTCGCCGGAACGGCGGAGGACGGCGGCGTAGTGGCCCTCGCCCAACTGATGGTGGGGCCAGAGGCGGAAGGTATGTTCCAGGCCGGGAGCCGGGTCCGCGATCAGGTCGGGACGGCCGGGGGAGAGGGCTGAGGCAGAGACTGCCTCGATGGAGAAGTCCGGGTGGGATTTGAGGAATTCCGAGATGGCACCCTCGTCCTCCTCGGGGGCGAAGGTGCAGGTGGAATAGACCAGGCGGCCGCCGGGACGGAGGAGCTTGGCGGCGGTTTTGAGAATTTCGGCCTGGCGGCTGGCGCACATGGCGACGGTTTCGGGGCTCCAATCGGTGACGGCGGCTTCCTCCTTGCGGAACATGCCCTCGCCGGAGCAGGGGGCATCCACCAGGACTTTATCGAAGGCACCGGTGAAATGGCGTTCCAGGTCGCTGGGGTGGTGGTTCAGGACCAGGGCGTTGGGGACGGCCATCCGCTCGATGTTCCGGGAGAGGATCCGGGCCCGCTTGGGGTTGATCTCGTTGCAGACCAGAAGGCCCTGGCCCATCATTTTGGCGGCGATCTGGGTGGTCTTGCCGCCGGGGGCGGCGCAGAGGTCACAGATCAGCTCGCCGGGCTGGGGGTCCAGGAGGGTGACGGGGGCCATGGCGCTGGCTTCCTGAAGGTAGTAGAGGCCCGCTTCGTGCCAGACGTGGAGGCCGGGACGGGAGTCGGGATCGTAATAATAGCCGTAATCCGCCCAGGGGACCGGGTCGCCAACAAAGGGGAGAATGGGGAAAGAATCCGTCTTCAGGGGATTGAAGCGGAGGGCAACGGCCCGGGGACGGTCCAGGCTGGCAAGGTATAAATCGTATTCATCGCCAAGCTGGCACTGAAGGCGGAGGAGAAATTGTTCTGGAAGCATAAGAAGCTCCTTTTTAATTGAAAATTGAAAATGATTGATTCTGTGAATGTCCTTATTATCAATTATCAATTGTCAATTGTCAATTGTCAATTTCCACAGGGCGTGGTAGAATGGAGGCAGTAATCAATTTGGGGGGATCGGTATGGATCATGGTGTGAAGGCCGCGGAGCTGTTTTTGAGCGGGTACAACTGCGCGCAGGCGGTGGCTGTGGCGTTTTGCGATGTGACCGGATTGGAGGAACAGCAGGCGGCCAGGATGGCCAGCGCCTTTGGTGGCGGCATGGGCCGGATGCGGGAGGTCTGCGGCGCGGTGAGCGGGATGATGATGGTACTTTCTCTGCTTTACGGGTACGATCAGCCGGGGGATGACGTCGGCAAAAAGGAGCTGTACACCCGGGTACAGGAGCTGGCCGGGAAGTTCCGGGAGGAGAATGGGAGCATCATTTGTCGGGAGATTTTGAAGAATCCCCCCAGCGATCCCAATCCCACGCCCCGGACGGCGGAATTTTATGCGAAGCGGCCCTGCGCGAAGATGGTGATGACCGCCGGGCGGCTGCTGGACGCCTTTTTGGAGGAGAATCCGTTATGAAGGACTTGATCTACAACCAAAGGGACATTCCGAAGGAACAATGGCGGTACGGGCTTCGGTCCAGCGCGGCTACGGGCTGTGGGTGGATCGCGACGTATAACGCGCTGCGGCTGATGGGATATGGTGCCCAGCCGGAGGCGCTGATCCGGATGTACGAGAAGATGCTGCCGCTGATCCACGGGAACACGGGGACGACGACTTTTGCGCCTGCGATCTGCTTTAAGAAGTGGGGGTTCCCGGTGGAAGTGGTTTACAAGCGTGAGGAATTTGACGAGGCGGCGAAACGCTCGGACGTGTGCATTCTGTTCTACCACTGGAAGCGGGACTGGAAGCTGGGGGCGCATTTTGTGGCGCTTCATCACACCGGTGAGGGGTTTGTGGGGTACAACACCTTCCGGAACTCCACCGGGCCGGACCGGTATGGGGAGAGCTTGGAGCAGTGGATCAAGGGGAGGCAGTATTTTGGGTCGGTGCTGATCTGCATCAAAGACAAGCGAAAAGCGGAATAAGAATGGAACACCCGCTGTCCAAATGGACAGCGGGTGATTTTATGGGGTCAGGAGTAGAGGTCGGAGAGAAATTCCTCGGAATAGGACAGAAAAATGGGGGCCGAGTCGGCGTCGGGGTCCAGCCGGAAGGTGACGGTGAGTTCGGAGACGGCGAACAGGTCAGTGGCGGTGCCGTCGAACAGGGAGGCGATCAGGCGGGCTTCCTCCTCCTGGGAATAGCCGTAGAATCGACTGCGGAAGCGGGTGGCCTGGACGGTATATTTCCCCTGGTCGATTTCGATGCCGGTGAGCAGGTAATAGTCCAGCTGTTTGAGGCCGCCGGGGTATGCGGTGTAGCACTCGGTGACGGAATCATATTCCCACTGCTTTTCCAGGCTGCGGTGGGAGCCTGCCGGGGTGCGGAAATACTGCCATACGGTATCCGCGATGTAGGTTTTGGTCATGGTGCCCTTGTCCTCGCCCCAGTTGTCCAGGTTGATGGCGAAGGCCCAATAGAGGTATTCGGCAACGTCGGTGGGTGGGCCTGCTTCCTCGGTGAAGGTGGGGAGGTAGTCCAGGCGGTAGGTCCGGGCGAAGTCGAAGAACCAGGCTTGCAGCTCGGCCAGGTCTTCGTTGCGGAAAGCGGGCTCCGTTTGCTGGGGGACGGTTTCGGTGGGGAGGGATTCGGTCTCGTTGGGGAGGGTGGTTTCCGTCTGGTTGATGGGAGCGGTTTCGGTGGGGTGGGCTGGGTCGCCTGCGTTTGGTGCGTTTGGACGGAGGGTGATGAGGGCGATCACGGCCACCAGGACGATCAGAACCACGGCGAGGGCTTTCAGCCAGACGGGGCTTTTGCTGGGGACTGGGGGTTCGGTGGGGGCTTCCTCCGGAGGGGGAGGCTCCGGGGTGTCCTTCAGAAGACTGTCGATGGTAACGCCCATCATGGTGCTCAGCTCGATCAATTTATCCGTTTCTGGGAAGGACAGGCCCTGCTCCCATTTGGAGACGGACTGGCGGGACACGCCCAGCCGGTTGGCGAGCTCCTCCTGGGACAGCTTTTCCCTTCGGCGGTATTCCTGTAATTTCTGGGGCAGGCTCATAAGCATCTCTCCTTTTCGGGGGTGATTATAGCATCTTTCCCGGGTTCTGGCTACCAATTTTCGAGCGCAAAGGCCGCAACTTTGGGTTGCGGAGGGTTTGGGGGGCGTTTGGGGGCAAAAAAGACCCACGCCGCGGGGGGGCAGCGTGGGTTCCGGATGTGTGTGGGGATCAGTTCTCGTAGAGAGGCTTGATCTTCTGGCGGTAGAGGCGCAGGAAGAAGAACAGGGTCATCGCCAGACCCATGCCCTCGGCGATGGGGAAGGACCACCAGACCAGGTTCACGTCGCCCAGCAGGCTCAGCAGGTAGGCGGCAGGGAGCAGGACCAGCAGCTGGCGGCACAGGGAGACCATGGTGGAATAGATGCCGGTGCCCAGGGCCTGGAAGGTGCTGCCCAGGATGATGCACACTGCGGCCACGGGGAAACAGTAGGAGATGGTCCGCAGAGCACGGACGCCCATAGCCAGGAATTCCTCGGTGGGGTTGAAGATGCCGAGCAAGACCTCGGGGATGAACTGGAAGGCGGCGAAGCCCAGCAGCATGATGCACAGGCCGGTGATGGCGGCCAGCTTCACGGTGCCCAGCATCCGCTTGGGCTTCCGGGCGCCGTAGTTGAAGGCCACGATGGAGATGACCGCGTTGTTGATGCCAAACAGCGGCATGAAGAAGAAGGACTGTAGCTTGTAGTAGATGCCGAAGACGCCGGTGGCAGTCTCGGAGAAGCCCTGGAGGATCTGGTTCATGCCGAAGTTCATGATGGAGCCGATGCCCACCATGATGATGGAGGGGACGCCGACACCCAGGATCATCCGGATAACGTAATCGTCGGGCTTGGCGTGGGCGCGCTTCAGCTTCAGATCGGTGTTGAAGCGCTTGTTCAGGTACATGGCCAGGAGGGCAGCGACCCACTGGCCGATGACGGTGGCCAGTGCCGCGCCGGCGATGCCCATGGCGGGCAGACCGAACCAGCCGAAGATCAGAACGGGGTCCAGGACGATGTTGATGATGGCGCCGGTGGCCTGGGTGATCATGGAGTAGAAGGACTGGCCGGAGGCCTGGAGCAGACGCTCGAAGAGGATCTCGATGAACACGCCGATGGAGCCGATGCAGACGATGGCGAGGTAGGTGGAGCCGCCGTCCACGGTCTCAGCAACGGTGGACTGCATGGCGAAGTAGGGGTGGGCGAAGAAAGCGCCGAAGAGCAGGAAAAGTACGGCGAAGATGACGGCCAGCAGGAAGCCGTTGCCGGCGGTGCGGTTGGCCCGCTCGTAGTTCTGCTCGCCCAGGGACTTACTCAGCAGGGAGTTGACGCCCACGCCCACGCCGGTGGCGCAGCCGATGAGCAGGTTCTGGACCGGGAAGGCCAGGCTCAGAGCGGTGACGGCGGACTCGCTGATCCGGGAGATGTAGATGCTGTCCACGACGTTATACAGCGCCTGGACCAGCATGGAGATGACCAGGGGCAGCGCCATGTTCAGCAGGAGCTTGCCGATGGGCATGGTGCCCATCTTGTTGGTGGGAAGGGCAGTTTGAGTTTTGGTTTCAGACATGTTGCATTCCTCTTTGTTTCACAGATATTTCCACCATACATTATAGCGGATCTGTCGGAAAATGCAATATGGGAATGGATAGAAGCGTTGCATTTTTCGGCGGAAAGGACTATAATGTGGAAAAATGAGTGGAAAGGAACAGAAATATGATTCTGGAAAAGGAAATGAAGGCCATTACCGGCGAGAAGTCCCAGTATCTGGTACATGATTTCAACGACAACACCATCCGGTTTGTGCTGAATTATCCGGGCGAGGTGGATCGGGATGTGCTGAAAAAGGCTGTGGAAGCGGTGGTTTACTCGGTGGATGTGCTCCACGGCAGATTCCTGGTGGAGAAGGGTAAGGCCATCTGGCGGATTTATCGGGATGTGGAAGAAGAGGAATACTTTCGGTTTATCCGGGTGGAGAAGGACGCGGAGCAGGCGGGGTATGAGCAGGCGATCCTGCCGATCAAGCCGGAGGGACCGGTGAAGCTGCGCTGCGCGTTGATTTGGGACGGGCGCGTCAGCTCGGTGGCGGTTTGCATCAGCCATATGGTGGCCGACGGCGGCGACGGCAAGTATCTGCTGGGAAAGCTGATCGAGGCTTATAATCGGATTCTGGAAACCGGAAGCGCCCAGGGGCTGAATGTGAAGAACGGAAGCCGTGCTCCGGAGCAGCTTTACGCCCATCTGAACAAGAAGGAGCAGCGGAAGCTGTGGAAGAATCCCATGCCGGGGACGAAGAATGAGTTTCCCTTCGCGGACGCGGAACCGGGGACGCCCCGGGTGCTCCGGCGGGTGGTAGCCCGGGACGTGATGGGGAAGGCTCGGGAGAAGGCGAAGCGGGGAGGTATGACCGCCAACGATCTGGTGCTGGCGGCCTGCTATCAGGCCTTCGCGGCGGTGCCCGGGGTGGACGAGAAGCGGCCCATCGGCGTGATGGCGATGATGGATCTGAGAAAGCACTGCCCCGGCGGGGATTCTGAGGGCTTGACCAATATGGCGGGGTCGTTGAAGACCGTGATGCCGGAGGGCGTTACCGGTTCCTTTGAGGAGACTCTGGCGGAGATCGCACGGCAGACCCGGGAGGACAAGGAGGATCCCATGTCCGGATTGGAGGGTGTGCCGATGCTGCACACGGCCATGCGGACCGCGCCCATGGGTCTGCTGCTGAAGGTGGCTCCGGCGGTATATGGAAATATGTCCATCGGCGTGACCAATCTGGGCAACCTGAAGGGCGAGGACTGGCGGTTGGGCAGTCTGGTTCCGGTGAGCGGGATGCTGGGCGGTCCGCTGAAGAAGAAGCCCGGTGTGCAGGTGTCCGTTCTCAGTGTGGATGGGGAATGCGCATTGAGCATTGTGGGCGAGTACACGGATGATGATGTGGTCCGGCTGGAGAAAATGCTGGAGGATATGGTGGAGATTATCCGGGGGTACGGAGAAAACTGATATGATTTGGCGGCGGTCCTGTGGGACTGCCGCCCTTTTGCTTCTTCCGACCTCGCTTCGCTCGGCCACCTTCCTCAAAGGAGAAGGCTTTGGGGTGCGAACCCGGTCATAAACCCATGCGGCAAACGTTGTTTGCCGACGGACCGTCGAGGACGCCGGTCCCTACAGTTGGTCGCCCATAGTAATAAGAAACATCCCCCTCCGAGGAGGGGGATGCCGTTATGTTAGGTTGCTACCGCAGGAACGTTACCCAGCGGGTCAGGGCAGTAACGATCAGCACTGCACTGGCGCACGAGGAGCCAGCGGCGGCTCGCTGCAAAAACATCCCCCTCCGGAGAGGGGGATGCCGTTATGTTAGGTTGCTACCGCAGGAACGATACCGAGTGGGTCAGGGCAGTAACGATCAGCACTGCACTGGCGCACGAGGTGCCAGCGGCGGCTCGCCGCATTACATGTCGAAGGGTTCCATGCCCAGGACGGGATGGCCAACCTCGGTCAGGTAGTTCAGCAGCTCCTCGGGATCCTCGGTGCAGATGGTCTCGTCGGCGACCATATCGGTGAAGTTCTCGATGCCGTACATCTCCAGGATGGTGGCGTCCAGACGCTCACGCATCTGATCCTTCAGCATCTTGGGCAGCCAGACGATACGGGCGGGACCGCCTTCAGCGGCGATGAACTTCTTGGAGGAGATGAAGTGCTTGCCGTGGCCCATGAAGCCGGGGGTCTGAACGCCGCCGCCGGTCATGGAGGCCATCTCGGAGAAGCTCATGCCCAGAGGAGTCATGCCAGCGTGCTCACGGCAGGTGATGACGACGCCCATGGAGACGGGCTCAACACCACAGATACACTCGAAGCAGCCGCAGGAGGTCATGGGATCCTGGAACAGGGAGTACAGAGTCACGTGCTCCAGAGCGCCGTGGGAGTACTTCTGGATGGCCTCGTCCACGTCCTCGTAACGGCCCAGCTTCTCGTCGAGGCAGTGCTCCTTGGGAACGATCTGGCAGGGACCCTCGGGATCCAGCTCCTTGGTGGCCTTGGCATCCAGCCAGGACACGGCGCCGCAGAGGCCCAGACGCTCGGGAGTGACGATACAGACATGGCTGGGGGAGAAGGCCTGGCACATGATGCAGGTGTAGAACTGATCCACGGACTCGTCGGTCATAGAGGCGAGTCGTGCGTCACGACGGTCGAAGACCTCGTTGGCGGCGGCACGCAGAGCCTTGTTCTGGTCGGCGTCGACCACGATCTTGACCTGGCACTTGTCAACGACAGCCTCGAACTCGGACTTGATCTTGGCGTACAGGACCTCGCCCAGGTGGCGGAACTTGAAGCCAGCCTCGTAGTCGGCCTTGGAGATACGGATACGGATCATGTCGCGCTGACCGGTGTGCATAACGCCCTCGATGCAGTTGATCCAGGAGTGGATCTTACGTTCCATGACGGACTCGAAGTCGGGCTGCATGGCCTTGCCGGCGACCTCGATGGTGTAGCTGAGGGAGATCTTGGAGCCCACGGGGACATCGTCGATCTCGGGGCCGACGACCTCGATCTTGTGATCCTCGATCTCGGAGGACTCCTTGGTCTGGACCAGCTCGAAGCAGTCCACACGGGAGCCGTCGACCTCGACCTGCATATCGCCGCGGCGGATGATCTCGCCCTCGAACGCGGTGGCGAAGGCCACGGGGATGTCGATCTTGGTGATCTTCAGCTTGATACGGCGGGCCTCCAGAGAGGTGGCGTTCCACTTGGAGGTGTCCAGCTGCTGGATCAGGGACATGGGAACACGGAACATGTTCTCAGTCTCGTTGGAGACAACGGGGAAGCCCAGGCAGATGGCACCGGCGCCGTAGGAGACGATCTCGTCGGACAGGGGCTTGTAAGCGTTGACGAAGGCCTTGACACGGTCCATGGTGTACTTGGCCAGGGTGGGGAAGTCGCCGGGGGTCACGTTGCCGAAGATCAGAGCGGCACGGACAGCAACGGAGACAACATGGATGACGGACTGCATCTCGTAGCCCAGGGGGCAGACGCGGACGTTCTCGCCCAGCTTCATGCCGGCGTCAGCGCAGTGCTTGATGGAATCGCCGGTCAGGGTGACCAGGATACCCTGAGCCTGGTAGGACTTGGCCAGAGCGACAGTCTCAGCGGGGTCCTCGGCGCCGCCGATGATAACGGCAACACCGGGGATATCGCCGGTGACCAGGGGCACGCCCAGGTTACGGACGAAGGCGTCGGTCAGGAAGCCCATCTCGGGCTCGGCGTAGGGAGTGGCGCCATTCAGGTACTTCAGAGCCTCCAGGAACTCGGCGCACAGAGCGGACGCGATGCCGGACTCGAACACGTCATGCAGACGGTTGTTGCGGGTCATCATGGCCTTGATCTCGGCCAGAGCGGCCTTCATCTCGCCCAGGTTGGTGATCTTCACGCCCTTGATGCCGTAGTAGCAGGGCAGAGCGTAAGCGGTGTCGGGATAGCCGACGGCGCAGCCTTCGCCGTACTGCGCGATGGCTTCATCAACAGCGGCTACGGTACGAGCGTAGTTGTAATCGTTGCCGCCAAAAACTCTTTCAAAAAGTGTCACGGTATTTCCTCCTATTTTTCGTCATCACCGTCAATAACGGCCTTGATTCTTTTGATTTCGCTGATAGCCGAGGGACTTACATCGTAGGGGGATTTTCCAAGCCGGTCCGCCTCGATGACCTCGGGATTGTAGTGGACAAAGCCCAAAAGGTCTTCGGCGGGGATATGGGATTTGATAAATTCCTCATCGTCGGCGTTGCGGACCTTGTTGGCCACCACGCGGACACGCTTCACGCCCAGGTCGGCGGCAAGCTTCTTGACGTTGCCGTAGGTCTGGATGGAGCGGGCGCCGGGCTCGATGACGACGATGAACTGGTCCATATTGGCGGCGGTGCCGCGGGCCAGGTGCTCCAGGCCCGCCTCCATGTCCATGATGACCACATCGTTTTTTCGATAGGTCAGGGACGCCAGGATGGCCTTGAGCATCACGTGCTCGGGACAGACACAGCCGCTGCCGCCCACGTCCACGGAGCCCAGGACCAGCAGCTTGACGCCGTTGATCTCTTTGGCGTACTCGTCGGGAATGTCGGCGACGTAGGGGTTCAACTTGAAAAACTTGTTGGCCGCGTTGGCGCCGGTGCGCTCCTCCACCAGCTTCCGCATCTTGGAGATGGGGATGATGGAGTCCACTTCCTCGGGGGTGAAGCCCAGAGCCAGACCCAGATTCGCGTCCGGGTCCACGTCGGCGGCCAGTACGGTGCGGCCCTCAGCCGCGTACAGCCGGGCAAGGGTGGAAGCGAGGGTGGTTTTGCCCACGCCGCCCTTGCCGGTAATTGCTACTTTCATGGAAAGGAACCTTCTTTAATGGGAATATCAGATGCCCAGAGCGGCACGCTTGGCCTCGATGCAGGCGATCATCTTGTCGCCCAGCTTCTCGATGTCGGTCTCAACAACAAACTTGGCCTCGACCCAGTCGTTGATGCCGTGCTCACCCTGCAGCAGGGCGGTGACTTCCTCGGAGCCCTTGGTGTAGGGATCGACGCCCAGGAAGGTCTCGATACCGGTGGCAACGACGTAGTTACCGATGGAGACGGCCTTCTCGGACATCCACTCGGGAGCGCAGCCGACGACGGGAACCTGGGAGATGTTGATGCCCCAATCCTTGGCGATGTCGGAGGCCAGGATCATCATACGGGAGATATCCACGCAGGAGCCCATGTGCAGCACGGGAGGAATGTCAGCCAGCTCGCAGACGCGCTTCAGACCGGCGCCGCAGAAGTTCTTGGCGTTGACGGGATCCAGCAGACCGGCCTTACCGGCAGCCTGTGCGGAGCAGCCGGAGACGATCAGGATGATGTCGTTGGCCAGCAGCTTCTTCATCAGCTCGATGTGGGCGTAGTCGGGACGGACCTTGGGGTTGTTGCAGCCGACCATGGCCACAGCACCGCGGAGGACGCCGGAGTGGACACACTCGATCAGGGGCTTGGTGGTGCCAAACTCGTCAACCTGGGAGTTGGCGACGCCGTCCAGAACCTTCTTGATGGCCTCGACAGAGTAGCCGACACGGGCGTTGCACTTCTGGTCGGGGATGTTCACCAGCTCGGGTTTCCGGTTCTTGAAGTTCTCGACAGCCATCTTCACGATCGCCTTGGCGTTTTCGCCGGCGGTCTCAGCGGAGAAGCGGTAGAACTCGGAATCGGGGATCCGGGCGATGGGGGAGGTGGTGATGAACTTGGTGTGGAAGCACTTGGACAGGGGGCCCAGTGCGGGGAAGATGCACTGAATGTCAACGACGATGGCTTCGCAGGCGCCGGTCAGGACCACGTTCTCCTGGGACAGGAAGTTGCCGGCCATGGGGATGCCGTGACGCATGGTGACTTCGTTGGCGGTGCAGCAGACGCCGGAGACGGTGATGCCCTTGGCGCCCATGGACTTGGCGTAGGCGATCATCTCGGGATCGTTTGCGTAGTAAACGATCATCTCGGACAGGGAGGGGTCATGGCCGTGGACGATGATGTTGACATTGTCCTTCTCCATGACGCCGATGTTGGCGGTGGTGTCGATGGGCTTGGGAGTGCCGAACATGACGTCGGAGAACTCGGTGCCCATCATGGAGCCGCCCCAGCCGTCGGACAGGCCGGAACGCAGGGCCTGACGGATCAGAGCCTCGGGCATGGAAGAGCAGCCCATGTGAGTCATGTGCAGGGACTGGGAAACCTCGCGGTCGATGGCCCGGGGAGCGATCTCGGCGTCATGCCACAGCTTCTGGGTGTGCTCGGGAGCGCGGTCCAGGAAACGCTGGTAGCCGAAGGGCTTGCCGTACTCCAGCAGGCCGATCTCGGCCATCTCGTGGGCCAGGTCATAGATGTCCTTGCCCTCGGTCTCGACGCCCCACTCGTGGGCGATGCGGATCAGCTTCTCGGGATCCTTGACCTGATAGTTGCCGCCCTCACGGGTCTCGTGCAGGGTGTGCATGATCTCACGACCGTGGTCGGAGTGGGTTGCGGTACCGCCGGCGGTGAAGCGCAGGTAGTTACGGGCGACGATGCCGTGGACATCGCAGCCGCAGATGCCGCGGGGGGCCTTCTTGGTGATGCGGCAGGGGCCCATGGAGCAGATACGGCAGCAAGTACCGGACTCGCCGAAGCCGCAGTGGGGAGTCTGGTTCTTAGCGCGCTGCTGCCAAGAATCGGCGCCGACTTTCTGGCCGTTCTCCAGCAAGGAGTTGGTTGCCGCTTCCAGTTCTTCAACAGTGATTAAGCGATCCAAAATAATTCCTCCTAAGTTAATAGTATGGTTTGTGAACCGATACAGCATATGGGCAAAAGGGCGCAGTAAGGCACACTTCCACACTTACAGTGTATCGATATTATTTTATTCATTATGGGAGCAAATGTCAATCGGTGTTTTGACCATATTTACAGGAAATTTCCATATCCGGGATGGGGGGATTTTAGGTGGTTTTCCTATTGCAGGAAAAACTGGGGAGATTTCACAAAGGAAAAGGAAACAAAAATGGCTCAATTGTGAAGTTTCATCAACTCTGACAGCCGTTTGAGGATCAGACCCTGGGCGTAGTGCATGGTTTCGTAGCGGAGCCAGGAGAGGGTGTTCAGGTCCCAGAAGGTACGGAGCTGAGGGGGAAAATCCTCGTCGGAGTGGTAGAACTGAAGCAGGACGGGGAGGTCCGGGAACAGGGGGAGGGTATAGCCGATGTCGCCTTTGGGGCAGGGCTTGCCGCCCAGGGCCTCGCAGGCGGAGCGGAACGCTTCGGGGGTTTGGTCGATGGCGAGTTCCAGAGGTGTGGGGGCGGATTGCTCCACAAGGCCGGTGTGGAACATATGGCCGAAGCCGGTGAGGGGACGGAACTGGCCGGAGAGGGTGCGGTCTGGCTTGGCGTCGCAGAGGTAATCGTAGATGGTCAGGGCGTCGTGAGGGGCCAGAGTCTCGCCGGAGGGCCAGCGGATGGTCCCGTCGGCGCGGCAGATGGTGACGGTCTGGGCAAGGACGGGGAGGTACAGGGTTTCGTCGTCGAAGGAAAGGGGCGTTTTGGCGACGATGGAAGACTGGTCATAGGTGAGGAAAAGCTGACGGGCTTGTTCGAACATGATGGCGTAGTTGTCCTGGGGCATGGGTGGGTACCTCTTGGTGTGTATTTTGGGGCTCGTTTGAAGCTTGCGGGGTGTTACTTTCTTGTCACTGAACAAGAAAGTAACCAAAGAAATCAGCTTAAGGGAGGGCCACTTTGTGGCCTGATTCTCCCTTAAGAATCCCTCTTACTTATTTAAGGGGTGGAGGTTGTCGGGGGCTGGGGCGGTTCTATTGGACAGCGCAGGGATCGATTGGTTTTTTGGAAGATAAAAAGGGCGCACTGCGGGTGTTTCGCAGTGCACCTTGATTGCTTTTTTAGCCCAGGACGGTGCCGTCGGGCTTGAACAGGGGCAGGGGCTCCAGGTAGATGATGTCGGAACGGTCGATGGCATCGCCCTCGGCCAGGATGGCCATACGGCCGCAGATCTCGCCGCCAGCCTTCTCGACCAGGGCTTCCAGGGCCTTCAGGCTCTCGCCGGTGGAGATCACGTCGTCCACGATCAGGATGCGCTTGCCCTTCATCAGAGCGGCGTCCGCGCCGTCCAGATACAGCTTCTGCTCCTTGGCGGTGGTGATGGAGTTGACGGTGACGGAGAAGATGTCCCGCATATACAGCTTGGGACCCTTGCGGGCCAGGATGTACTTGGCGTCGCCGGCCTGGCGGGCCATTTCGTGGGCCAGGGGGATGCCCTTGGCTTCGGCGGTGATGATGTAGTCGTATTCGGGAGCTTTGGCCAGCAGGTCCCGGGCACAGGCAACGGTCAGCTCCTGGTCGCCGAAGATGACGAAGCCGGCGATGGAGAGGTTTTCATTCAGAGGGCAGATGGGCAGGTCGCGCTCCAGACCTGCGACGGTCATATGGTAGTACATAATTACGCTCCTTTTGGGCAGGGCCCATTGATGCTTTTATTATAGCGCAGTGGGGAAGAATGTCAAGTTTTAGAGGATTTCCAGGATCAGATTTACGAGGGTATGGAACTTGTCGTGGACCTGGGCGGCGATGTCCATGACTTCCTGGTGATGGAGCTTGGCGGAGGTGACGCCCGCGGCCATGTTGGTGATGCAGGAGATGCCTACCACCTGGATGCCGCACTGGGCGGCGACCAATGCTTCGGGGACGGTGGACATGCCCACGGCGTCGGCGCCCACGATCCGGGCCATGCGGACCTCGGCGGGGGTCTCGTAATTGGGGCCGGAGAACATCATATAGACGCCCTGTTGGAGGGTGATGCCATGGAGGGCGGCTTTTTCCCGGATGGTCTCCCGGAGGGAGCGGCAGTAGAGATCGGACACGTCGGGGAAACGGGGGCCGAATTCGGGCATGTTCTGGCCAATCAGGGGGTTGGAGCCGGAATAGTTGATGTGGTCGGTGATCAGCATCAGGTCGCCGGGGTTGAAGTTGTAGTTGACGCCGCCTGCGGCGTTGGTGAGGATGAGGGTTTTGACGCCCAGGAGGGCCATAATGCGCACCGGGAGGGTCAGGTCCTGCATGGAGTGGCCCTCGTAATAGTGGAGGCGGCCCTGAAGGGCGACCACGGGTTTGCCCTGGCAAGAACCGAAGACGAAGGCTCCGGCATGGCCCTCGACGGTGGCCTGGGGGAAGTCGGGGATGGAGGAGAAGGGGATGACGGTACGGTCTTGCAGGGTGTCGGCGAAGTCGCCCAGGCCGCTGCCCAGGATCAGGCCGATGGTGGGATGGATGGTGATCCGCTGGGAAATGAAGTCCGCGGCGGCGTGGATGCGGTCAGAGTAGGTCATGGTGGTACCTCCGGAAAGTTGAAAATTGAAAGTTGTCGAGGAATATAAATTTTTAATAGTGCTTATTGGCTTGAATCAGCTTGGCTCTCCCTTTGGGAGAGCTGGCACGGCCACAGGTCGTGACTGAGAGGGGAAAGCGCCCTCTCCGCCCCTGCGGGGCACCTCTCCCAGAGGGAGAGGCAAGAAGGTGATAAGCATTTTTTCAATTATCAATTCTATAAAAGTTTCGGGTGGATTGCAAGAATTTTTATTTTGTTGCACGGAAGAGGGCAATTTTCTCGGGTTTTGGACTCAGGTTTGAAAGGAGGCAGGAATTTGGCAGGGAAAGACGGGAAAGGCGATTCTCTGAAAAAACGGATCCGGGATGGGCAGGTCCGGCGGGAGGATGTGACCCGGCGGCTGGCGGAGCTGGCCTTCGGCAAGCCCAACGACTGCGTGCGGCTGGCTCTGGAAGAGACGGCGGATCTGGAAGAACTGGACCTGAGCCTGCTCAGCGAGATCAAGCGCAGCGAAAAGGGCATGGTGGAGATCAAGCTCATTGACCGGCTCCGGGCACTGGAACAGCTGGCGGCGTCCACCGGGGAGGACAAAAAGGAGATGGAGGAGTTCCTTCAGGCCCTTCAGTCGGCGGCTGAGGAGAAATGAGTTACGCGGGATTCTCGGAAAAGCAGAAAAAAGCCATGGTTTGGTGGATGCCCGGGTCGGCGGACGCGGAAAGGGAAGCCATCGTCTGCGATGGGGCGGTAAGGTCGGGGAAGACCCTGGCCATGGGGCTGGGGTTCTTCCTGTGGGCACAGAGCTGCTTTGAGCGGCGGCGGTTCGCACTCTGCGGGAAGACCATCGGGGCGCTGCGGCGGAATGTATTGGCGGAGATCCTGCCGAGGCTGGCGGGGCTGGGGGCTGTCTGGAAGGAGAAGCGGACGGAGAACAAAATCGTCCTGACCTTCGGCGGGCACACCAACGAATACTACATCTTCGGCGGCAGGGACGAGAGCTCCGCGTCGATGATCCAGGGCATGACTCTGGCGGGGGTACTGATGGACGAGGTGGCGCTGATGCCCAGGAGCTTCGTGGAGCAGGCCTGCGCACGGTGCTCGGTGACGGGGAGCAGGCTGTGGTTCAACTGCAATCCGGCGGGGCCCAGCCACTGGTTTTACAGAGAGTGGATCCTGGGCGCGGAGGCGCGGAGGTGCCTGCATCTGCACTTTACCATGGAGGACAATCCGTCGCTGGACGAGGGGATCAGGAAGCGGTATGAGCGGCTGTACAGCGGCGTATTTTACCGGCGGTTCATTCTGGGAGAGTGGGCCCAGGCGGAGGGCCGGGTGTACGACTTCTTTGAGCAGTCCATGGTGCGGGAGGCTCCGGAGACGGGGTACGAGAAATGGTACATCTCCTGCGACTATGGGACGGTGAATCCCACCAGCATGGGGCTGTGGGGAAGCTGCGGCGGGGTCTGGTACCGGGTGAAGGAATTTTACTTCGACTCCCGGCGGGAGATGCGGCAGATGACCGACGGGGAATACGCGGAGGCTCTGGCGGAGCTGGCCGGGGGGAGGCGGATCACGGCGGTGATCGTGGACCCCAGCGCGGCAAGCTTCATCCAGGTGCTGAAAAGAGCGGGATGGAACGTGAAGCAGGCGAGCAACGACGTCCTTTCCGGGATCCGGGCCACGGCCCAGGCGCTGAAAAGCGGGAGGATCGTGATCTGCGAGGGATGCGGCGACTGCTTACGGGAGATGGAGGAATATGTCTGGGACCTCCGGGACGGGGTGAAGGACCGGGTGAAGAAGGAACACGATCACGCCATGGACGATATGCGCTATTTTGTGGCGACGGTTTTGGAGGCCGGAGCGGCGGGGGGCTTCGCCGTGGGAGGCGTCAGGCGGAACAACAGGAGAGGAGCGATGTGAATTGAAACGGAAGAAGGAAAGCGGCGCTGTGGCGGCGCAGTGCCAGATCCGCAGCGGGAACAGCCATCCCTTCGGGAATCTGAGGGGATATGTGCCCCTGGGCGGCGGTGAGGAGCGGATCTACCGGCAGATCCGGGAGGCGGTGCCGGTATTGGACGCGGCGGTGGGGAAGCTGGTGCGGCTGTCCAGCGGGTTTGATGTGAAATGTTCCACGGAGCGGGCGACGGCCCGGCTGCGGAAGTTCCTGAAGACGGTGAACTGCGGGAGAGGGCAGATGGGGATCGACAGCTTTGTGTCGGCGTACCTGGACAGCCTGCTGACCTACGGGAGAGCGGTGGGCGAGATGGTGGTGGCTGACGGGCGGCTCCGGGCGGTGTGCTGGGGGGATGTGACCAGCTTGCAGGTCCGGGAGGGGGAGAGTGTGCTGGATGTGGAGCTCTGCGGCATGGACGAGCATGGGACCTACCGGCCGCTGCCATACCAGAAGCTGCTGCTGTTCACCACCATGAATCCGGAGCCGGAGCATCCTTACGGCGTGAGCCTGTTCCGGGGGATGCCGTTCCTGGCAGAGATTCTGATGAAGATCTACAACACCATCGGGGTGAACTGGGAGCGGGCTGGGAATGTGCGCTACAGCGTGGTTTGCAAGCCTGGGGAGAATTTGGATCCCCTGACGGCACAGGAGCGGGGAAGCCAGATTGCCAGCGAATGGGCCAAGGCCATGGAGGATGGGAAGAACGGGATGGTTCGGGACTTCGTGGCGGTGGGCGATGTGGAGATCAAGGTCATCGGCGGGGAAGCGCCGATCCTGGACTCGGAGGTTCCGGTGAGGCAGATTCTGGAACAGCTGGTGGCGAAGACCGGGCTTCCGCCCTTTCTGCTGGGATTCAGCTGGAGCAGTACGGAGCGGATGAGCGCCCAGCAGGCGGATTTGCTGACCAGCGAGCTTTGGGCTCTGCGGCGGACGGTGGAGCCCGCCATTGAGAAGGTGTGCCGGACCTTTTTGGCGCTGGAGGGGATGGATCCTACGGTGGAAGTGGTTTGGGACGACATCAGCTTGCAGGACATCACCGAGCAGGCCAAGGCGGAATACTACCGGGCTCAGGCGGCGAAGTATTTACAGGAAGCGGAACAGGAGGTTTGAAAAAATGGAAGTGAAAAAGGAGAGCCAGGCGGTTCGGGGCGGCGTGCCCACGAAGGAGCAGCTGGAAAAGATCAACGCCCTGGCGAAGGCAGAGCTGACGGAGGAGGATGTCTATGTGTTCTCCCTGCGGCTGTGCGACGATCAGGTGGACCGGGATTATGAGCGGTTCGACACGGCGGCGCTGCCGGCGCTGGCGAAGCTGTTTGTGGGGAAAAGCGGCATTGTGGACCATATGTGGTCGGCCCAGGGGCAGATGGCCCGGATCTTTGAGGCCGGGGTGGTTTGCGAGGAGGGCGTCAGCTACATCAAGGCCTGGGCCTACATCCGCAGAGGCGGCGCCGGGGATGAGTGGATCGCGGACATCGAGGCGGGGATCAAGAAGGAGGTTTCCGTAGGCTGCGCCATGGGACGGAGCGTTTGCTCGGTTTGCGGGCTGGACTATGGGGAATGCGGGCACCAGAAAGGCGGCATTTATGACGGGGAAGTCTGTGTGGCGGTGCTGATGGAGCCGGTGGATGCTTATGAATTCTCCTTTGTAGCGGTGCCGGCCCAGCCCAACGCCGGGGTTTTGAAGGGACTGGGCGGGAGAACGGTCACGCTGAAGGAACTGGCGGACCAGTTCGGCGCTCAGGAGGAGTACCGGCGGCTGTTCAAGATGGCGGCGCTGGGGCAGGAATACGAAAAGCAGCTTCAGGATGAGGTGGTGCGGCTGTGCCTGGCGGTGGAGCTGGGGGTGGAAGAGCCGGTGCTCAGAGGCGCGGCGGAGAAAATGTCGGCGGAGGAGCTGCGGAAATTCAAGGCGGCGCTGGAGGAGTGGATGGCGGGGATGTATCCCGTCAGGACCCAGCTGGGCTCCGGGAAGAAGGACACGGAGTGGGACAATGGGTATTTGATCTGAGCTTCCCCGGGGAACCGGAGAACATATTTTTAACGGAGGGTTTGAAACATGAAGGTAGCTTTTGAAGAGATCGGCCGGATCAGCGCAAGCTTCGCCGCGGACAGCGGCGAGAACGGCCAGGTGTGCAAAATGGAGGAAAATGGCAAGGTGGCGCCCTGTGCCGACGGCGAGGCTTTTATCGGTGTGATGGAGGGGCTGCGCAAGGGCGTCTGCGGAGTGCAGCTTCACGGCTTCGCGGAGGTCGGCTACACCGGAACCGCTCCTGCGGTTGGTTATGTGGGTCTGGCGGCCAACGGCAGCGGCGGCGTGAAGGTCAGCTCCTCTGGCCGGAGCCATCTGGTGGTCAGCGTGGACGAGAACGAAATGAAGGCAATCATCGAACTGTAAGGAGGAAACGAAAATGGCTTATGACAATCTGAGACTGGAAAAGGGCATGTACCGCCAGGAGGGGATGAGCTTCACCCAGGTGCTGGAAAGCGTGGATCCCAGTGAGAACTACCGGGGCACCGCTTTGGAGGGCACCGACGCCTTTCAGCGGCAGCTGAAGCGCTTCGGCATCAAGGTGAAGGGGAAGGACTCCTCCACCGTGGAGAAGTTCTTCCGGACCATGGATTCCGCGGTACTGTTCCCTGAGTACATCGCCCGGGCGGTGAGAACGGGCATGGAGGAGAACAACATTCTGGACGAGATTGTGGCTACCACCACCGAGATCGACGCCATGGACTACCGCTCCATCTACGCCGAGAGCGACGAGGACAGCGTGGGCGCGAAGATCATCGCCGAGGGGGCGGTGATCCCTGCCACCAGGGTGAAGACCAAGGATCATCTGATCAATCTGACCAAGCGGGGCCGGATGCTGGTTGCCAGCTATGAGGCGGTGCGGTTCCAGAAGCTGGACCTGTTCTCTGTGATGCTGAAGCAGATCGGCAGCTACATCCAGAAGATGCAGCTGGCCGACGCCATCGACGTTCTGCTCAATGGCGACGGCAACGACAACGCCGCCGTGATCTATCAGGTGGGCAGCGATCCCATTTCCGGCACTGCCGGGAATCTGGAATACGATCAGCTGGTGGAGTTCTGGGGGGAGTTTGATCCTTACACCATGAACGGAATGATCATGAACTCCGGTACCATGACCAAGCTGCTGAAGATCCCTGAACTGCAGAATCCCCTGACCGGGCTGAATTTCCAGGGCACCGGCGTGCTCAGCAATCCTCTGGGGGCAAAGCTCCACCGGACCTCCGCTGTGGAGGATGGGATGATCATCGGCATTGACCGGCGGTACGCTCTGGAACTGGTGCGGGCCGGGGACGTGCTGGTGGAGTATGACAAGCTCATCGACCGGCAGCTGGAACGGGCGGCCATCACCTCCATCTCCGGGTTCGGCAAGATCTGCGACGGCGCGGTGAAGGCGCTGAGCGTATGACGCTGGTGGAACGGACCTTCGCCCAGGCGCTGACCCTGGCGGGGAATCTGGATGAGCGGCAGACGGCGCTGTTACAGGTGCTGTGTCAGGGAGCGGCGGGCTCCCTGGCTGCCCAGATGCGGAAGGGGCTGACGCCGGAGGATTGTCTGGCGGACTTTATTTCGGCGGCCAGTCTCATCGCCCTGGCGGCGCTGTCGGAGGCCGGGGAGTCGGAGACGGTGGAGAGCTTCACCGCCGGGGACGTCTCCATCCGGAAGGGGAAGAACAGCGCGGCAGCCAACTGCCTGCGGTATCAGGCAAGGGTCATGATGATGCCCTACATCCGGGATCCCTTTACCTTTCAGGGGGTGTAAAGCATGCGGCGGATGGTGGAGAAGATGATGAACGGCTATGGCCGGGAGATGACGGTGGTTCAGGGGGAGAGCCAGACGGTGGTCCGGGGCTTCTTTCAACCGGTGACCGGGAAGCTGGAGCGGCTGGCGCTGCCGGAGATGGGGGCGCTGGGACGGGAAAGCCGGGAGCGGTTCATCTACATCGGACCGGCGGAGCCGGAGCTGGAAACAGGCAACACGGTGGAGGTTGCCGGGAAAAGCTACCACGTTCGCAGCGCGGATGTGATCTGGGGAAACGGACAGCCGGTATACTGCTGGGCCATGTGCGTGGAAAAAGGAGGTGAGGATCTCTGGGGATCCAGTGGTTAAAGGAGATCGTGGAGATCCTGCGTTCCGCCGGGATTCGGGCTGGGGAGGCGTTCCCCGGAGGGGACCGGAC
>JBGVDK010000131.1:0-10581 GCA_045119355.1 Faecousia sp.
CTGGCAACCCTAAGCAGTGGGCCGCCCGGAACTGGCCGCCGGAGGAGCTGATCCGCCGGGATATCGCCGGGGAGAAGTGTCATGTCTGCGAGGAATCTGGGGAACTGCTGGCGGTGTTTTTCTACGACTATGGACGGGACATCGATCCCTGCTACGCGGTCATCGAGGACGGCGGGTGGCTCAACGACGAGCCCTACGGCGTGGTCCACCGGATCGCGGCGAAGGCAGGCTCCGGCGCGGGGAAGTTCTGCATCAACTGGGCCTTTGCCCAATGCGGCCACCTGCGCATCGACACCCATGCGGATAACCGGGTCATGCAGAAGACCCTCCAAAAGCTGGGCTTCTCCCGGCGGGGCGTCATCCATGTGGCTGAGGATACGGACCCAAGATTGGCGTTCGAGAAGGTATAAAATGAGGAGGCACCCTGCCGGGTGCCTCCGTTGTCGTTATGTGGGGAAATCAGGCCTTTGCGGCCTCGATGAGCTGGTTCAGGTAAGCGATGTTCTCTTCCAGCTTCTCCCGGGTGGGCTTCTCGTTGGAGAAGTCCTCCACGGACAGCACGCCGTCGTAGCCCACCTTCACCAGAGCCTTGATCATGGCGAACAGGTCCGCGCTGCCCTTCTTCAGGGGAACCCAGGCCTGGTTGTACTTGGTGGCGCCGAACTCGTCCTCCTTGCCGGGGACCAGGGCGGCGTTCTTCACATGGACGTGGGCCAGATAAGCCCCCATCATCTCGAAGCCCAGCTGGTAGTTCTCATAGCCCTCGTAGACCATGTTGCCGGGATCGTAGATCAGGCCGTAGTACTCGGGATCGAAGCCGTCCAGCACCCGCAGGGCGGAGGAGGCGGAAGAGATCATCATGCCGTGATGGGTCTCGATCAGGAACTTGACACCGTACTTCTTCAGCAGGGGCTCGCACTCCCGCAGGTAAGCCCGGTACTCCTCGAACTGCTCCCAGTAGGGGCGGTTGGGATCGTAGGTGGCCATGGGGCCCCGGACGGTCTTGCAGCCGATGGCGGCAGCGGCGGCGATGGTGTTCTCCATTTCCTCGGGCTTGCCCTTCAGGGTGGTAGCCAGGTTGCAGATCTCCAGACCCAGCTCGTCACAGACCTTCTTGGCCCGCAGGCACTCGTTCATGATGTCGTTGACGTTCAGGGTGGCGTGGTTGTCGGTCCAGTAGCGGAAGGCGTACTGCTGCTCGGCGGGCAGGTTGGCGAACATGGCCTTCAGGGGGGACTCGCCCTCGGTGACGTCCACGCGCCACTCTACGGCCTCGTAGCCCATCTCCTTGATCAGCTGGGCGGCTTCCTCGATGCCGTATTCGGGCAGGCTGACGGTATAAACGGACAGTTTCATGGTTGCATTCTCCTTTGTGTGGTGTTTGTGTACAAAACTCTAACTAATATTATAGCAGAGCTTGTGCGAAAATACAATAGGGAATGCGCCTTTTTCCGTCATTCAATGATCCGGACCCAGCCCGCGGGGGCTTCCAGATTGCCCATCTGGATGGACTTCAGGGTGTGGGAGAGCTTGTGGATATAGGGGCCGTCCCCGGCGAAGGAATATACCTTCCCGTGGTCCTCGATGGAGCCCACCGGGGAGATCACCGCCGCCGTGCCGCACAGGCCGCATTCGGCGAAATCCCCCAGCTCGTTAAGGGCGATCTTCCGCTCCTCCACCTCCATGCCCAGGTAGTCCTTCGCCACCTGAAGCAGGGACCGGCGGGTGATGGAGGGCAGGATGGAGTCGGACTTGGGGGTCACCAGCTTGCCGTCCCGGGTGACGAAGATCAGGTTCGCGCCGCCGGTCTCCTCCAAATAGGTCCGGGTGGCGGGGTCCAGGTAGACGTTCTCGTCGTAGCCCTGCTCGTGGGCGTCCACGATGGCGTAGAGGCTCATGGCGTAGTTCAGACCGGCCTTGATGCTGCCAGTGCCCCGGGGAGCTGCCCGGTCCAGGTCCGAGATTCGGAGCCGCAGGGGACGGACTACACCCTTGAAGTAGGGTCCGACGGGGGATGCGAACAGCCGGAACTGGAATTCTTTCGCGGGCTTGACGCCCAATACCGGGGTGGTGCCGATCATGATGGGCCGGAGATACAGGGAAGCGCCGGAGCCGTAGGGCGGGATCCAGTCCCGGTTTGCCTTGACGGTCTGGTCCACGGCTTCCAGGAACCGCTCCGCGGGGAAGACAGGCATCTTCATCCGGCGGCAGGAGTCCGCCATCCGGCTGGCGTTCAGGTCCGGCCGGAAGCAGATGATCCGCCCGTCGGCGGCACGGTAGGCCTTCAGCCCCTCGAAGCAGGTCTGGGCGTAGTGGAGCACACAGGCGCTCTCGCTGAGGACAATGTTGGCCTCAGACCTCAGACTGCCCTGGCCCCATGCGCCGTCGGCGTAATTTGCCACATACCGCCAGTCGGTAGGGGTGTAGCTGAAGCTCAGCTCCGACCAGTTGATTTCATTTCGTTCCATAAAAAACACCTCGTAAGTCAGGATATTCCAAATAGTGCTGTCGGCTTCAATCAGCTAGGCTCTCCCTTTGGGAGAGCTGGCACGGCCGTAGGCCGTGACTTGAGCGCCCGCAGGCGCCATGCATGCGAGCAACCGGGCGAAGCCCGGCTCTTAGCGAGTCGCAGAGAGGGGAAAACGCCCTCTCCGCCCCTCCGGGGCACCTCTCCCAGAGGGAGAGGCAAGGCTTCTTTGCGTTTGCTGCATCAAGCCGATTAGCATTTTCCAAATAAAAAAGACAAGGTCGTCCAGCGTACTTGCCGGACGACCTTGCCCTATGCGTAAGAATAGCACGAAGTATCAAAAATGTCAACGGGTTAAATCTGCCGCAGATCCGCCCGGCAGTTGCTCCGGTAGCAGAGAAAAGCAGCCAGAAGCAGAGCCGTGCAGATGGTCAGCTTCACGGCGTTCCCCATCCCCTCGGGGACGAGCAGCACAGGAACCATACACACCAGCGCCAGCACGAACCCCGCCATGCCTCCCAGCATGGACGCGGCGCTCTGCTTCACCACCACGGTCTCACTCTCCCAGTCCAGCACCGGCAGCCGGAGGTTCACCGTGATGCCGAAGACGCAGGAGAACAGGATCATGCTCAGCGGCACCAGAATCTGCCACAGCAGTTCCACAGGCGCGGGCTTCAGCGAGATGGTGAGAAATACCTCCGACAGGAGGAAGAAGGGCGCCATCAGGCTGAGATTCAGCAGGAGCTTGGCGTCCAGAATGTCCTTGGTGGTCAGGGGCAGGCTCTTGACGATCCAGAACTGTTTGCCCTCCATGGATACGGACACGGCGGTGGTGGTCATCAGGCAGAACACGCTGGCGAGGACAAAGGGAGCAAGCCCCACCACGTCGATCTCCACGGGAAGGGTCCCGGTGATTCCCTCCACGCCAACGAAGCACAGCGCGCCGGACAGGATCATTCCCAGCAGGGGCCCCATGATGGTGTTGGTCACATAGACGCTGGATGCGAAGTACCGTTTCAGCTCCCGCTGATAGAGCGCCGCCATCAGGCTCCGCTGGCCCAGCCGCTCCATTCGGTAGTCATGTCCGGCGGAGAAGGAGAAAAGCCTGCGGCAGATACTATGGAAGTTGATCGACACGGCCCAGGCCACCAGAGCCAGCACCGCCAGAAAAGCAGTTCCCATCAAAAGGCAGGAAAGTACATTCCCCTCCGCTACAGCCCGGCCCAGCCACACCGCCGGAGGACAGAGCTTCCCCAGCACGTCCATCACGGTGTCGGAAAGCCGCAACAGAAATTCCGGAGTGAAGGCCTCCTCGTCCATCCCGGCGAGCCTGCTGCTGCCCAGCAGCACCCCCAGCACCAGAACGATGGACAGCGCCGCCTCCGCGAGGCTTTTGTGCTTCATCCGGGAGGAAATGCCCGTCACCACCGCGCCCACCAGCGCGGAGACCGCCAGCGGCAGCAGGGGAACCGTCAATGCGGATAAAACGCTCGCAAGATAAAAGGACAGCCCTGGCCGGACCATCCAGCCATACACCGCCAGCCCCGGCAGGAGCACGGCAACGGCTACCAGTAGATCCTCCACATACATCCGGAGGAACCGTCCGGCCACGATGGCTCCGCTGGAAACCGGAAGGGAACAGAGAATTTCATACCCGTTCCGGCAAAAAAGGACGCTTCCAGCCTTGAAAATGCCGAAAAACAGGAGAACCAGGCTGGAAATAGCAATCAGATAGGCTGGAACCGCCTCCGACGCCCCCAGCAGGATCAGCCCCCAGGAAAGAGCGCCCACATACCCGAAGACCACCAGAATCAGAAATACCCACACCCCGAGCATCAGGTTTGCCCGGCGTTTTGCTTTCGGGTCGGCGGTGTGGCGGTAGACGTTCAGCCCGAAGAGGTTCGTCACTTCCAGCCGGGCCAGCAATTTAAGCTGTGCCGTCATCGCTGACCACCTCCATGAAGAGGGCTTCCAGGCTCTGGCCGGGCTTCACGATCCGGTCCATGTCCCCGGAGGCGATGATTTTGCCGTCCTTGATGATGGCAACCTTGTTGCAAAGCTTCTCCGCCACATCCAGCACATGGGTGGAGAAGAAGATGGCCCCACCCCGGTTACAGATGCCCCGCATGAGCTCCTTGAGGAGCACCGCCGCCTTGGGGTCCAGACCCACGAAGGGCTCGTCCAGGATCAGCAGCTTCGGCTCGTGGACCAACGCGGAGATGATCGCCAGCTTCTGCTTCATGCCGTGGGAATAGGTGGAGATCAGGTCGCCCAGGGAGGCGGTGATTTCAAAAGCGTCGGCGTATTTCCGGATCCGCTCCTCCCGGTCCCGGGGGGAGACGCCGAAGACGTCGGCGATGAAGCCCAGATACTGGATTCCGGTGAGGTATTCGTACAGGTCCGGATTGTCCGGGATGTAGGCAAAGGCCCGCTTGCAGGCGAGAGGCTCCTTCTCCAGGTCCAGCCCGTCGATGGTGATGGAGCCGGAATCAAAGCCGTGGATGCCCGCCACGCATTTGAGCGTGGTGGTTTTGCCCGCGCCGTTGTGGCCGATGAAGGCATAGATGTCCCCGGGGGCGATGTGCAGGGAGATGTCCGTGACACCTTTGGTGCTGCCCTTGTAGTGTTTCGTCAGATGGTCGATGGTGAGCATATCAGTTCCTCCTGGACTGGTCACAGGTCTCGATGCAGAAGCCGTGATGGCCGCATTCGGTGCAGGTTAGCTTGCGCAGGGTGGGGGTGTGGCGTGCCCGGAAGGCCTCCCGGAATGGTGGCTTGAAGACCTTGTGACACGCCGGGCAGATGTAGGCCACCCGGTTCATATAAAACCGGCAGATGGGGATCGCCGCCGCCATATCGATGGCCAGCCACACCAGGAAGGGCCACCAGATGCCCTTGGTGACCCAAAGGACGATGACGGCGATCTCCGCGATGTTCAGGGGGAGTCCCACCGCCACCATGGTGCCGTACACCCGCCAGAGCTGACGCTTGTTTTCCATTTTGCTCGCTATATCGCCGATGGAATCGACGGAGAACCGGTCCATGGACTTCAGCTCCCGGTTCAGATTTTCCAGGGTCTGAAGCTTTTCCTGCCGCTCCCGGATCTCGCCCCGAAGGGCCTCCTCCTGCTGCTGAAGCAGCAGCTCCAGCACCTCGGCGGAGTTCTCCTGGGCGAAAAGCTCGGCGATGCTGCTGATGGGAAGATCCACGCTCCGGAGGAAGCAGATGATTTTCAGTTTCCGCAGGTCCTCCTCGGAGTACAGCCGCCGGCCGCCCTCGCTGAGGGCACTGGGGGTCAGGATGTTCCGGGCGTCGTAATACTGGACCGTGCGCACCGTCACGCCGCAGAGCTTGGTCAGGTCTCCTGTCGTGTATTTGGACATAGCGATTCACCTCCTTATGGGTGGATTTTAGCATATTACGCCGGGTTACAAGCAATCCCCAGCGGGTAGAATTTTGAAAATAGCATAAAACAAATTGGAAAAGATGTCAATCGCCGGATGATCCCGGCCCAAAAGGGGCATACTGCTGTTATGTTACCGCGGGGAGGATCGAGATCATGGAAGGAAACAGCGCTTACCACCGGGGCTTTGTGCCCTATCTGCTGGCGGCGTTTCTGATCGGCATCGTGGGAGGTTTTGCAACGGTGCTGGGCCCGGCCTTCGTCCGGGACGTGGGCATCAGCTACAGCGGCGTCACCTGGACCGCCCTGGCCCAGGCCATGTCCACCGCGGCCTTCGCTCCGGTGCTGGGGAAGCTGGGGGATGTGCTGGGACGGCGGGCGACGCTGCTTCTGGGCATCGCCGTGTTCACCCTGGGCAACGCCCTGACGGCGGTGGCGTCGAATTTGGCGGTGATGCTCGCCGCCCGATTCATCGTGGGACTGGGCACCGCCGCTGTGGCTCCGGTGATCATGGCTTACATCGTTTCGGAGTTCCCCCGGGACCGGGTGGGCAAGGGCTTCGCCCAGTATATGCTGGTTTCCAGCGCCTCGGTGGTCTTCGGGCCCACCCTGGGATCCCTGGTCATCGCCTCCTTCGGCTGGCGGGCGATGATCTGGCTGTGTACGGCCATTTCGGCGGCGGTGGGGCTGGCCTGTCTGGTATTGGGCAGGGGAGAGCGGACCGGGCGGAAGCGGCTGGAAAACTTCGACGGAGCCGGGGCGCTGCTGGTCCCGGTGTTTTTCAGTCTGGTGCTGTGCATCCCCTCCTTCGGGCAGAACCTGGGATGGCAGAGTCCGGCGTTTCTCTGGGTGCTGGGGGCGGGTTTGGTGAGCTTAGCGGCGCTGGTGTTCGCGGAGCGGCAGGCGGAGAATCCCATCCTCCCGGGAGGCTTCATGCGGCGCCGGGCCTTCCTCCTCAGCGTGCTGGCCCTGTTTCTCACCCAGGGCCTGATGCAGGCGAACATGACCAACACCATTGTCTTCGTCAGCCACACCCACGGGGAGGAGAGCCTGCTCTCCGGCTACGCGGTGTCGGTACTGTATCTGGGGATGGCCCTGGGGGCGCTGTTTCTGGGGCCCCTGGCGGACCGGCATGAGCCGAAGAAGGTGCTGACCGGTTCGCTGCTCCTCACCGGGCTGGGCTGCGCGCTCCAACTCTGGTTCGGGGAGCGGACGAATCCCATTCTGCTGATGGGGACCCTGGGGGTCCTGGGCCTCGGCCTGGGCGGCAACGGGACCATCTTCATGAAGGTGGCCCTGTCCGATCTCTCCCCGGAGCAGGCAGGGGCGGCCACGGGAACCTATGGCCTGTTCCGGGACCTGGCGGCGCCCTTCGGGGTGGCGGTGTTCGTGCCCATGTTCACCAACCGGATCGACGGAAACATCGCCGCCGGGATGGAGAAAGCCGCCGCGGCGGTCAGCGCCATCCGGACGCTGGCGGCGGCGGAGCTGATTTGTGTGGCGGCGGGGATCATCGTGGTCTGGCTGCTGCCAAGAGTGTACCGGAAATGAAGTATATAAATTAGAAGCAATTCAAAAAGCAGACAATCCTGTCATCCTGAGCGAGCGTAGCGAGTCGAAGGCTAGCGCCCGCAGGCGCTGTGCAAGCGAGCAACCGCCCGAAGGGCGGCTCTTAGCGAGTCGTAATCTTCGCACCGATTTGACTGTATGTGTTGATATTGTGCGTAGATTCTTCGACTTCGCTTTGCTCCGCTCAGAATGACAAAGCTGTGAGTGGCTTCGTTTTTTGGCCTGTCTGCAAGGGAAAGGAGTATTTATGAGAAGATTACAGGATAAAGTGGTGCTGGTCACCGCCTCCACCCGGGGGATCGGTCTTGCCATCGTGAAGGCCTGCGCCCGGGAGGGAGCACGGGTCTACATGGCCGCCCGGAACCTGGACCGTGCCCAGCGGGAGGCGGAGCGGCTGGCCATGGAGGGCTGCCGGGTGGAGTGGGTGTACAACGACGCCAAGGAGCCGGAGAGTTTTATTTCCATGGTGGAGGAGACGGTTCAGGACGCCGGACGCATCGACGTGCTGGTGAACAATTTCGGAACCTCCGACCCGAAGAAGGACCTGGACCTGGCCCATACCGATGCGGATGTGTTCCTGGGCACGGTGGATATGAATCTGCGGAGCGTGTACCTTGCCAGTCAGGCGGCGGTAAAGCACATGGCCGCCCAGGGCGCTGGAAGCATCGTGAACATCTCCTCGGTGGGCGGGCTGGTGCCGGATATCTCCCAGATCGCCTACGGCACCAGCAAGGCGGCCATCAACTACCTGACCAAGCTCATTGCCCTTCAGGAGGCGAAGCACAACATCCGGTGCAACGCGGTACTCCCGGGGATGACGGCCACCCAGGCGGTGGAGCAGAAGCTCAGCGGGGAGTTCCGGGAGCGGTTTTTGCGTCATGTGCCCCTGGGCCGGATGGGCGCGCCGGAGGAGATGGCCGCGGCGGCGGTGTACTTCGCCAGCGACGAGTCCGCCTACGCCACGGGGCAGATTTTGACCCTCTCCGGCGGCTTCGGCCTGGGGACGCCGGTGTATGCGGACCAGGCAGAGAGAACTTAACACAGAAAAATCGCCGCCGTGATGCCACGGCGGCGATTGAAGCGTTATAAGCAAATCAAAGGGGCAGGGGGCGGAACTCCTCCCGGCGGGCCACATAGTAATCCCTATAGGCTGTGCCGTCGTGCCCGTAGAGCGGCTCGGCGCAGGGCTGGAAGCCCATCCGGGTCAGCGTATCCCGCCGGACCTGTGCGCAGGCGGGGATCTTTGTCGCCATGACGGGGCAGTCGAAAAGCCCATAGGCAGGGGGCAGGAGCAGGCTCATCAGCTCGGAAATGGCTTCGGGATTTTCAAAATCCGGCCGCAGGTCCAGCCGGAGCAGGCCCACATGGTTGTAAAAATCCTCCGCCGTCCGGTGGAACAGCTCAATGGTGCCCACGGCTTCGCCGGACGCCCGGTCCACCACGCTCCAACGGATGTAGTACCGCATCCCGTACTCCCGGAGCCAGAAGTCGATGCAGGCCTTCATATCCTCCTCCCGGGTCATGTAAAAATCCCCGGTGCAGTTGTCGCTGTTGAAAATGGGCACAGCGGCGGGGTCTGAGTAGACCTTCAGCAAATCTTCCCAGTCCTCCATCCGGACCTGGCGCAGGTGGAACCGGGGAGAGGTAAATTCCGGGCAGCGTTCATAAATGTCCATAGCCATCGCTCCTTTGAATAGATGGGTATATTATAGAACAAATGTATGTAAATGTCAATAGGGTGTTTCCAGGCAAAAAGAAATCCGACCGAAATCGGTCGGATTTAAATGTATGAAAATCAGGCGTTCTGCTCAGACTCGGCCGTCAGCCTGGAGGCGAGGCCCAGGAGCGTCTCCCGGTATGCCCGGTTCATCCGGCAGGCATATTCAGGCTTGCCGTCGAAATGTCCGGTTTCCGCGTAGGTGACAGCGGCGCAGTTCATGCAGGTGGCGCGTTCCCCGCAGTTTACGCAGTCCGGGCAGAGGGTGATGGCGTCCACGGCCCGCTTGAGCTGCTCCCAGGCTGAGGAAAACCCGTCCCGGAAGGGATGGACCACAGGGGTGTTCAGCATACCGCAGGGGGTCATGGTGCCGTTCCAGTTGACCCAGAACTGGGCGCGGCCAGCCAAGCACTTCATCGGCTCGCCAAGGTCCAGGTCACAGCTGTTTTGCAGGGGAACGTCAATGCTGCCGGCCCGGCGGAGGATGGCATCTGCCCCCTCCCGATAATACATATCCTTGACGATCAGCTCACCGGCGGCCTCGGGAGCAAGCCGGGTGTAATCATCGCAGGCGGTGCAGCCGTCCCGGCGCACCGGCGGGAAACAGTAGGCGGTCATCCGCAGCTCCAGATCCCGGTCTCTGGCGAACTGCTCGATCTTCTCCCACTGGGGGAGGTTGACGGGGGTCATGGTGGTATTCAGGTGGACCAGGATTCCCTCGTCCCGGAGCCAGTTCAGCCCCTCCACGACCGGATCGAAGGCGTTCCCGTTGCCACAGAGCGCTTCGTAATCCTCCCGGCAGGTGCCGTAGAGGGTGATGTTGACCTGGGCGGGGGGGAGGCGGTGCCACAGCTCCCGGATGGCGGGGGTCAGCAGGGTGCCGTTGGTGTTGATGCTGATGGACAGGCCCATGCTGACCAGTCCTTCGTAGATCTCCGGAAAATCGGGCCGGATGGTAGGCTCGCCTCCGGTGATCAGCAGGAACAGCATCCCCTGGTCCACGGCCGCCCGGCCCAGGGCCAGCCATTCCTCGGCGGTACGTTCCCGGCCGATGGGGGCCATCTCCTCGGGGGTCAGGCGGACATAGCACATTTTGCACCGGAGGTTGCACCGGGGCGTCAGTTCAAAGGTGCCGCTGGCGGAGATGCCCAGCTGGGCGCACCGCCGGGTGAGGGTGCGGCGGATATCCGCGCTGTGCTTGACGGTCATAGCGGAGCCTCCTTGCCAAACAGAGTTTGATAGCCCAGGCGAGCCGCGTCGGCGTCCGGGCGGCAGTTGAGCTGATAGATGGGGACCGTTTCCATGAGACGGGCCAGCAGTTCGGTGACCTTCTCCATGAAAGCGCTGTCCCAGCTGTTGACGGTGATCTGGGTCATCAGCGGCTTGAAGGCCTGGAATCCCAGCCGCCGGACGCAGTTCTCCGGG
>JBGVDK010000132.1:0-13691 GCA_045119355.1 Faecousia sp.
GAGCTTGCCCTTGGCCTCGGCCATCACGTTTTCCAGAACGACCTTGCGCTCTTCCTTGCTCTGGTAGATGCACTCGCCGGAGGAGCCGCCGACGTACAGGCCCTTGACGCCCTTCTGGATGAACCAGCGGGTCAGCTCCCGAACGCCCTCGGGATTGATGTTGCCTTCCGCGTCGTAGCAGGCGTAGAAGGCGGGGATAATGCCTTCGTATTTGGTAATGTCAGACATAATATTCTCTCCTATATAGGTGGAATTGGAATAAACGAAACCAGTATAGCACTTGATCCGCGTTTTCGCAAGCCGGTTAGCCCTTAACAGCGCCCATGGTGATGCCCTTGGTGAAGTATTTCTGGAAGATCAGGAACACAATGATGATGGGCACGGAAGCCAGGGCGGCACCGGACATCAGCAGGCCGAAGTCGATGGAGCTCTCACCCTGCATGGTGGCAATACCCAGAGCGATGGACAGGTTGCTGTTGGAGGTCAGCATGATCAGCTGCATGAAGTAGTCGTTCCAGGAATTGATGAAGGTGAAGATGGCACAGGCGCCGACACCGGGCTTGATCATGGGGAACATGACATCGGTGAAGGTGCGCCACTCACCAGCGCCGTCGATGCGGCAGGCCTCCACCATTTCGGTGGGGATACCCTCGGCGAACTGCTTCAGCAGGAACACACCGAAGGGCCAGCCGACCACGGGGTAGATAACAGCCCACATGGTGTTGTACAGACCCAGGGCGTTCATCTCCCGGAGCAGGGGGATCAGGATGACCTGCTTCGGCAGGGCCATGGCACAGACGATCAGGCTGAACAGAATGCCGCGGCCAAAGAACCGCTTCTTTGCCAGGGCGTAGCCCGCCATGGCGGCGGTCAGGCAGGTCAGCAGCATGGACATGACGGACATGAACACAGAGTTGACCAGCCAGCGGATGGCGCCGGGGACGGTGGGACCGGTGATGGTATATTTCGCGGTCTTGAACACATAGCCGAAAGCCTTGATCTCCCAGTCGCCGAAGGTGAAGTCGAACAGCGGAGCGGAACGGCGGGCGAACAGCTTCTCAAAGTTGGTCAGCACCCACTCGCTGGGCCACCAGACGGGGTCCTTGGCGTTGATCTCAGCGCCAGTCTTGAAGGCGCCGGTGATGATCCAGTACAGGGGGAAAGTAAACAGGAAGGCCATGATGAACACAAAGGCGTAGGAAACGAACTTATACACCTTTGCGCTGGTGGTATTATTCAGCGTATTCTGATTCTTCATAGTGCCCCCTCCTTTACTTTTCCTGGCCAACCTTGAACTGGATGGCCGACAGGATCGCGATGATGATCGCCAGTATCACGCCCATTGCGTTGCCGTAGCCGTAGCGGTACAGCTTAAAGGCATTGTAATAGATGTAATACATGATGGTCATGGTGGAATTGTTGGGGCCGCCGGAGGTCAGCAGCTGAATCAGTGCGAAGCACTGGAAGGAGTTGATGGTGGTGATGACCAGGATGTACAGGGTGGTGGGCATCATCTGGGGCCACTTGATCTTCCAGAAGGCCTGCTTGGGGGTGGCGCCGTCCACTTCGGCGGCTTCCACCAGAGACTTATCCACGTTGTCCAGTGCGGAGACGTAGAGCACGATGGGCTGGCCCACGGAGGTGGTCAGCAGAATCAGAATGATGCAGCCCAGGGCAAAGCGGGAGTCGCCCAGGAAGTCGATGTTCTTGTCGTACAGACCCATGACGTTGTTGCCCAGGTAGTTGAGAATGCCGCCGAACTTGGAGAGCATCCACTTCCAGACCACGGTAACGGCAACGGAGCCGGTGACCACGGGCAGATAGAAGATGCAGCGGAAGGCGGAGGTAGCGGCCACAGGCATCTTGCTGATGATGCTGGCCACCCACAGGGAGAATACGCAGGTGATGGGAACGGAGACCAGCACGATGATCAGAGTATTCCACAGCGCGGTCCAGAAGACGGGATCATGGAACAGCTCCTCATAGTTGCCAAAGCCGATGAACACATCCTCAGGACCCATGTTTGCGTCGAAGAAGCTGGTATAGACGCACATGAACATGGGATACAGCACAAAACCCACAAAGAACACCAGGAAGGGCAGCAGGAACAGATAGGCAGCCACATTTTCCTGAATGACCAGGCGGCGGGTCGTCTTGCTGATTTTGACAGTTTTGTTTGCCAAGTTGATCCTCCTCTCAAATCAGTAGAAAGTAAGAGTGAACAGTGAACTTTTTTACAGGAATGGCTTTCACCATTCACTATTACCAATTACTTAAGGAAGCGATGATCAAATCGGCAAGAGCGGTCAGCGAGAGATTTTGGCCCAAATTAAAGTTTAAAAAACGCAGGAATACTGGATGTATTTCAAGTTTTTCAAACTGCAAAGTTGGGGCAAAAGATCCGCTGTCCGCCGCAGGCGATTTAATCAGCGTTTCCTTTATGGAAATGCCCCTCCCCTCAGGAGGGAAGGGGCATTTGGGATTAGGGATTAAAACCGATGGTTCACAGGGAATTAGCCCTGGCCGTTGGCGGCAGCGGCGCCAGCAGCGACGGCAGTGGCGACATCCTCGCCGGAGCCGACAGCCTGCAGCATGCCCCACCATGCGGTACGAGCCTCAGCCCAGCCGGTGGTGACCTGGTAGTAGTCGCCCAGGTAAGGCATCAGAACGTTGTACTCGTTCATGATCTCGTTGTCGGCCCAGATGCCGGACAGGTCAGCGCCCTCGGCGGTGTCGCGGACTGCGAAGTAGTTGGCAGCCTTGACAGCGTCAGCGGTGGCAGCGGAGTCGCACATATACTTGATGAAGGTCTTGGCGGCCTCAACCTTGGCGTCGTTGCCGTTGTTGAAGATACCGAAGCCCCAGATACCGCCGCACAGCTGAGGAGTAGCGTCGGAGGGGAATGCCATGAACAGGATCTCGTCGCCGGTGGCAGTCAGGCCGGAGCCGGTGCCAGCGGTGTTGGGATCGAGCTGCTGAGCGATGTTCCAGCAGAAGGCCATGTTCAGCTGGCCGTTGTAGAAATACTTGATCTCGTCGCCGCCGACGATACCGGCGTCGAACTCGATGCCTTCGCAGGCAACCAGAGCTTCCAGAGCAGCGATGTTCTCAGCGGAGTTCCAGGTGTACTCGGTGTGCTCGGCATTGGTGAAGGTGCCGCCGTTCAGGTTGTTCACCAGAGCGCGGGTGCCCTGGTCGCCGCCCTGGCCGCCGCAGAAGACGGAGCCGACCTGAGCGCCGGTGTAAGCGTAAACAGCGTCAACTGCTGCCCAGAAGTCAGCAACAGAGTTCCAGGTGTGGGTCTCTTCGTTCAGGTACTGCATTGCGCCGGCAGCCTCGAAGACGGTCTTGTTGATGGCCATGCAGTGAGCGGTCATGACCAGGGGATACTCGTAGACTTCGCCGTTGGTGGCGTAGCAGGCAGCGATGGCAGCGGGATTCAGCTCAGCCAGATCGGTCTCGTCCAGCAGGTCGGACAGATCGACCATCAGGCCCTTCTCGCCCCAGTTGGCGACCAGACGCTCGGGACCTTCCATGATCAGGTCGGGAGCAGCGCCGCCCTCGATGGCGGTGTTGACCTTGTCATCGCCGTTGGTGTAGTCCAGATACTCGACGGTGACCTTGATGCCGGGGTTAGCGGTCTCGAAGGCAGCGATCAGAGCGTCGACGGTCTCCTGGTTGCCCCAGCCGCCGATGGGATAGGTCCACAGGGAGATCTCAACGGTCTCAGCCACGGGAGTGGTCTCGACGGGGGTGGTCTCTTCTGCCACGGGGGTGGTCTCGACGGGAGCAGCGGTGGTCTCGGGAGCCTTCTCCACAGAGCAGGCAGCCAGGGACAGAACCATGACCAGAGCCAGCAGAAGCGCGATGTACTTCTTCATAAACACATTCTCCTCTTTTGTTAATATTGCACAAAGCGCCCAGAGACGCCCCATGCTTTCTGATTCAAATATTACATGAGTCGGTTCCATTTGTCAACCCGGTTCTGAAAATTATTTTCCAGAATTCCAAGCATCCGAAAACTTTTTCCACTTTGCACATGATAACGTTTCCAATTTTTAGCAATCTGACGAAAGTGAACGTCATCCCTTGACGCACTTCAAAAACATGGTATTCTGTAAGAAAAGGAGGAGTGTTCCCCATGAAAAAACACATCGTCTGTCTGGGTGATTCCAACACCCACGGCTACTGCGCCGACCCCACTGACTGCGCCGACGGCGGCATCCGCTTCAACGAATCCGAGCGCTGGACCTGCGTCCTGCAATCGCTGCTGGGCGACGGGTATCTGGTGACCGAGGAGGGCCTCTCCGGCCGGACCACCGTGTTCCCCGATCCCCTTCACGAGAGCATGGACGCCCTCAGCGTGGCGTACCCCATCCTGAAGAGCCACGAGGTGGTGGACCTGCTGATCATCATGCTGGGCACCAACGACACCAAGGACCGGCTGGGCATGAACGCCGCCTGCATCGGCCTCGGCATGGAGCGGCTGGTGCGCAAGTGCATGAGCGTGGACTGCTGGGGCAGTCACGGCCCCAACATCCTCATCGTCGCGCCGCCTCCCATCGGGGACCAGCTGAACGATCCCTGCATGGGCGTGACCTGTGCGGAGAAATCCCGAGGGCTTGCCAAATATTATAAGGAAAAGGCCGCGCTTCTCGGATGCCACTTCCTGGACGCGAATGGCTGCGAGTTCAACCAGATCGACTATATGCACCTGACAAAGAAGGGCCACGGTCAGCTGGCCGCCCGGTTCGCGGAGCTGGTGCCTCAGATCGTGAAATAGAAAAGACGCCGCTTTTCAGCGGCGTCCCCGGTCTCATTCATTCAAATAGGGCTTGAACATCGGCTCGACGAGCAGGCTGCTCAGCAGCGCGGTCAGGGCCGGGAGGAAGAACACCGGAAACACAAACCGGATGGTCAGCAGCCCGGACAGGGCGTTCAGCACACCAAGCGCCAGGGTCCGGGGCACATTCCCCAGGGCCAGCAGCACCGTGTTCTTCAGCAGGCCGGCTGCGCTGTTTTCAAACCGGGACAGCATGGGAAACAGCACGCCGAGCACGCCCAGGGCCAGCACCGCGACCAGCGCCGCGGTGGAGAACCACATCCAGGAAATTTCTCCGTAAACCGCCGCGTTCCAGACGCCGATCAGGCCCTTCCCTCCGGCGATGATGGCCGCAAGATACACCAAGCTCGGCAGGATGCCCGCCTTCCAGTTGGTCCTGAACACATGGAGGAACCGCTGCCAGGGGTGCTTCTCTCCCTGCCGCCAGAGGCGGTAGGCGCTGTCGTACAGGGCCGCGCAGGAGGCTCCCAGGGTCACCACCGGGAAACAGCCCAGAATCCAGAACAGGCTGAGGAAAATGCAGTCGGTGATCCAGGTCATGGTGATCATCAGGGAGCTTTCGGGATTGAACAGGTTGCGGAACATGGGCCTTACCTCCGGAGAAATGGTGATGCCATTGTAACATAGTTTTCCCAAGCTGTCACCCTCTGACAAAAATCTTTTTTCTTTTTCGTTTCTTATTGAAATCATTTTTCAATCATGCTATAGTAAACACAACTTACCAAATAAAAATGGGAGGAATCATTATGGATCGTAAAAAAATGTTGGCCGAGCGCCAGTGGATCCGCAATCAGCTGGTGGGCGTGGCCGACTTCTGGCTGACCAACGGCATGGATGACGAGCACGGCGGCGTGTACACCTGCCTGGACCGCTCCGGCCAGCTCTACTCCACCGACAAGAGCGTGTGGATGCAGGGCCGCTGCGGCTGGACCTACGCGTATCTCTGCCACGTCTACGGCGTGCATGAGGAGTGGCTGGCCGCTTCCAAGAGCTGCATCGACTTCCTGGAGGAGCACTGCGTCAACCACGACGCCGACGGCCGCCTCTACTTCACCGTGGAGGCCGACGGCACGCCCCTGCGTCAGCGCCGCTACTGCTACTCCGAGGCCTTCTACTGCATCGCCAACGCCGAATACTACGGCGTCACCGGCGAGCGGGAGCACCTGCTCCGTGCCCGGCGGGCCTATGATATGTACTGGAATCTGAACCACGGCATGGCTGATCCCACCGGCATGGGTCCCAAGTCCACCCGCACCGGCCGTGCTCTGGGCATCCCCATGATCATCCTGAACGTCACCGGCGTCATGAAGCGGGTTGACCCCGAGATGAAGGAGCTGTACGACGAGCGGGCCAGAGAGTGCGTCCATGACATCTTCGCCTATCACGTGAAGGAAGACCTGGGCTGCACCCTGGAGAGCGTCTGCATGGACGGCACTCCCCGGCTGAACGTCACCGAGGGCCGTATGGTCAACCCCGGTCACGACATCGAGTGCTCCTGGTTCCTGATGGACTACGCCAACGAGATCGGCGACCCCGAGCTCCACGCCAAGGCCATCAAGGTCTTCGACATGGCCTTCTCCAAGGGCTGGGACCAGGAATACGGCGGCATCCTCTACTTCATGGACTGCCTGGGCAATCCTCCCGAGGCTTACGAGCACGACATGAAGCTGTGGTGGCCCCATAACGAGGCGCTGATCGCTTCCCTGATGATCTACCGTGACACCCGGGACGAGAAGTATCTGGACATCTTCTATCAGATCCTGGACTACTGCAAGACCTACTTCGCCGACCAGTACCGCCAGTGGTACGGCTACCTCCGCCGGGACGGCAAGCCCACCCAGCCCGCCTGCAAGGGTTCCACCTTCAAGGGTCCCTTCCATGTGCCCCGCTGCCTGATCCTGGTGGATCAGATGATGACCCAGATCCTGGGCGAATAATCCTACGCGTTACAGGGCAGGGGGATACCCCTGCCCTGTTCTCAAAATCTCAACAGAAAGGAGGACCTGGAATGGACGAACCCAATATTTTGGAACGGATCCACGCCTCCTATTATCAACTCACCGCCGCCGAGCGGAAGGTGGCCGACTATGTTCTGGCCCAGCACGCCCAGGTCCAGTTCATGTCCATCACCCAGCTGGCCGACGAATGCGGCACTGCCGAGGCCACCATCTCCCGGTTCTGCCGGAGCCTGAAGCTGAAGGGTTTCAACGCCTTCAAAATCGAGCTTGCCAAGCACTCGGTCGCCGGAACCGTGCCCAGGGCCGTGGTCCACGAGGCCGACACCCAGAAAGGCCGGATCGCGGAGGTTGGCAGGCTCGCCACCGAGGCGGTGAACCAGACCCTGGACCTGGTGGAGCCCCAGACCGTGCTGAAGGCCGTGGAGATCCTGGAAAGCGCCCCCCATGTGATGTGCATCGGCGCCGGGGGCAGCATGATTCTTGCCAGCGAGTGCGCCCACCTGTTTTCCACCGTCACCGGCAAATTCTACGCCGTATCCGATTCCCACAGCCAGATGTCCGCCACCGCCACCATGGGGAGCTCCGATGTGATCATCCTCTTCTCCTATTCCGGCGCCACCACCAGCGGCATCCAGGTGCTGGAGCTGGCAAAGACCAGCGGCATCCGGACCATCCTGATCACCCGGTTCAACAAATCCCCGGCGGCCAAGCTGGCGGACGTGGTGCTCCGCTGCGGCTCCAACGAGGGTCCCTTCCAATTCGGCTCGGTGCCCGCGAAGATCGCCCAGCTGATCGTGATGGACGTGCTGTTCCAGGAATACTGCCACCGGAACCCCGAAACCTGCCAGGAGAACATCCAGCGGATCGCGTCTGCCCTCTCCGGCAAGCACATCTGATCCGGGAGGTACATACAAAGACTATGAAATACTTATCTCAATTCTGCATCATTCTGGGCTTCACCCTGGCGGGGGAAGCCCTCCAGCGGCTGCTGCCTCTGCCCATCCCCGCATCGGTGTATGGGCTGGTGCTGCTGTTTCTGGCGCTGTGCGTCGGGCTGGTGAAGGTGGAGCAGGTGAAGGAAGCAGGCGCCTTCCTCACCTCCATCCTGTCGGTGCTGTTCGTATCCCCCACCGTGGGCATCGTGGAGCACTGGGAGCTGATCGCGCCCAACCTGATCCCCATCTGCCTGCTGCTCATCAGCAGCACAGTGCTGACTTTCGGCATCAGCGGCCGGATCACACAGAAGCTGATGAAAAAGGAGGATAGCCATGTCTGAGCTGCTCTCCATCGGGATCCTTCCCCTGGCCCTGACGCTGATCGCCTTTCAGGTCGGCCTCTGGTGTCAGAAGAAGGTCCGCTCTCCCCTGTGCAACCCCATCCTCATCGCCGTGGTGATCGTGCTCATCTTCATGGCCCTCACCGGCATGGACAACGGCACCTATCAGGCGGGCACCGCCAAGCTCTCCTGGCTGATGACCCCGGCCACCATTTCCCTTGCCATCCCCATGTACGAGCAGCTGTCCATCCTGAAAAAGAACCTGAAGGCCATCGCCCTGGGCATCGCGGTGGGCGCGGTGAGCTGTCTCGTGATGGTATTGCTGTTCTCCCTGGCGGTGGGCTTTGACCGGGAACTGACCATTTCCCTGCTCCCGAAGAGCGTCACCTCCGCCATCGGCGTGCCGCTCAGCGAGCTCTCCGGCGGCATCAGCGCCATCACCACCCCCGCCATCATCCTCACCGGCATCGTGGCCGGGAGCATGGGAACGCCGCTTTGCAAGCTGTTCCATCTGACAGACCCGGTAGCCCAGGGCGTGGCGCTGGGCACCTCCGGCCACGTCATCGGAACCTCCAAGGCCAACGAGCTGGGGGAGCTCACCGGCGCGGTAAGCAGCCTGTCCCTGGTGGTGGCCGGACTGCTGACGTCGGTGCTCCTGCCCTTTGTGGTGGAGCTGCTTTGAACCGGAAAAGTTTCCTCCTTGCCGCAGTTGACAAGCTGGCGGGATTATGATAAAATTGTCAGGAACTATTTTATTGGAGGTGCCATCATGGAGCACATCAAGACCATCGAGACCCGTAACCTGTGCCAGAGCGCCAAGAACGGCGGCTGCGGCGAGTGCCAGACTTCCTGCCAGTCTGCCTGCAAGACCAGCTGCGGCATCGCGAACCAGGCTTGCGAGAACAAGAACAAGTAATCCACAATGGAAAATGCCGCCGTGCAGGCGGCATTTTTTATGAGATTTGAGAGGAAATAGATATGATTCATCAGTACAAGCTGGGCGGCTACAACATCGTGCTGGACGTGTGCTCCGGCGCGGTCCACGTGGTGGACGAGGTCGCCTATGACATCATCGCCATGTTTGAGGAGAATGACAAGGACACCATCCTGGCTGCCATGGCGGAAAAGTACGCAGACCGAGAGGACATCACCCCCGCCGATTTGGAGGAGTGCTACGCCCAGGTGGTGTCCCTGAAGGACGCGGGCAAGCTCTTCGCTCCCGACACCTTCGAGCCTTTGGCGGGCAAGCTGAAGGAAAAGACCTCCGGCGTGGTGAAGGCCCTGTGCCTGCACATTGCCCACACCTGCAACCTGAACTGTTCCTACTGCTTCGCCAGCCAGGGCAAGTACCACGGCGAGCGGGCGGTCATGAGCTTTGAGGTGGGCAAGCGGGCCCTGGACTTTCTGATCGAGAACTCCGGCACCAGAAAGAATCTGGAAGTGGACTTCTTCGGCGGCGAGCCGCTGATGAACTTCCAGGTGGTCAAGGACCTGGTGGCCTACGCCCGGAGCATCGAGAAGGAGCACGGCAAGAACTTCCGCTTCACCCTGACCACCAACGGCGTGCTCATTGACGACGACGTCATCGACTTCGCCAACCGGGAGTGCCACAACGTGGTCCTGTCCCTGGACGGCCGGAAGGAGATCCACGACCGCTACCGGGTGGACTACGCCGGAAACGGAAGCTGGGAGAAGATCGTTCCCAAGTTCCAGAAATTTGTCGAAGCCCGGGAGGGTAAGGGCTACTATATGCGGGGCACCTTCACCCACGCGAACCCCGACTTCCTCAACGATATTCAGCAGATGCTGGACCTGGGCTTCAGCGAGCTCTCCATGGAGCCCGTGGTCTGCGCCCCCGGCGACCCCAGCGAGCTGACCGAAGAGGACATCGCCATCGTCCTGGACCAGTACGAGAAGCTGGCTGAGCTGATGCTGGAGCGGGATCGTGAGGGCAAGCCCTTCACCTTCTATCACTACATGATCGACCTCACCGGCGGTCCCTGCATCTACAAGCGGATCTCCGGCTGCGGCAGCGGAACCGAGTACATGGCCGTCACCCCCTGGGGCGACCTGTATCCCTGCCACCAGTTCGTGGGCGAGGAGAAGTTCCGGCTGGGCAGCATTTACGAGGGTGTCACCAACCACGAGGCCCAGGCCCAGTTCGCCGCCTGCAACGTCTACGCCCATCCCGAGTGCCGGGACTGCTGGGCACGGCTCTACTGCTCCGGCGGCTGCGCAGCCAATGCCTACCATTCCACCGGCTCCGTCACCGGCGTCTACGAGAAGGGCTGCCGCCTGTTCCGGAAGCGCATGGAGTGCGCCATCATGGTGGCCATCGCCCGGGCCCTGGGTGACAACACTTGAACACCCCCATCTGCGATTTCGTCCGGGGCTACCGGGAAAGCGGCGCCCTGCGGCTCCATATGCCCGGGCACAAGGGCGTGGGACCCCTGGGCTTTGAGGCCCTGGACCTGACGGAGATGGAGGGCGCCGATGACCTGTACCATCCCGAGGGGATCATTGCCGAGAGCGAGGCCAACGCCAGCGCCCTGTTCGGCTGTCCCACCATCTATTCCACCGAGGGTTCCTCCCACTGCATCCGGGCCATGGTGATGCTGCTGTGCCAGTACGCCAAGCAGCATGGCCGCGGGCCCTTGATCGCCGCGGGACGAAACGCCCACAAGACCTTTCTCTCCGCCGCCGCTCTGGTTGACGCTGATGTCAAGTGGCTCTGTCCGAAGGAGCCGGATTCCTATCTTTCCTGCAAGCTGTCCTCCATTGAGGTGGAGGTCGCCCTTTCCTCGATGGCTGAGAAGCCCGTGGCCGTGTATCTCACCAGCCCGGATTACCTGGGAAATATCCCGGATATCCGGGGAATTTCGGAGGTTTGCCATCGGCACGGGGTCCTGCTGGCGGTGGACAACGCCCATGGGGCGTATCTGCGGTTTCTGCCGGAGTCCCGGCATCCCATGGATCTGGGCGCGGATATTTGCTGTGATTCCGCCCACAAGACCCTTCCGGTGATCACCGGCGGCGCGTATCTGCACATTTCGGACAGCGCCCCTGCCCTGCTCCGGGAGCAGGCCCAGGAGTGCCTCGCCATGTTCGGCTCCACCAGTCCCAGCTATCTGATCCTACAGTCCCTGGACGCGGCCAACCGATATCTGGCGGAGGGCTACCGGGAGCGCCTTTCAGATTATGTCAACCAGGTTGCACAGACCAAGCGGAAGCTCACCGCTCTGGGCTACACCCTCCGGGGAGACGAGCCGCTGAAGATCACCATCTCTACCAAGTCCTACGGTTACGAAGGGACTGGTCTGGCAGCAAAATTGGCGGAGCGGGGTTTGTTCTGCGAGTTCGCCGACCCGGATTTTCTGGTGCTGATGGTCACCCCGGAAACGGGAGCGGAAGGCCTGCGGCGTTTGGAGGAGGTTCTGGGTTCCGTCCCTCCCCTGCCGCCCATTTTTGAGACGCCTCCTGAATTCCATCTGCCCAGACGGGTCATGTCCATCCGGGAGGCGGCCTTCGCTTCCTGCGAAATGGTCCCGGCTTCCGAAAGCCTGGGACGGGTGCTGGCCCGGGCCAGCGTGGGCTGTCCTCCTGCCGTTCCCATCGTCTGCTGCGGCGAGGAGATCGGGGAAGAGGCACTGAAGTGCTTCGAATATTATGGCATCGAAAAATGTCAGGTCGTTAAGAAATAAGCAATGGGGTCAGTCCTTAGACTGACCCCAACATATTTATCATATCAAACGCAGGCCGGAATGTCAATTGTCAGCTTGTAACATCTCACACATTTCTCTCTTTCAAACGAAAGAAATCCGGTAATCTTGTACAATCTTCCGGGTTGCAATTTCCGAAACGCTGTGCTAAATTATAGCCATAAAGGAGATACCCAAAAGGTAATCCGAAAAGGCATCTTTCCTTTTAAGCTGGTTGAAAACGCGAAGCGCTGCTAAAGCTGTAGATCCAAAAAATCCAGAAAACAGGCGTGATTCCAGAGGGTCAAAGAAAATTCCATTTTCAAAATGAACCAAACGAAAACCCGTAATTCTCCAAAAAAGAAGCCTACGATAAAGCGTTGTTCCAAAAGAAGCATGGAATCCAGGAAAAAGAAGAAAGAATTTCAACTCATTTCCTGATATACGACGATCCGAAACGAAAGAACAAATGAAAATGGATTTTCAAACAGCCGAACGCTAAAAGCGAAGAAACGTGATCAAGAGCGAAGAAGCAAAGAAGCCATACGGACGTCGAAATCGGTCCATAGATCCATTCCACAAACAGACAAACACTCCTTGATGTAATGTGATGATGTAAAAGATTGAAGAGAGATCTGGAATTGGATGATCGGAATGTACGTCTGAATCCGCAGAAAGAGAGGTTAACCAATAGATGTTAGATACCAAGAGTGAACAGAAGTGACCCTTGATTGGTTTGGTTGCAAGCAGCAACAGTCAAGGGTCACTTCTTTTTTGCCTGTTTCCGCCCGGGAAGGGCGTTTTTTTATTGTCAAAATCTTGACTTCTCCCCCACGACCCGGTAATATGGAAAGATCTTGCAAAAGGAGGCGTTTCCCATGATTTTTAACCGTATCGTTTCCCGGAGCCCGGTGGAGAAGGGCTGGTCCGGAGACCGGAAATTCCGGGCGGAGGACGAGAGCGGAAATGTGTACCTGCTCCGGATCTCTCCCATGGAGAAGTACGAACAACGGAAGGGTGAATTCGGCCGGACCTGCCGGGTGGCAGAGCTGGGGATCCCCATGTGCGTTCCCCTGGAATTCGGAACCTGCGACGAGGGTGCCTACACCATCCTCACCTGGATCGACGGCTGGGACGCCGAGGAATATATCCCCACGCTGCCTCTTGATGCCCAGTATGCCCTGGGGCTGGACGCCGGACGGATCGCCAAAAAGCTCCACTCCATCCCCGCGCCCGCCGACACGGAGGACTGGGAGGCCCGGTTCAACCGGAAGATCGACCGGAAGATCGCCATGTACGAAAGCTGTCCCCTGAAATATGAGGGCGGCGACGCTTTCCTCCGGCATATCGAGCAGAACCGCCATCTGCTGAAAAACCGGCTCCAGAGCTATCAGCACGGGGACTTCCACATCGGCAACATGATGGTGGATAAGGCCGGCGTGCTCACCATTATCGACTTCGAGAAGGATGACCATGGGGACCCCTGGGAGGAATTCAACCGGATCGTCTGGTCCGCCCAGGCCGCGCCCCGGTTCGCCGCTGGGATGATGGACGGATATTTTGACGGCGAGGTTCCCATGGAATTCTGGAACCTGCTGGCGCTGTATATCTGTTCCAATACTTTGAGTTCCCTCCCCTGGGCCGTTTCCTTTGGGGAAAAGGAAATTCAGGTTATGCGGAAACAGGCCGCTCAGGTCCTGGGATGGTACGACGGGATGACAAATCCTGTTCCCCGCTGGTATCGGGATGTATGACAAAAAGCCCCCTTGCGGGGGCAATGTCATTAAGCTAGCGACATTGTTCGGCGGCAAACCTCTATAGCGAATGAGTGCATCCCGCAAGGGATGCACTTTTTCTATAAAGTGGGCATGACAAGAAAGCGGATCGCAAAATCCGCTAAAAAACACTGTTCAAAT
>JBGVDK010000133.1:0-20731 GCA_045119355.1 Faecousia sp.
GGAAACATGGATTTCTCTTATCAAGCAGTATGCCAATCCCACCGAACTGACAGCGGAGCTTCTGAATACGCTGATTGAAAAGATCGTTATTCACGAAGCTACCACCGTGGACGGTATGCGTGAGCAGGATATTGACATCTACTACCGCTTCATCGGCAAAATTGAGTAAAAACAACGATATGAGTGCCTATGCAAGTAGGCATAGGCACTCGTACATAACCAATATCTTTAATCGAGGGAAACCGGCAGCAATATGCCGGATGTGGCCACGCTCATTGAGCTTGCGGACTTTTACGATGTGGACATCCGCGAGATCATCGACGGAGAAAGGAAAAGCGAGATTATGGATCAGGAAACCAAGGATACCTTAAAGAAAGTGGCGGCCTACGCCACCGAGGGAGAAAAGAAAAGTCAGTCTAAAGTGGTGTACACTGCCCTGGGGGTCTGCATTGCCCTGTTTGTCAGCACGATCCTGTTTGCGGGTGAGCAGACTGGACTGCTGTACGGCGTCGTCCCGGAAGGGGTCTGTGACGGCATTTTGGCGATGGTTTATGTGACTGCCGGCGCGCTGGTGGTCGCTTACCTGAGAGTCCTCTGGACGATGGAAAAGCCCGCCCTGGAAGCGGAGAAAACCGTCATGGCGGCTGTGATTTCGAAAGAAGTGAAACCGGGCACCCATGGGACCGGACGCTCCGTGATGGGTTATTCCTTTGCGGTGAATTTCCGGACGAAGGACGGCGAAATCCTGGAGCTGTACGCCTATGAGACGGAATTCGGCGGCCTTAAGGAGGGGATGCGCGGTATCCTCACCTACAAGGGCAGATATTTTGTGGACTTCCAGGAAACCGAATAAAGGCTCGGGCGAAGCCCTTCCGAAACAGGATATAAAAGATCCGACCTGTGGAGCGTATCCATAGGTCGGATTCATTTTTATTGTACAGCGGCCGCTTTGCTGTGCTTGCGGAGGTAATAGAAGGCCGCACAGGCGCAATAGACCATGGACAGGCCCCAGGCCATGGGATTGGACAGGCAGATCAGGGTGAAGCTGCCGTAATACACCGCCAGCGCGCCGCCGATGATCCGGCCGACGATCTCCATGACCCCGGAGAAGAAGGCCGCGAAGCCGTAGCCCATGCCCTGGACCACGCCCCGGAGGACCTTCATGGTCCCCTGAAGGAGGAACAGCGGAGCCACGATGTTCAGATACCGGATGGCCCCCAGGGCTTCGGCGCTTTCGGTCTCGCCCAGGAGCAGATACACCAGCGGCTCGTCCAGCAGGGCCAGCACCGCCCAGGTTCCCAAGCACACCACCGCCTCAATGATCATGCCGCCTTTGATGCCGCCGCGCCCATGGTAAAGCCCAGGATCACGAAATTCAACGAGCTTGTCACGCCCACGGCGGACAGGGCCTCCACGCTGATGCCCCGGCCCACGATGGCGGTGTCCACGAAGGAGTAGAGCTGCTGGAAAAAAGACCCCAGCATCAACGGCAGCGCGAACCGGACGAGCAGGGGGAGGGGCTTACCCTGGGTCATATCCAGGGTGGATTTTCTTGCCATAACATACCTCCGGAGGTGTTTTCCTCCTATTTTAGCAGATTTTCAGGGTTTGTCTACGGGGAGTTTTCCGGAAACGAACGAGGTTTGCCGGGAAGCCGGACGGGAAATTGCCCGGAATAGGGACTTGCTGTCGGGAGTAGGATGGGCACAGGAGGTGATGGACGAAAATGTCCACAGTCTGGCTTACACTGGGAGGGATGATGGTTTCCCTGCGATTGTCCACCGGCGGCTTCCCCAAGCCCCTGACTGCCGAGGAGGAGCAGCACTATCTGAACCTGGCCGCCCAGGGGGATCTGGAAGCGCGGAAGTTTTCACTGGCGGACAGATGGAGAAATGGTGTGCGTGTATTGCGGAAGAAGGGCGAGGGTGCGCTGGAATGCGGTGTTGGTGTGATATGAAAGAACGGAGAAAGCCCGGCTTGCCTTGAATGACGAGCCGGGCTTATGATTGTGAATCGGAAAAGTATGGGTGGCTAAGGGTGATGGCACCTCAGGGAAGAAATCAAATCACCGAATGTCGTACACATTCTTGATGATGACCTGCTCTTCCAGTTCCCGGGCTTTGTGCTGGGTCCTGACGGTCACCCGGTAGGGCTCCCCGTTGGTCAGGGCGAATAAGTTATCGGACAGGACGCAGTCAAGCTCCCGGAAATCGATGCACACGCCCTTGGTGAACACATCGGAGGAGACGGCGATCTCCACGCCATCCTCCGTGTCCGCAAACTGGAGGTCGATGTTGGGACGAATCCAGCCAAAGTGTTTGGCGGGGACCAGCATCTCCACCTGGCGCATGAGGAAACGTCCCTGCTCGTCGTACAGATCTACATAAATGTAGCTGTCGTAGATGTCCTCACAGCTTACCTTGTAGGTGTACACATCGGAAGAGGTCAGCGCCTCTACCTCTACCTGACGGGTTTTCTCGTCCAACACGGTCATGTCGGCCTTGCACAGCGCCAGATGGATCGTGCCCCGGAAGTTCGCCATGGTTTCGTTGGAGATATTCACGGCCAGTCTGCCTCCTTCCAGGAACAGCCCCATGGCAACGGGTGCGTAGAACTTCCGGGCGGCGTAATGGAGGGCCTTGTACCGGCCGAAATAATCCACGCTGGACCAGGAGGCCACGGGCCAGCAGTCGTTGAACTGCCAGTAGATGGAACCCATGCAGTAGCCCCGCTGGCGGCGGAAATGCTCCACGCCGTATTTGATGGCGTCCGCCTGCATCAGCTGGGAGGCGTAGACCAGATTCTCGAAGCTGCTGGGATACAGATAATTGTCCGACAGATACCGCAGGATCTTGCCGTTGCCGCCCTTGCACTTCTGGTGGTTCTCCATGACCCGGGAGAAGCAGTTCATATCCTGCTCCCCGCAGAAGGAACGGATGGTCTTCAGGTTGGGGAAGCTCTCAAAGCCGTACTCCGAGCAGAACCGGAAGCTGTTTTCCCGGTAAGCGGTGAAGGGTACGCCGCCGTGCCACACGGTCCAGTAGTGGGTATCGCCTCGGGAAATGTTGCCGGGCTCCTCAAAGCCACCGCCGGAGGAGGGGCTGGAGGGCCAGTAGAAGGTATCGGGGGCATACTCCCGGCAGAGCTCCGGCAGCAGATGCTCGTACAGGTGCAGGTAGTCGTGGCGCACCAGCTCCGTATTCTGGGCGCCGCCCAGGATCATGTCCTCCATCTCGTTGTTGCCGCAGAGCAGGCCCAAGGCGGCATGATGATGCAGCCGGGTCAGATTGTCGATGGCCTCACAGGTAAATTCCTCCGCCATTTTTTCCGTCAGCCAGATGTTGGCGCAGGCCACCATAAAGTCCTGCCAGACCAGGATGCCGTGCTCGTCGCAGAGGTCGTAGAAATGGTCCTCGGGATAGTAGCCGCCGCCCCAGACCCGGAGGGTGTTGAAATTGGCGTCCAGGGCCCACTGGATCATCCGGTCCTGCCGCTCCGGGGTGACCCGGCTCAGGAGGTTGTCCATGGGGATGTAGTTGGCGCCCATGGAGAAGATCTTCACGCCGTTGATCACAAAGCAGAACTCGCTGCCCTTCCCGTCGTCGTCCGGCTGGGTGCTGACCGTCAGGGTCCGCAGGCCGATGCGCTTGTGATCGGTATCGATGACCCTGCCATCCACCAGAAGTTCCGTGTGCAGGTCGTACAGGGGCTGTTCTCCGTAGCCCCGGACCCACCAGAGCTTGGGGTTCTCCACCCGGATCACAGCTTCGCCGTCGATGACCTTCGCCCGCTTTCCGTCCAGTGTGACCCAGATCTCATGGTCCTGATCGCAGAACGCCTCCGCCCGGACCGTCACGTCTACCACGCCGTCGTGGTGCTTCTGGCTCACCAGTACATAGTCCAGCCGCCCGGTGTCAAAGGCCCGGAGCTCGATGGGCCGGAAAATGCCCATATCCGGCAGGGTAGGACCCCAGTCCCAGCCGGACTGGTACATGGCGGTGCGCAGATGGGCGGTGCCGGGGATGGTGTCGCCGTTGTTCATGTACAGGTAGTGCTTCCGCTGTTCCTCGGTAAAATACTGCACCGGGGACTTGAAATCCAGCCGCAGGGTGTTTTCACCCACCCGAAGCCGGTCCTTCACATCGTAAACATAGGTCCGGTGCATATTCTTGACCTTGTCCAGCAGTCTGCCGTTCAGATAAATATGGCAGATGGTGTCGAGGCCGTGGAACACCAGTTCCACCTCGTCCCGGGACAGAGTCTGCGCATCCACCGGAAATGCCGCCTCAAAGGCACAGTCCTTTTCACCCAGATGTTGGAGCTCCCGCTCATTCAGGCCATAGAAAGGGTCCGGGATCTTGCCATGGTCCAGCAGCACGCTGTACATGGTGCAGGGCGCATGGCACTTTAAAGGCTCGAAGCCGTCAAAATACATGGTCCAATTTTGGATATTCATATGTGCTCTCCTTATGCTTGATGTGACAGGATGTCCTCATATTTCGGGATGCTGGAAATTCCGCCGGGGCGGGTGGTGGAAAGCCCCGCGCTGGTGCAGGCGAAGCGGACGACCTCCCGCAGTTCCGCTTCGTTGAGGCTTTCCGGGGATTTGCCCAGCTGAAGCAGTTTCCAGACAGCACTGCCGCCGAAGATATCCCCCGCGCCGGTGGTGTCGATGACCTTGATCCCGCTCAGGGACGGTACATGACCCTGAGCCGCGGCGTTTTGGAAGAAGCAGCCGTCTGCGCCGCAGGTGACGAATACCAGCTTCACGCCATAGTTGTTCAGGATATGCGCCGCGCCCTCCTCAACGCCCAGGCCGAAGAGAAACGCCACCTCTTCGTCGCTGATCTTCACCACATCCGCCTGCTTGAGGCCCCAGAGCAGCTGTTCTTTGGCTTCGCGCAGATCCTTCCACAGGGGCTTGCGCAGGTTGGGGTCGTAAGTGATCAGCTTGCCTTTGGACTTGGCGTAGGCCACGGCTTTCCGGGTGGCGGTGCGGGCGGGCTCGTCGGTCAGGGACAGGGTGCCGAAATGGAAGACCTTTGCTTCGTCGATAAGGCCGAGATCCAGCTCTTCAAAGGTCAGGCAGGTATCCGCTCCGGGCTTCCGGGAGAAGGAAAATTCCCGGTCGCCATGTTCGTCGAAGGTGACAAAGGCCAGGGTGGTGAAGACCTCCCCGGTGGCGATGAGGCCCCGGGTCTCGATCCCGGCCTTTTGCAGGGTGACCGTGAGCAGCTTGCCAAAGGTATCGGTGCCCACCTTGCCCAGCAGGGCGGTCTGCGCGCCGAATTTGGTCAGCGCTGCCAGGAAATTGGCCGGGGCGCCGCCGGGATGGGCCGCCATGGTGGGATAGCCGTCCGGATCGGCGGACAGGCAGGCAAAATCAATGAGCAGTTCGCCCAATGCTACGACATCGATCATACCGTTCCCTCACTTTGCCGCAGGGTACTCCGTGCACAGCAGCCGGTAGGGCGCTTCGTCCTCCTCGATGGCAGGGAATCGGCCCATGGGGGGATTGAAGCGGTTGTCGTTGGCGTCATCGTTGCACTGGGAAACTTCGCCCAGCAGGACGGGACCGGTGCCGGGTTCCACTTCAAAGTCGTGGTACAGGTACTGCTGGATGAAAATGGACTCGCCGGGGGTCAGGCGGATCTGAGTGCCGGCGGGAACGGTGTAGGTCCGGCCGTCGGTGTGGACGGTGACGTCGGATTCGTAGTCGATAGACTCGTCGGGATTGCTGTTATACACCCGGATCAGCACGTTGCCGCCGCCCCGGTTGATGATGTCCTCGGTCTTGTACCAGTGGAAATGGTTGGGAGAATACTGGCCCTCCTTCAGGTACAGCAGCTTCTCGGCGTAGACCTTGGGATATTTGTCTTGTCTTTTCTGATGTCCGTTGCGGATGGTGATGAGAGAAAATCCCATCTTGTCAAAGTCACCCATGCCGTAGTCGGTGATGTCCCAGCCCAGGCAGCAGTCCCGGACCTCGTCATATTCGTGCCCCTTGCTTTCCCACTCCTCGGGGGTGAAATGGCAGAAGGGGGGCAGGTAGCAGCGGTAGGCCTCGCACATGGCCTCCAGCTCTTTCAATGCCTTGTTGATTTCAGAACGCTTCATAAGGATCCACTCCTTTTTATGATACTTTTTGATCAGCCCTTGACCGCGCCCATGGTCAGGCCGCTGTAGATATGCTTCTGCAGCAGCAGGAAGATGATCAGGGTCGGCAGCATGGTGATGATACAGGCCGCGCAGATCACTTCCCACTGGGTTCCGTAGGGACCCTGGAACGCGTACAGCGAAGTGGAAATGACCTGCAGACTCTTGTCCTTCATGTACAGGTAGGGGGTATAGAACTCATTGTAGAAGCCGATGCCCTTGATGATGATCACGGTAACGATGGCGGGCTTCAGCAGGGGAAGAATGATCTTGAAGAAGATCTGGGGGAAGGAGGCGCCGTCCACGATGGCCGCTTCGTCCAGGGTGTTGGGAATGAACTGGACGAAGGCCTTTGCAGCGGGGATGTTCTGGGAGTTCTTGTTGATGGTGTAGCAGTAATCAGTGCCGGAGGTAGCGTACTGCTGGCCGTCGATGGAATAGGGGAAGGGCATATAGCCAACGTCGTCAGCGTGCTCGCCGGCGTCCTTCATCTGGGAGACTGCCCAGGAGCCGAGGACCATGCAGCCGATCTCGCCGTTGTTCAGCATCAGCTTGGAGGCTTCCCAGTCGCAGGTGGTGGGGTCGGATTCGCACAGGCCCTGGGAGATGATGTCGTACAGCAGCTTGGCGACCACATAATGGGAGCTGCCTTCCTCGAAGGCGGCGGTGTCATTGGGCAGTTCGTTGTTCTTGTAGTTGGCGTTGCCGGTGATGGTGCCGAAGGTGTGGTCCTCCCACTGGTCCAGGGTCCAGCCGGAGTTCGCGTTGGTGTAGTAGGGGATGGCGTCGGTGTTGTCCTTGATCATCTGCAGGCAGGTCAGGAACTCATCGGGGGTCTTGGGCAGCTCGGTGATGCCGGCCTCCGCGAAGACGGCCTTGTTGTAAACGATGCCCTGCACGGTGCACATATAAGCCAGACCGTAAACCTGGCCGTCGTACCACTTGGAGTACAGATAACCCTCCTGGTACTTGTCGCTCAGCTCCTCGACGGTGCCGAAGGACAGGAAATACTTGGAGAACGCGGAGCTGGGAACGGCATCGGGGATCATCAGCACGTCGCCGTACTCGGAGGTCTGCATCCGGGTAGCCAGCTCGCCGGCGTAGTCGGTGATGGACTGGACTTCAACCTCCACATCGGGATACTTCTCATTGAACTTGGCGATCAGCGCCGCGTAGGTGCCGTCGGTGTCCAGGTCGGTGCGGTTGGTCAGGTAGGTGATCTTGCCGCTGATGATCTCCTCACCATTGGCGTCGGTTGCGGGAGTGTCGTTTGCGTTGGTTTTGCTGGAACCACAGGCAGCCAGGGCAAAAACCATAGCCAGGGCCAGCAGCAGGGCGAATACACGTTTCATTTTAGTTCCTCCTCAATATTGTTTAGCTAAATTTACTGCTGTTTAATTTGTATTTAGCTTAATTGCAGTATATACCTGATGTATTCACCTATCAATACGCAGGAAAATCTTTTCTGTTTTCACTAAATTGTATCGTTTCCATTGGTGCATTATTTCCCCTCGTAAAACGAAGAAAACAGGCTAAATTTCCATTTAGCCTGTTTTACGGGAATATTTGCACGCAAATCAAGCAATTTTCTATTACCCGGAACTTCTGGGCGCAGGCCCCGCAGAGCCACGATTTCTGTTTACTTAAATAGATTTGCGTTTAATTAACTTTCCGCCCACCACGGTATTTCCGCCGGTGAAGCGCTTTCCGCTGATCTTGCGGATCAGCTGTGCCGCCGCCATGCGGCCCATATCCTCCACGTTGACCCGGTAGGTCGTCAGCGCGGGATCACAGATCTGGGCAAACTGGTGGTCGTCATAGCCGGTGACCGCGATATCTTCCGGTACACGGTAACCCTTGCGACGGAGAATATCCACCAGATTGTATGCCACCTCATCGCAGTTGCAGACAAATGCCGTGGGCATATGCTCCGGCAAAACCAGGGGGATATATCTTCCGTCCACACCACGGTCCTCGATCCGCCAGGCGGGGTCCTGGGGGATTCCGGCCTGTAACAGCGCCTTGGTATAGCCCAGATACCGGTCCATAATGGAGCTGGTGGCAAAAATGCTGCCCACATAGGCGATTTTCCGGTGTCCGGCCTGTAACAGCGCGTTGGTCACCCGAAAACCGCCGGCCACATTGTCACTGGTGACGCTGTCCGCATCCAGTTCCTCATCGTAAAAGTCCAGCAGGATATAGGGCAGCTCCGACCCGATCACCGTTTTCAGATAGTTCCTGTGCAGCTCGCCCATGAAGATGATGCCATCCACCTTGCCGCCCTGGATCATGGCGGGCATGGTGCACCGGGCTTCCGCCTCTGCCGAAACGATCTCCATAATGGCGGAATACCCACTCTCACCGCACCGCATCATCACCTGACGGTACAGCCCGGGGTAAAACGCGTTGTCCGCCATGAACCGGTCCGCTACCAAAATGCCGATATTGCCCGAGGAGGCTTTCTCCGTCTTCTTCGGCTGGGGCATCACATACCCCATTTCTTCCGCGGTTGCCAGGATCTTCGCGCGCATCTCCTCACTGACGCCGTCCTTTCCGGCCAGTCCCTTGGAAACAGAAACAATACTGATCCCCAAGCGCTCCGCAATGTCCGCCATTCTTACTTTCTTGTCCACAGGTATCCCTCTCGTTTTATTTTGTTTCCTTTTCAGTATATCTGGAAACGATTCTTGTGTCAAGATTTCATTTAACTAATCCGCTGGTGTGATTCACCTAAACTGAGCGGGTTAAATTAACTAACTGCGTATCCAGCAGCTCCCGGATTTGGCGAATTCCGTGCTTGAGAAAAGAAACCGTTCATGCTAAGATAAGGAAAAAAGAGGGAAGAAGGTGCGCTATGTGGATTGCGGTTCTGGATGATGACCGGAATGATGTGTCCATTCTGGAAAGGTATCTGAAACAGTACCAAGCGGAACGCGGGACCCAGCTGACCGTGGACGTGTACACGGCAAGCTATGATTTCCTGGAAGAGTACCGGAGCAATTATGACGTGGTGATCCTGGATATCGAAATGCCGGGCACCAACGGCATGGACGTGGCCCGGGAGATCCGGAAGAAGGACCAGGCGGTGGGCATCGTCTTCGTAACGAACATGGCCCAGTATGCCATTGCGGGGTATGAGGTGAATGCCATCGACTTCATCGTGAAGCCTGTGGGCTATTTCAACTTCGCCCGAAAGCTGGAACGGGCCATGAGCTTCGTCCGGAAACGGGAGGAGAAAGCCCTGGTCCTGAGCGATGGGGAAGGAATGCGCAAGGTCCCGGTGGCGGATATTTTCTACATTGAGAAGAACGGTAACTATGCCCGCTTTGTCACCGGGCAGGGGAGCTTCCAGGAGCGGGGCACGATGCAGTCCGTGAAAGAGAAGCTGGACCAGTTTCCGTTCTCGGAGTGTACCTCCGGCTGCCTTGTGAATCTGCGCCATGTGGAGCGGATTGGGAAGGATACCGTTCTGGTGGGGACAACAGAACTGCCGCTGTCCCGGCGGATGCGTAAGAAATTTACCCAGGATTATGTGGATTATGTGGGAGGTGGATTCTGATGGGCAGTATGGGTTATATCTCGTTTTTGCGGTTCTCCATGCAGCTGATCATCTGCGAGTCGGTGTTCCTTGTGGGCAGAAGCCGGAAGCCGGATTTTGTGGGAAAAGCCATCGCGGCTCTGGCCGCCTACCTTGCGTTGGGCAGCCTGTGGTATGGGCTGCTGCATATGGTTCCGGGAAGGATCCCGTTGTTGCATATTTTGTTTTATCTGGGCCTGGTGACGCTGACCATGGGCGCAATGCGGTTCTGCTTTGACCTTCCCTGGATTGAGATGCTGTTCATTGCCACAGGCGGTTACGCGGTGGAACATATTGCCTTCAACGTGGCCCGGATCATCCGCTATGCCACGGGCCTTTCTGCAGAGCTGATGAATCCTATTCCGGATTTTGTGCTGTTCCGGCTGCTTCCCTATGTGCTGGCTGCCTGGGCGATGTACGTTCTGGTGATCCGGCCCAACCGGCCGAAGGAGGAATTTCGGGCCGGTGATCTGAGAATGGTGTTTCTTGCCATGACCATCATGCTGGCGGCCATTGTGCTCAGCGTGTTCTATTCTTCGGAGTCGGATGACCCCCAGGTGCTGACCCAGGTCATCTGCCCGCTGTACAGTACGCTCTGCTGTATGCTGGTGCTGCTGATCGAATACTATCTGTTCCGGGAAAACCGTCTGGAGCGGGAGAACAAGACCATGGAGCAGATGCTCCAGATTGCCGGAGCCCAGCAGCGCAGCTCCAAAGAGGCCATCGACATCATCAACATGAAATGCCACGACCTGAAGCATCAGATCCGGGCCCTTGCGGCCATGAACGACGCGGCCAAGCGGAAGGAATATCTGGAGGAGGTGCAGAAGGCGGTGTCCATTTACGACGCCACTTACCACACCGGCTGTGAATCCCTGGACTACATCCTCCGGGAGAAGGCGCTGCTGTCCGACGAGCATCAGGTCCAGTTCAGCTGTATGGTGGACGGCAGGATCATCGACTATCTCCATCCGGCGGATATCTACTCGCTGATGGGCAACGCCCTGGACAATGCCCTGGAATCCGTGCTCCGGGAACCGGAGGAGCAGCGGATCATGAGCCTGAACATCAGCCAGCATGGCCAGATGGTGATGATCCATCTGGAAAACCGGTGCAGCCGCACCCTGGAATTCCGGGAGGGCCTGCCGGTGACGGACAAGGCGGACAAGGATTTCCACGGCTTCGGCGTCCAGAGCATCCGTTACATCGTCCGGAAATACGACGGCGAGCTGATCATGCGTGCCCGGGACGGCATCTTCTGTCTGGATATTCTCCTGCCCATGAAGGTGAAGGGATAACAGGTAAACTGCATAAAAACTCAGGCGGGTTCTTGGTGAATCTGCCTGAGTTTCTTTTTGGGCGTGATGCGGATTTTCCCAATTTTACCTAAATTTGACCGATTTTACCAATCTGAAAAATCCTTAAGAAAATCAGGTATAGTAGAGGTGCGATTATCCGGCGCAAATAAATAAAAGAGGAGGAAACAAAAAATGCTTGGAATTCAAGTCGCATGGGAAGACGTGATCAGTGTCCTGAACATGATCCGTCCCCAACTCATTGTGCTCGGCGTGGGTCTGGTCGCGTTCATCGCGGCACTGGTCCTGGCCGGCAAGAAGCCTGCGAAGAAGGGCTTCATCCGTGTGCAGTCTGTGATTGCATTCGTTCTGTTCCTGTGCATGATGGTGAACATCATCTGCCTGGGAGCCCTGAGAAACACCATTGCCATCGCCCTGAGCGATACCGGTGAGATCTCTGAGGAAACCGCAGCCAACTCCAAGGCCGTGGTGGAAGAGATCGCCGCGGAGGGCATCATCCTGCTGAAGAATGAGGATGAAGGCCTGCCCCTGTCCGATACCACCAAGATCAACGTCTTCGGCTGGGCCTCCACCGCTCCCATCTACGGCGGCACCGGCTCCGGCTCCGTGGACCCCTCCACTGCCACCGATCTGCTCACCGGCCTGAGAAACGCAGGCTTCGAGCTGAACGATGAGCTGGAGAACTTCTACGAGGCTTACCGTGCTGACCGTGGTGCCATCGGCATCAACAACGGTCAGGACTGGACCCTGCCCGAGCCTGTGGCCGCCAGCTATACCGATGAGATGCTGGCCAACGCCAAGGCCCACTCCGATGTGGCTGTTCTGGTCATCGGCCGTGTGGGCGGCGAGGGCGCTGACCTGCCCCATGATATGGCCGCTGTCCTGGACGGCACCTATGATGCCGAGCGGGATGTGATTGCCAACGGCTCTTACAACAAGGGCACCAAGTACACCAACGCACTGTACCGCAACAACGGTGATTATGATGATTTCGGCCCCGGCTCCCACTATCTGGAGCTGAGCCAGACCGAGAAGGATCTGGTGGAGCTGGTCACCTCCAACTTTGACCATGTGGTCGTGGTCTACAACGGCGCCAACCCCCTGGAAATGGGCTGGGTGGACGAGTATGAGCAGATCAAGTCCCTGGTTGTCTGCCCCGGCGTGGGCGCCACCGGCTTCAACGCCCTGGGCGATATCCTGAAGGGCACCGTCAACCCCTCCGGCAAGACCACCGATACCTGGGTTTACGACCTGACCCAGACTCCCTACTACAACAACATCGGCCACTTTGCCTATGACAACACCGAGGATGTTTCCTCCGCCGCCAAGGCATGGTGGGAGCGGGCCGACGGCATCGTCTCCTTCGTCAACTACGTGGAGGGCATCTACGTCGGCTACCGGTTCTACGAGACTGCCGCTGTGGAGGGCTTCCTGAATTACGAGGAAACCGTTCAGTATCCCTTCGGCTACGGCCTGAGCTACACCGACTTCACCCAGAAGATGGGCGAGCTGAAGGTCTCCGGCGAGACCATCTCCGTGGACGTCACCGTCACCAACAACGGCACCGTCTCCGGCAAGGACGTGGTGGAGCTGTACTACAATCCCCCCTACACCAACGGCGGCATTGAGAAGTCCGCTGTCAACCTGGTGGCCTTCGGCAAGACCGATCTGCTGGAACCCGGCCAGAGCCAGACCCTGACCCTGAGCTTCACCGTCCAGGATATGGCTTCCTACGACGATCCGGGCTACGGCTGCTATGTGGTGGAGGCCGGCGATTACGAGATCAGCCTGCGCACCGATTCCCACAATGTGGTGGATACCAAGGTTTACACCGTTGCTTCCGACATCGTCTACGACGAGTCCAACCCCCGTGACGGCGACCTGATTGCCGCTGTGAATCAGCTGGACTTCGGCCGTGGTGAGATCACCTATCTGTCCCGTGCTGATGGCTTTGCAAACTATGCCGAGGCTACCGCCGCTCCCATCGACTTCTCCCTGTCCGCGGAGTACGAGGTCTATGGCAACGGTACTTATGATGTCTACCAGTACAACAATCCCGACGATGTGATGCCCACCCTGGGCGCAAACAACGGCCTGACCCTGTACGACCTGCGGGGCAAGGACTATGACGATCCCATGTGGGAGGATCTGCTGGATCAGCTCAGTGTTGCCGACATGGTTGAGATGATCGGCAACGGCGGCTACGGCTCTCCTGCCATCGCATCCGTTGGCAAGCTGGAAGCGCTGGACGCTGACGGCCCTGCCGGCATCAACGCCGCAGGCGCAAAGGGCCTGGGCTATCCCTCCGAGATCGTCATCGCCTCCACCTGGAACACCGACGTTGCCAAGAAGGCCGCCGAGGGTCTGGGCGCGGAAGCCCGTGACCTGCTGATCGATGGCTGGTACGCTCCCTCCATGAATATGCACCGCTCCGCTTTCGCGGGCCGGAACTTCGAGTATTACTCCGAGGATCCGATCCTCTCCGCCGCCATGGCTACCGCTGAGTGCGAGGGCGTGTACGAGTACGACCTGTATCCCTTCATCAAGCACTTTGCCCTGAACGACCAGGAGACCAACCGGAACGCTCTGCTGTGCACCTGGGCCACCGAGCAGTCCATCCGTGAGATCTACCTGAAGCCTTTCGAGGACTGCATCAAGGAGGCTGGCGATAACCCCATCACCGTCATGTCTTCCTACAACTACCTCGGCACCGAGTGGGTGGGTTCCTGCTCCGAGATGCTGAACACCATCCTCCGTGAGGAGTGGGGCCATCAGGGCATGGTTCTGTCCGATTACTTCGGCAACTACGGTTACATGGACGCTGACCGCGCCATCCGCGGCGGTACGGATATGATGCTGGCAACCTCCGGCAACGACGCCATCCTGACCGATCAGGAGAGCGCCACCTCCGTGCTGGCTATGCGTCAGGCCTGTAAGAACATCATGTACACCATGGTCAATTCCTACACCTACAACAACTACAATCCCAATGAGATCCCCACCTGGGTTATGACCTTCTACATTGTGGACGCCATCATCCTGGTTGGTCTGGCTGCTGCTGAATTTGTTCTGCTGAAGAACAGAAAGAATAAGGCCGTTGTCGAGAACGCGTAAGCGTTGTCATCTCCCTCTTCATCGGGTCCCCCTCCTTCCTTCGGGAGGGGGACCCCCTCATTCCTCTTCTGCGCGATCCTCCGGCTTTTTCGGGGGATCGCGCACTTTATATCTATTATATATTCTGGAGCTCACTCCAAGCCAAGGGCGTATTGGAGGCGCGGGCGGGAATTTGCCCGGAATAGGGACTTGCTGTCGGGAGTAGGATGGGCTCAGGAGGTGATGGATGAAAATGTCCACAGTCTGGCTTGCACTGGGAGGGATGATGGTTTCTCTGCGATTGTCCACCGGCGGCTTCCCCAATCCCCTGACCGCCGAGGAGGAGCGGCACTATCTGAGCCTGGCCGCCCAGGGGGATCTGGAAGCGCGGAATGTACTGATTGAGCGGAACCTGAGATTGGTGGCGCACATCATGAAAAAGTATTACGCCAGTGAATCGGATCAGGAGGACCTGATCTCCATCGGGACCATCGGACTGATCAAGGCCATCAGCACCTACCGGATGGATAAGAATATCCGTCTGGCTACCTATGCCTCCCGATGTATCGAAAATGAAATCCTGATGCACTTCCGGAGCCGCCGGAAGTCGGCCCAGGACGTGTCGCTGTCCGACTACATCGAGTCCGGGGATCAGGGGAACGCTCTGTCTCTCATGGATGTGATCCGGGAGGACGACGATATGCTGGAACAGCTCACCGCCCGGGAGAACGCCCGGCGGGTCCGGGCCGCGGTGGAGAAATGCCTCACCGATCAGGAGCGGGAGGTGATCGTCCTGCGCTACGGGCTGATGGGCCGCGCCCCCTGCCGCCAGCGGGAGGTGGCTGAGAAGATCGGTATCAGCCGCAGCTACGTCTCCCGGATCGAGAAGCGGGCCCTGGAAAAGCTCCGGGAGGAGATGGGCGAGGGGTAAAAAAGGACCGGACGCGTTTCAGCGTCCGGTCTGCGGGCTTGCGTATTTGCTTATTCTGCGAAAGAAAGCAGGTTCAGGCCGATTTCGGCGTTGGGCTTCCGGTCCACCACGCCGTCCACCACGTTCAGGAAGATCTCACAGGTGGAGCTGACCACGGCCTTGTTCAGATGGCCGCCGTAAACGTGGCCCACCAAGTCGGCCACGGACATATGCATATGGGCATAGGGACGGCCGTTCAGAGTGGTCAGATTGCCGTTGAGGGACACGATTTCCAGATCGGTGTGGTACATATGAGCCTGATACTGCTTGGTGTCGGGACGGAAGGACTTCAGCGTCACGTTGTTCACCGCGCCCAGGCCCCGCAGGTGGCCCAGCTTGATGTTTTCTTTATTTGCCAGAGTCAGCATGCTCTGTACGATTTCCTCGCCGGGGTCCAGACGGACCACGTAGGTATCGCCAAATTTCTGATATTCCATTCGTTAACCTCTTTTTCTAAACTTTTTCGAAAATTTTAATTTTCACATATTGTACCATTGAAATGTTTGAAATTCAACTGTTGACTATTGCAAAATATTCCGGATTGGACTATAATGTTTTTCGACATAATTACGAGGATGGTGAAACAGCTTGAAACCATGGCAGCATTTTAAGACCATAACCCATCACAGAATGCTGGTATTGCAGGGCTGCTTCCGGGTGGGCCTGTACTGGCAGGGCCTGACCCATGACCTGTCCAAGTATTCTCCCACAGAATTCATCGTCGGCGCCCGGTACTATCAGGGCACTCGGAGCCCCAACGCCGCCGAACGGCAGGAGAAGGGCTACTCCACCGCCTGGATGCACCACAAGGGAAGAAACCGCCATCACTATGAATACTGGACGGATATGTCCCCGGAGACGGGACGGTATGAATCCTGCCCCATGCCCCGCAAATATCTGGTGGAGATGGTCATGGACCGGCGGGCCGCCTGCATGACCTATCAGGGCGACGCCTATACCCAGGCCTCCGCCTGGGAGTATTATGCCCGGTCCAGAGAACGGAAAATCATGCATCCGGAGCTTCAGCGGCAGCTGGAATTCCTGCTGATGATGCTGCGGGACCAGGGCGAGGAGGAAACCTTCCGCTACATCCGGGAAAACGTACTGAAAAACAAACCCTTCCCCTGGGAAGAGACAACGGAGGAATAAAACATGGCTGCAAGCTGGTTAAAAGACGCGGTATTTTATGAGATCTATCCCCAGAGCTTCTACGACACCAACGGCGATGGCATCGGCGACCTGCAGGGCGTCATCGAGAAGCTGCCCTATGTGAAGAGCCTGGGCTGCAACGCCATCTGGCTGAACCCCTGCTACGACTCCCCCTTCAAGGACGCGGGCTACGACGTCCGGGATTACAAGAAGGTGGCGCCCCGTTACGGCACCAACGACGACCTGGTGCGGTTGTTCGACGAGGCCCACAAGCTGGGCCTGCACATCCTGCTGGACCTGGTCCCCGGCCATACCAGCGAGGAGCACGCCTGGTTCTCCGAGTCCAAGAAGGCCGAGAAGACCGAGCTGGACGGCCGGTACATCTGGACCCACTCCACCTTTGACAGCGCCTTCCCTCTGCCCTACATCGCCGGCGAGACCGAGCGGAACGGCTGCTACGTGCTGAACTACTTCAAGTGCCAGCCCGCCCTGAACTACGGCTTCTACAAGCCCGAGCAGTCCTGGCAGGATCCCATTGACGCTCCCGATCCCATGAAGACCCGTCAGGCCATCGCCGACGTGATCCGCTTCTGGCTGGATAAGGGCGCGGACGGCTTCCGTGTGGATATGGCCGACTCCCTGGTCAAGCTGGACGGCCCCAATAAGGAGGGCACCCAGGAAGTATGGAAGTCCATCCTCCTGCCCATCCACGAGGAGTATCCCGAGGCCGCCTTCGTCTCTGAGTGGAATAAGCCCACCCAGGCCCTGAACTGCGGCTTTGATATGGACTTCTTCCTGGAATGGAGAGGCAACGGTTATTCCACCATGATGCGGGACTTCAGCGAGACCCCCGACGGTCAGGTCATCAGCGAGAACGGCGGCTACTTCGCTAAGCACTCCGGCTCCGACGCCTGCCGGTTCCTGGACGACTATGTGGAGAAGTATGAGCTGACGAAGGACAAGGGCCTCTACTGCCTGATTACCTGCAACCATGATATGCTCCGTCCCACCGCGGGCCTCAGCGAGGACGAGTGCCGGATGGCCTATGCCTGGATCTACACCATGCCCGGCGCGCCCTTCCTGTACTACGGCGACGAGCTGGGCATGATCAACCGGGTCCTGCCCACCAAGGAGGGCTCCTACCGCCGTACCGGCGCCCGGACCCCCATGCAGTGGAATTCCGGCAAGAACAAGGGCTTCTCCGAGACTGACGGCGACCTGTACCTGCCCATCGATGGCCGGGACTGCGCTCCCAATGTGGCGGATCAGGAGAAGGACCCCGAGTCCATGCTGAACTTCGTCCGGGGCCTGATCGCTCTGAGAAAGAAGTACCCCGAGCTGGGCAACTACAGCCCCTTCGAGGTCTATTCCGCCGAGAAGGGCAGCCGGATCTTCGCCTACAAGCGTGGAACTATGCTGGTTGCCATGAACCCCGGCGTGGATACCCTGGAGCTGGGGCTGGACGGCGCTTATGAGGCTGTGTACACCATTGGCGCTCCCGCTGTGGAGGGCGAGAAGGTGGTTCTGCCCGAGCAGAGCTTTGTGGTGCTGAAGCGCGTGTAATGAGTTGTTTCCGGGCAGGGAGACCTGCCCGGAAAATATTTTTGGGAATTTGAAAAAAGTGCTTGACTTTTCGGGGAATCTGAGTATAATAATCCATGTTGCTGAGAGATCAGTGGCAAAAAAGTCAGAATATTGATAGAGGATTAGTGTAACGGTAGCACACCGGACTCTGACTCCGTTCGCGGGGGTTCGAATCCCTCATCCTCTGCCAAAAGAACGTACACTATAGATGCAAGCTTGAAAAAGTGGCATTTATAGTGTATTTCTTTTTATATACCCCTATTTTAGGAACAAGAGAGTTCGGAGTTCAACGGTAAAATGTGAACACGAACTTCTTTCATTCCATAGATGCATCCGTGGCTTTCAAGGATGCAAACGGGATTTGAACCCCGTTCGGCAGGGTGGTTATCCCATTTCGGGCAGCGCCCTTTTTCAAATGGCCCATTTTTAAAAAAGGGCACACAAAATAATTTGAGTTTTCAGAAAATTATCAATTGAAATTTCAGCCGGGTTTCTGGATGCGTAATGCTCCAGTGACCCGGCTTTTTTGATGCCCAGAAAAGGGCACTACCATATACTTGTTCGTTTCAATCTGTCCCTCCCCCTTTTGCCGGAGATTCCCAGCACCAGGCTGACGGATCTCCGGCGTTTCCTTTTGGTGGGAAGATTGTCCCAATCGTGCCGGTTCCTTCGTAGCTGAGGGGACCGGCTTTTTTCATTTCAGGAGGTTTTAATGCCATATCAAAAAGGGCGCTGGTTTCTGCGCTATGGTCGAAAGCGGCGAAGGTGCTGCCGATGACCGTGATCAACCACCATACTACAAGGAGGAAATGCAAATGAAGAAAGTAATTGCAACCGCCCTGGCGGTGACTATGCTGATCTGGCACAAAAAAGCGAGGGTACGTGCCTGTATCGACCACCGAACTCTCCTCGACCAGCAACCTGCCTCACAGCAGGGGAGCAGGTACTCTCACCGCAACTAGCGGAGGAACTGTATACTCCGGCCCTTCTCCTTCTGTGTATTATTCGGTTGGATCTATAAGTGCAAAAGAAAGTGTTACTGATCTCGGATACGAAGAAGATGGTTATAAACTCATTGAGTACAGCGTAACCGGGTCTTCGTACAAGAAGCGTGGCTATTATCCCAGTCATTCTCTCCAGGGTGCACCCGAATCCAATACACCCGAAGATGGTGTGGACATTGGGGCGATGTCTAATTACAATACCTTTAAGGAGTACGAAATTATCCCCTCTAATCTTCCTATGGGTGGTGCTATTGTAACCCAAGGTTTTAATGACACAGATACAAACGCTAAGGGCCATCTCGGCTATGATATGCAGCGGATCACTGAAATCAAACCTCTTTTTGCAGGAGAAGTTATTGATGTTAACGATGACATTAGTAAGGCTAACGGCCTATCTGTATGCGTACGGCATCTGCTCAATCCTGAGAATGAAACATATTTTTATTCCACTTACTGTCACATGAGTAGCATTAGCGTAGAAACCGGTGATGTAGTGAATGCAAACTCAACTCTTGGTATTGTTGGAGGTTCCGGATGGGGAAAGCCTGATGAGTACCCTCCTCATCTCCATGTGTGCGTATTCACTGGAAGACCTGAAACAAATCCTTCGGGTTACAGTTCAGGGGAAAAGAATATGACCCTGGAAGCTGCTTCTCAGGGGAAGTACAATGGCTATTTCTATGGCCCGAATGAAAGAGATTATCCCCGATGCGGAGGCCTTCGCTTCTATGACCCCTATGGTGTGGTCACAAGCGGTGCAGCAGTAATTGCCCAATATTCTTAATACTGTTGCAGGACTAGGTCTTCCATGATATAATAATTAATCATGGAAAGGAGGCGTGCGCTATGGATGAGAATCGGAGTCGGCCTAATGTCCGGAGTTCTGACTATTCCGTGGATGCGAGGAGAAAAAGAAGGCGGGAGAGAGCGCGTCGCCGTAAAATGTGCTGGCTGGGCATCATGATTGCCCTAGTTGTGTGCGGCATCCTGTTGCTGGTATTCCTCCAGCAGGAGAAGGAGCCGTCTTCTCAGGAAACACAGCCTCCTGTCACAACTGCTGTTGATACCAACCCAACGGTACCGGCCTCCACCGCTCCCATAACCGAACCTGATGTTGAAACAACACTCCCTGCCACAGTTCCGCCTACAACGGTTCCGGAGACCACGATTCCCCCCACCACCGTTCCGGAAACCACCCAGCCGCCCATGGAGTTTTCCATTGAAAATTCTCCGTCGTACAAGAAACTACTGAGTCTGCCCAATGCAGAGAACTATCTGTGCAATGAATTCGGCTATGATTTTCTGGAAATCTTCGCGGAATTCATCGACTCCCAGGAAGGTTTCCTGGAAATGTATCCGGAAAAATGGCATTTGAAGCTCTATGCAGACGCGGCGGCTTCCCTAACCTGTCACACCCGACAGCAGGAGGACGGCACTTACAGGGCTTACGAGATTACGATCTATGATGGCAATGACATCATGCGCTACGGCGAAGTGAAAACCCGTTACTTCACGGATATTCCTCGTGAGGAGATTTCCGCTTGGGTCTACGGAGCGGAGGATCCCTTAGGCGTGGATGAAACCATCAAGGGGCTGTTTATCGATTACATCCTGTATTCAGACACCTTTGCCTGGAGCGTTTTAGAGCCGGAATTCCGTTCGGAGTGGCATTATGAGATTGTGACAATATGGCCCTATCCGGAACTTGAGCCAGATAATTGCTATGACCAACTCCGCCTGTGTGTGGATGTATGGCGGCCTGGCATGGCGGAAGATGACCGTTATCACTTCTGGCTGGTTTATGACCAGGAGCAGAATGAAGTTGGCTTGGGATATGATTTGGAAGGAAACAACTACGACGAGATGGTACTGACCGGCATTG